>JAEUQO010000368.1 GCA_016789605.1 Acidobacteriota bacterium
CCGAAAAACAAAAACGCGATTTGGCGGCGCATTTCCGCAGCACCACGCCCTTGCTCAAAGCCGAGCGTGACCGGCTGAAAGACCTGCAGGATTCAGTCAAGAATCTGGGCATCATCACGGCATTGGTAATGCAGGAAAAACCTGGCTTTGATCGCCCGTCCGGCTGGGTACGTGAACGCGGCAACTTCGCCATCAAGGGCGAAAGGGTGTATGCCGGAACGCCTGCGGCCTTGCCGCCGCTGCCGGAAAACGCGCCGGCGAATCGTTTGGGTTTGGCGCGCTGGCTGGTTGACGAAAACAATCCGCTGACCAGCCGGGTAACAGTCAATCGCGCCTGGGAACAGTTTTTCGGGCGCGGCATTGTCGAAACCAGCGAAGATTTCGGTTCGCAAGGCGCTGCGCCTTCGCATCCCGAATTGCTGGATTGGCTAGCGACAGAGTTTGTCAAACAGGGCTGGAGCCAGAAAAAGCTGCATCGGTTGATCGTGCTTTCGGCCACCTATCGGCAGAATTCAAACGTCACACCAGGCTTGCAGGAACGCGATCCGTACAACCGTTTGCTGGCGCGCGGCCCGCGCTTCCGCGTCGAAGCCGAAATGGTGCGCGACCTTTCGTTGACGGCGAGCGGGTTGCTCAGCCGCAAACTGGGCGGGCCGAGCGTGATGCCGCCGCAACCAGACGGCATCTGGCGCAATCCTTACAGTGCGGAAAAGTGGCTGGTGGCTTCTGGCGAAGATCGTTATCGGCGCGGCCTATACACGTTCTTGCGGCGCACTTCGCCGTACCCGGCAATGATGACCTTTGACGCCACCAGCCGCGAAGTCTGCACCGTGCGCCGCGTGCGCACGAATACGCCGCTACAATCGCTGACCTTGCTGAACGACGATGCGGCCATGGAAATGGCGCGTGCGCTGGCCAAACGCATGGCGCTCGAAGCCAACGGCGATTTGCAGGCCAAGCTGGAATATGGCTTCCGCCTGTGCCAGACCCGCCGCCCAAATGCCGCCGAACTGGCTCGTCTGACGGCACTCTTTAACCAACAACTGACGAATTACAAAGCGCATCCGCAAACGGCGGAACAACTGATGAAAGGCGACGCACGCGAATTGCCCGCGCCCGAATTGGCGGCGTGGACGATCGTGGCAAACGTGCTTTTGAATTTAGACGAAACCTTGACCAAGCAGTAATCAAACCGAACCTTTCAACCCGCAAGGAGAATCTCGAACAATGATGCATCTCATCGCTAAGCCGTCCCGTGTTCGTAAACCACTGCTCATTTGCGCGCTGGTGCTGCTGATCCTGGGTGGCCTTATGTCGGTCGCACAGGCCCAGCAACCTACCCCGCAATACACACCGCAACAAGTCGAAGAAGTCCGCAAGAAAGCCATCGAGATGGGCTTGCTGCGCCCGGCGCAAGACGCGCCTAAAAAAGAACCCAAAGTAGTCACGCCCGGCGCCAAAGCCAGCGATCCGCCTTCGGACGCAGTTGTCTTGTTTGACGGCAAAGACCTGACCGCCTGGAAGAGCCTGCGCGACGGCAGCGACGCCAAATGGTTGGTGCAGGATGGTTATATACAAGTCCAGCCGCGCACCGGCGACATCGCCACCAAACAGGAATTCGGCGATTGCCAGTTGCACATCGAATGGGCGACGCCGTCTGAAGTCAAAGGCGACGGCCAGGGACGCGGCAACAGCGGCGTGTTTTTGATGGGCCGTTACGAAGTGCAAGTCCTTGATTCGTACCAGAATCCGACGTACTTCCACGGGCAAGCCGCTTCGGTGTACAAACAACACGCGCCGTTGGTCAACGCTTCGCGCAAACCGGGCGAATGGCAAGCCTACGACATTATTTTCACCTCGCCGCGCTTTGACGAAATCGGCAACGTCACGCGCCGCGCCCGCGTCACCGTTTTTCACAACGGTGTGCTGGTACAAAATAACGTCGAAATCTTCGGCGAAACCTGGCACGACCGCGCCCCTGCGTACATCCCGCACGGTCCGAAAGGCCCGATCAAATTGCAGGATCACGGCAACCCCATGCGCTTTCGCAATATCTGGATTCGCCCGTTGAATTAACCACAGACAAAACCTCGCGGGTCAGCAATCAGGCGGACAAATGAGTCGCTGGTTGCTGACTTGCGCGGCTCTGCAACCGTTTCAAGCGTATGTATCGTTCTTGTTTCTCGCGTTTCGCGTTCGTTGGCGCAGCATTATTGCTGGTCGCGGCAATGGCGGTCGCACAAGCGCCAGTCAAAAAGCCGTCCGCAACCGGCCATCAGCTTGAGCCGTTGCCCAAACTCTTATCGTTGCGCGAACAAACCACTGTGCGCGAGCAGTGGTTGAAAAAACGCCTGGACACGTTGCTGCTGCCGATGATGCGACGGCACGGCGTGGCCATGTGGATTGTGACGACTGAAGAATTTCATCCTGACACAATCGCCGAATACATTGCACCGCCCATTCCCTATGTTGGCCGCCGCGATTTTTTCATTTTTGCCGACAACGGCACAGACAAACTGGAACGCTTTGCGCTGGTGCGCTATCCCGAAGAACACCTGAAATTTCATTTCGAAGTTTTGAATCCCCCCGGCAACCAAATTGCCTCGACCTTGCGCAAATTGGTGGAACAGCGCCAACCCAAAACCATCGCCTTGAATATGGGTGGCGCGCGCGGCGCGACCAACGGGCTGACCTACGATGCTCACAAATTCCTGCTTGAGGCGTTGGGCGAAGATTTCGCCAAACGTTTTGTGTCTGCCGCCGCACTGATCACCGAATATCAGGACACACGCTTGCCCGAAGAGTTTGAGCATTACCGCACCGCCGTTGCCCTCACCGACATCCTGACGCAACGCGCCTTTTCGAACGAAGTCATCACGCCCGGCAAAACCACCGTCGGCGATGTGCGTTGGTGGCTGTTACAACAAGTCAACAATCTGGGTTTGAGCGTTTGGTTTCAACCTGACTTGCGCGTGCAAAGGCAAAGCCGCGACGCGGGCAAAACCATGCAATTCCTGAACGTGGCGGATGAATCCATGGTGCTCGAACGCGGCGATTGCATCCACGTGGATTTCGGCTTGAATTACCTGGGCTTGAGCACCGACTGGCAAAAGCACGCCTACATTTTAAAGCCCGGTGAAAAAGACGCGCCGGAAGGTTTGAAGCGCGCGCTGGCCAATACCAACCGGCTGCAAGACATTCTGTTCAAACACGCACGTGCCGGAATGAGCGGTTCCGAGGTTTACGATGCGACGATGGCGGACTGCAAACGCGAAGGGATCGAAGCGATGATCTATTCGCATTCCGTCGGCACACAAGGACATGCGCTCGGCGCAAGCATAGATTTTCGCCGCCCCGGCAATGGTCCCAAAGAACTGCTACGGCTGGGGTCATACACGTCAATCGAGTTAAACACTTCGACGCCAGTCGCAGAATGGGGCGGGCAAAAAGTAACGATCATGGCCGAAGACGATGCCGTCATGACCGAAAAGGGCTTTCAATGGTTTCGCCCACGCCAAACGCGGTTTTATCTGATCAAGTAAGGATTGGCTTCTTATGGAAAGACCTAGTGATTCGCTGCGCGACCTGACGCGCCGTCATTTTTTCAAACAAGCTGCCGGGTTCGGCATTGGTTCGCTGGCCCTGAATTCGTTGCTGAACAACCAGCTTTTGGCGTCGCCCACTGGCGACCTGGGCGGGCCGCATTTCGCGCCCAAGGCCAAACGGATCATCTTTCTGTTTATGGCAGGCGCGCCGTCGCAGCTTGATTTGTTCGATTACAAACCGAAGCTGAACCAATACGATGGCCAGGACATCCCGGCGGAGTTCATCAAAGGTGAACGTTTCGCCTTTATTCAAGGCACACCGAAGCTGCTCGGCACGCCGTTCGAGTTCAAAAAATACGGCAAGTCCGGGCAGGAAATGTCCAATCTGTTGCCGCACCTGGCGCGCCACGCGGACGACATCGCCATTGTGCGTTCGATGAAAACCACGCAGTTCAATCACGCGCCGGCGCAGATTTTCATGAACACCGGCCATCAGATTGTCGGGCGTCCGAGCATGGGCGCCTGGATGAGTTATGGCCTGGGCAGCGACAACAAGGATTTGCCGAGTTTCGTGGTGTTGATTTCCGGCGAAAACAATCCTGATGGCGGCAAGAGTTGCTGGGGCAGCGGCTTTTTGCCGACGGTGCATCAGGGCGTGGAGTTTCGTTCCAAAGGCGAGCCGGTTTTGTTTGTCTCCAATCCTGAAGGCGTCAGTACGGACGTGCGCCGCCAATCGTTGGACGCCATTCGCGACCTGAACCAGATGAATCGCCAGGCCATCGGCGACCCGGAAATTGACACCCGCATTGCGGCTTACGAAATGGCGTATCGCATGCAAACCAGCGTGCCGGAATTGACCGACATCAGCAAAGAGCCGCAGAAAGTCCACGAAGCTTATGGCACGCGCCCTGGGCAAGCCTCGTTCGGCAACAACTGTTTGCTGGCGCGGCGCTTGGTCGAACGCGGCGTGCGCTTTGTGCAGTTGTATCACTGGGGCTGGGACATGCACGGCAACGGCGTCGGCGTGGATATTCCGACCAAGCTTCCGCGCATGTGCCGCGAAATTGATCGGCCTATTGGCGCGCTGCTCGATGATTTGAAACAGCGCGGTTTGCTGGAAGACACCATTGTCATCTGGGGCGGCGAATTCGGGCGCACGCCGGTTAATGAAGCCCGCGCCGGATCAAAACTGCTTGGACGCGATCATCACCCGCGCGCCTTCACTTACTGGCTGGCGGGCGGCGGCATCAAACCGGGGGTGACCATCGGTCAAACGGACGAACTCGGCTACAACGTGGTCGAAGACCCGGTCGAAGTTCACGACCTGCACGCCACCGTGTTGCACCTAATGGGCATTGACCATTTGAAATTGACCTACAAATTTCAGGGCCGCGATTTCCGACTGACAGACGTGCACGGCAACGTCGTCAAAAAGCTGCTGGCTTAGCACCTCGCGCAAGTAATGACCAACCGAAGAGATTTTCTAAAACAAGGCAGCGGTTTTCTTCTGCTGCCTTTTGCCTTATCGCCCGCACTCGCCCGCGCCAAAGAGTTGCGCGGCGATGTCGCCATCATCGGCGGTGGTTTGGGTGGTGTGGCCGCCGCGCTCGCAGCTTGCCGCAACGGACAGCGCGTGATCCTGACCGAAGAGACCGATTGGCTCGGCGGACAGGTCACCGCCCAAGCCGTGCCGCTCGACGAACATCGCTGGATTGAAAACTTCGGTGCGACGCTTAGCTATCGTCAGTACCGCACGGCCATTCGCCAATACTATCGCGATCATTATCCGCTGACTGCCGAAGCGCGTGCGCGCTGGCAATTGAATCCGGGCAATGCCAGCGTTTCGCGTGTTTGTCACGAACCGCGTGTTTCCGTTGCGGTGCTTTCCGCGCTACTTGCGCCTTACGTTTCCAGTGGAAGGCTGACGGTTTTGCTCATGCACAAACCGGTTGCGGCTGACGTCCAGGCTGACCGCGTTCGCGCCGTGACGGTGCGCGATTTAAGCGGCGGACACGAACGAACGATCTCTGCGCCCTACTTTCTGGATGCGACCGAAACCGGCGAATTGTTGCCACTGACCAAAACCGAATACGTCACCGGTTTTGAGTCGCGTAAAACGACCGGCGAACTGCACGCGCCGGAACAGGCGCAGCCCTTGAATATGCAGGCTGTGACGTGGTGTTTTGCGATGGATCATGTGGCGGGTGAAGACCACACAACTGATGCGCCCGCCGAGTGGAAATACTGGCGTGATTACGTGCCGCAACTGAATCCGGCCTGGCCGGGCAAATTGCTCGCGTGGGAACAACCGCATCCGCAAACGCTGAAAACACGGGGCGCGGCGTTTGATCCCGAAGCTGATGTCACCAAACCCGGGCCGACCAATTTCATGATCTATCGCCGCATCATTGCGCGCGACAATTTCCTGCCCGGAAGCTTCGCCGGTCACATCACGGTTGTGAATTGGCCGATGAATGATTATTTCGGCGGGCCGGTGTTTGAAGTCAGCGAAACCGAAGTCAAACGCCATCTTTACCAAGCCAAACAACTTAGCCTGTCGCTGCTGTATTGGCTGCAAACCGAAGCGCCCCGTCCGGATGGCGGCGTCGGTTGGAAAGGGTTGCGGTTGCGATCAGACATCGTGGATACGGACGACGGTTTGGCAAAATATCCGTACATTCGCGAAGCGCGACGCATTCAAGCGGAATTCACCGTGCTGGAACAGCATGTCGGCACAGAGGCACGCGCGCAACTGACCGGCAAAAAGCCTGATGAATTGACTGCCGAAGAGTTCAAGGATTCGGTCGGCGTCGGCTCTTATCGGATTGATTTGCACATGAGCACGGGCGGCGACAATTACATTGACGTCAGTTCCCTACCATTTCAGATTCCGCTGGGCGCGTTGATTCCCAAGCGGATCGAGAATTTAATCCCGGCCTGCAAAAACATCGGCACAACGCATATCACCAACGGGTGTTATCGTCTGCATCCGGTCGAATGGAATATCGGCGAAGCGGCGGGCGCGCTGGCAGCACACGCCAATCAAACCAAACAAGCGCCGCGCCGCATTCGTAACGACGCCAGATTGCTTGCGGATTTCCAAGCCAAACTGACGCAGCAAGGGTTTGAATTGGCCTGGCCCAAAGTGAGGTCGGTGTAACGAGATGGCAGAACCGACAAAACGCAAAGGCGCACGCTGTATCAACGAAATCCCGCCAGACATTCTGGCGCAGTTGAATGCGGGCACACTCGAAACCGCCAACCTGGTCGAATGGCTGGCTGTGGATCGTCACGAACTGTTGCAACAGGTGTTGCCCAAACTCGGTCTGCGCGCGTTGGTCAAACCGGCGTTGGGGCGATTGGCCAACCCCGGTGAATTGAAGCAAACGCAAATTGCTCCGGCGATCGCGGCTGCGCTGCTGCCTGCCCTAAAAGATCATGCAGACCGCACAGAGATCGTCGAAAAACTGGCTGCTCATCCGTCTGACCTAGTGCGCAGTTGGGCGGCATATTTGATTGGTTTAGACAACGAACTGAAGCTGACACAGAAGCTCAGTGCCATAAGACGATTTGCGGCTGACCATCATTTCGGCGTGCGCGAAGAAGCCTGGTTTGCCGTACGTACCAGCATAGACGCTGAACTCGGCGCGGCAATCAAACTGCTCGCGAAATGGGCAAAAGACAAAAACGACAACGTCCGCCGGTTTGCCAGCGAATCCACACGCCCGCGCGGCGTCTGGTGCAAACACATCGAAGCGCTAAAGCTGCACCCGGAACTTGGCTTGCCCATTCTGGAACCGCTGCACAGCGATCCGTCGAAATATGTCCGCGATTCGGTTGCCAACTGGATCAACGACGCGAGCAAAACCAGGCCTGACTGGGCCAAAGACGTTTGCGCTCGCTGGCGGGAAATGTCTTCGACCAAAGAAACCGACTACATCGTTAGCAAAGCTTTGCGCACAGTGCAAAAAGGACTCACAAAATGAACCAGCGGTATTTTGGCAAATTCTTTTTCGTTCTCTTTTTGTCGCTTAGTCTGTCGTCACCTACGGCAAGCCGCGCACAACAAGCGGCTAAAGCCGCTCCTCCGGCAGCGCAAAAACTGCGCGTGCTCTTCATCGGTAACAGCTACACTTATGTCAACAACCTGCCGCAATTGCTCACAGGTTTGGCGGCATCGGCGAAACCTGCACGCACGCTCGAAACCGAAATGGTCACCGTCGGCGGCGCAACGTTGAAATCGCTGTGGAGTGGCGGCAAACCGCAGGAAGCCCTGGCGCGCGGCAAATGGGATTACGTCGTATTGCAGGAACAAAGCACACTCGGATTGCCCAAACTGGTTGACGGCATCCCGCAAATCAACGATCCGAAACTCTTTCACGAAGCAGTCAGGATGATTGACCCGGAAATCAAAAAAACCGGCGCCAAGCCGTTGTTGTATATGACCTGGGCGCGCAAGGATTCGCCGGATAAACAACCGCTGCTGACCGATGCCTACCAAAGCATTGGCAAAGAACTCGGCGACACAGTCGTTCCCGTGGGGCTGGCCTGGCAAACGGTGCTGAAAGCAAAACCGGAATTTGCGCTGCACGTCAGCGACAAAAGCCATCCCTCGCCCGCTGGTTCTTATCTGGCCGCGTGTGTGTTTTATGCCGTGCTCTTTGGACAAAGCCCAGAAGGACTGGCCGAACGCATTACCGGAACACCAATGGACCTCGGAGGCAAACCCGGCGAAACGACCGGTGAGCTGGCCAATCTGAACAAGGCAGACGCCGCGTTTTTGCAAAAGGTCGCCTGGGAAACAGTGCAACAAACCCGCAAATGAGTTTGACGGCGCAGAAAGCTGATGCGCGCGGGGGATTCTGGCGAGAGCGGACTTTCAACCGACCGATAACGAATTTCTGGAATTGAAGCGAATGCTGGGCAAAATCACCAGCACAACCAAAAGCTATTAACCTGAAACACTGGACATTGAGAATTGCGCATTGGTCATTGTCCGCCCGGGAAGATGTTGTTCCTCGCTGGGAAAGCACCAATGACCGATTTTCAATGGTCAATGTCTGATCAACGTTTACCATACAGAGAGGAATGACGATGTCTCAATCAAATTCTCGACGGGATTTCATTGCCAAAAGCGCGGCAGGCGTCGCGCTGACGGCAGCCAGTTGGAACAACGTGCTCGGCGCCAATGACCGTGTACGGCTGGGCGTTATCGGCACAGGCAATCGCGGGGGCGATGTCATGGGCTGGTTTTTGAAAGAGTCGGATTGCGAAGTCACGGCGCTGTGCGACGTCTATGAAAAACCGATGCTCGAGCAGAAAGAAAAGGCCGGCGGCAAAGCCAAAACCTATGTCGAATATCGTGAACTATTGGCGAACAAAGATGTAGACGCTGTCTTGATCGCCACGCCTGATCACTGGCACGCACAGATGGCGATTGATGCCTGCAACGCGGGCAAATCCGTCTATTGCGAAAAGCCGCTGACGTATTCCTGGCAGGAAGGCCACAAAATCATCGAAGCCGCCAAAAACAACAAAACGGTCTTTCAGGTAGGTTTGCAACAACGCAGCGGCACGCATTACGCCGAAGCCAAACGCGAATATTTCGACAGCGGCAAAATCGGCAAGATCGCGTTTGTGCGCACCTATTGGCACGGCAACGGCTATCATTTGCGCAAACCGAATTTCACTGAACAGCCTGCCGGATTGGATTGGAAACGCTGGCTTGGCCCGGCCAAAGCGCGCCCGTTCAATGCGCATCAGTTTTACAACTGGCGCGCCTATTTCGATTTCGGCGGCGGACAAATCACAGACTTGTTCACCCATTGGATTGACGTCGTGCATTGGTTCCTGGGCGATGATCTGCCGACGGCGGCGACAGCAGCAGGCGGCGTTTATCATTACAAAGACGGACGCACCGCGCCCGATACGATTTCGATCCAGCTTGAATATCCCAAAGAATGGCTGGCGACGTTTGACGCAACGCTGGTACCGGGCGCACGCGGCGCAGCCATCGAATTTATGGGCGCGAATGGCAGCCTTTACATTGATCGTGGCCGCTATACCTATCAGCAAGCGCCAGAACGCCGCCAGGCGCCGCCGCCGCCGGTAACCGTTCAGGCCAAGAAACCGCTCGAAGCGGAACACGTGCGCAACTTCCTCGACAGCATCAAAGCGGGCAAGATGCCCAATTCTGATGTGGTCAGCGGCCACCGCTCAGCGTTGGCCTCCAACCTGGGCAAGATTGCCTACTTGCAAAAACGCCGGATTACTTTCAACCCAGCCGGCGAACGCGTTCACGTTTTGCCCCCGGCGACCCAAGCGAAAAATTAGTCGCCTGTCGGTGCCGGAAGCCGTGTTGGCGACTTCCGGCACCCAAATTCCCGTTCCCCAATCTTCCGCAAAAATTTTCTTCCCGGTTGAGCGATTTGCCATTTCGATTCCGCTTTAAGTTAGACGGGAATCGTTATGTGGCTTTCGCGTCATTTTCAACACCGCGTCGGACAATTCATTGACTCGGTTTGCGCTCGCTGGCTAAGCTTTCCGGCGCTTTTGCCGAATTCTGCCTCTCCGCCAGGAGCTGCCATGACCGATTCCGCACCGCTGGAAGTGACGCAACTGTTGCTGGCTTGGCGTAACGGCGACCAGCAAGCGCTGACTCGCCTGACGCCGCTGGTCTACGATGAATTGCGCCGTTTGGCGGCGCACTATCTGCGCCGTGAACGAACCGACCACACCCTGCAAGCAACGGCGCTGGTCAATGAAGCCTACCTGTTGCTGATTGGCCAACAACATCGCGATTGGCAAAACCGTGCGCACTTCATGGCGATTGCGGCGCATTTGATGCGCAACATTCTGGTGGATCACGCGCGCACACACGCCGCCGCCAAACGCGGGCGCGGGGCAGAAGCCTTGCCGCTGGACGAAGCCTTGGCAGTTCCGGGCCAGGCCAAACCCGACGTCCTGGCTTTGAACGAAGCCTTGAACGATTTGGCCAAACACGACGAACGGAAATGCCGGATTATCGAGCTACGCTATTTCGGCGGGCTGAGCATGGACGAAATTGCCGAAGTCACCGGTTTGTCCATTGCGACGTTACGCCGCGATTTGCGCATGGCTGAAGCCTGGCTGGGACGACAAATTCAAAAGCAGTAGGTCAGTGGCTCAGAGCGCTTCAGCGAGTGACAGCCCGCTGAAGCGTGAACTCTGAACGGTGACGAAACAGGAGCAGCGCTTATGACTCCCGAACGCTGGCAACAAATCAAAGAATTGACGAACACAGCGTGTTCGCTAACCGCCGAACAACGCACTACGCTGCTGGAAAAATCCTGCGCCAGAGATTTGAGAACGCAGTTCGGCGTCGCGGCGCTGATCACCTTTCACGAACAGGCAACCCGCAACCTTGGTGGTATGACCACGCGCCTGTCGGTCTCTTCTCCTGTCACGCAAGACGGCTGGCAACAGATCGAACAACTCTTTCAAGCCGCCCTGGAGCTTGCGCCAGAAAAGCGCGCAGCGTTTCTGGCCGATGCTTGCCAGGGCGACGAAGCCTTGCGGCAGGAGGTCGAAGCGCTGGTTGTTTATCAGGAAGCGGCGGGCGGCGCGATTCAGGCCGCCATTCACGATGCCGCTGAATTGTTGGCAATGACGCCGACGGGCTTTCTCGAAAAGTCCCGCTTTGCTCCGGGCGTGTTGCTGGCGGGGCGCTATCGCGTTGTGGGCCAACTCGGCAAAGGCGGCATGGGCGAAGTCTATCGCGCCGATGATCTGAAGCTGGGCCAATCGGTTGCGCTGAAATTCCTCACCGCCCAACTTTCAAACGACAAAGCGATGCTGGCGCGTTTTCTGGGTGAAGTGCGCACCGCGCGGCAAGTCACGCATCCCAACGTTTGCCGCGTACACGATATCGGCGAAATCCAGACCGACACCGGCACGCATCACTTTCTTTCGATGGAATACATCGACGGCGAAGACCTGTCTTCGCTGTTGCGCCGCATAGGACGTTTGCCATCCGACAAAGCCGTCGAAATTGCCAACCAGCTTTGCGCCGGATTGGCCGCCGCACACGACGCGGGCATTCTGCACCGCGATTTGAAACCGGCGAACGTGATGATTGACGGACGCGGCAAAGTCCGCATCACCGATTTCGGTCTGGCAGGATTGGCCGAGCAATTTCGCGGGCAGGATGTGATGTCAGGCACTCCGGCTTACATGGCTCCTGAGCAATTGGCCGGCAAAGAAGTCACGATCAAAAGCGACATTTATGCACTGGGGCTGGTGATTTACGAAATCTTCACCGGCAAACGCGTCTTTGATGCTTCGACGCTGGATGACTTGCGCCGTTTACACGAAAGCAGCGCCCCCACCAATCCCTCACAGCACGTCAAGGAAATTGACCCGCAAGTCGAAAAGCTGATCTTGCGCTGTTTGGCCAAAGACCCCGCCGATCGTCCCGCGTCGGCGATTCAAGTCGCAGCCGCGTTGCCGGGCAATGATCCGCTGGCGGCGGCGCTGGCTGCCGGAGAAACCCCTTCGCCGGAAATGGTCGCGGCTGCGCCCAAGGAAGGCGCGTTGCGGCCAGTGGTGGCATTGTCTTGTCTGATCGGCGGCATCGCGATGCTTGCAGTTTGTATGTTCGCCGCAATGAAAGTGTCACCGCAGAATCGGATTCCCTTCAAAAAATCTGCAGAGGTTCTTTCCGAAAAGGCCAACGAAATCACCGCCAAATTCGGCTACACAGATACGCCCGCCGAACGTTTCTACCGGTTTTACAGTGATTATTCCTATCAGGAATCTATTCGGGAAAATTCTTCGCCGGAAAAGTTTGCCAAAATCGAAAGCGGTCAGCCCTTGCTTTGTGTTTTTGTCGAGCGCCAAAGCCCAAAATATTTTGATGTACGGATGTCGGGAAACGGTTTTTGGGCGTTTGACTCGCAGAATGAGAGCAATCAACTGACGATTATGCTCGACACGCGCGGAAGGCTCGTAGAGTTTTCTGCCGTTCCGCCACAATTTGGCGTCGGTTCAGACGCGAAAGCCGATTTTTCTACTGCGTTTCAGGCCGCCGAGATTGATGTAACGACATTCAAAGAGGTCGCGCCAAATTGGACTCCGCCGAACGCGTTTGACGAGCGCAAGGCTTGGGAGGGCGTGATGCTCGACCACAAAGAAATTCCTTTGCGTGTCGAAGCCGCAAGCTTTCATGGCAAACTCGTTTTTTTCAAATTGATTTTTCCCTGGACTAAACCCAACTCGGTTGACGCGGAAAGCTACACGACACGCGATTGGGCTGGCGTTTTTGTCTTTTTCGGAATCTTGTGGGGAGTCATCGTTACTGCAAGTTTTCTGGCGTGGAAAAACATCAAATCGGGCAGCGGAGACCGCAAAGGAGCGTTCAAAGTTTCGCTTGCCGTTTTTGTTTTGACATTCTTCGGCTGGTTTTTCAGCATGAATCACGTTCCGTCATTTTTCCCCGAACTTGACCGCATTACGCTCGGATTTCGCGCGGCTTTATACGTTTCCGTGCTGACTTGCATCGTGTATCTCGCCCTGGAACCGATTGTCCGCCGCAATTTGCCGGATTTGATTGTTTCATGGAATCGCTTGCTGGCGGGCGATTGGCGCGACCCGTTGGTCGGACGCGACGTTTTGCTCGGAGCGCTGGTGGGCATCGGACATATCACGCTGATCTATGCCGGATTTTATGTGGAGCGATTATTTCACGGTGATTTTCGGATGTATTTCTTCACGGGCGGGTTGATAAGTTTGCGGAGCTGGGCTGCGGGGGTTTTAACTACTGCGGGAATCAGCTTCGGCTACGGATTTACGTTCATTTGCCTGCTCGCTGTTTTGTTTTTGCTGCTGCGTCGCAGACTTTTCGCAGGGTTGGTCATTTTCACTCTTATAGCGACGATCCAGATTTTGCTGTTTACGCAATCGTGGATTTTTCTGCCCTTTACCTTGATGATTGCCACGGGCTTATGTTTTGCCATTGCCCGTCTTGGGTTGATGACGATGGTTGTCGCCCAAGCCGTCTTTATGTGGCTGGAAGCGACACTACTGACGTTCAATTTTTCGGCGTGGTATGCAAACGGGATGTTTTTGACGCTGGGGTTGATTCTGTTGCTACTGCTGTATGGTTTCAAAATCTCACTTGCGAATCGGCCCTTGCTGATGACTCCTCCAACTTACGAATGAATTGCAAGATCGTACTTGTTCGCCCGCGTGATCCAAACAACATCGGGGCCGTCGCGCGGGCAATGAAAAACTTTGGGTTTCACGAACTGACGGTTGTCGCCGTGCATCCGCCAGTGTGGAACGAAATCAGTTCCGCGCCGAACGCAATGGACGTGCTGACCAATGCGCGCGTTGTCGCCACGCTCGCTGAAGCCATTGCTGATTGCAATCTGGTCATTGGCACAACCGATCGCACGCGCGTCGAAGCCAAACAATCTGTGTTCACGCCGCTTGAACTCAGCCGCGAACTGGCCGAAACCGAATACAACCTGGCGCTGGTGTTCGGTTCGGAAAAGCACGGCCTGACCAACGAAGACCTGAGCCATTGTCATCGCGTGATGAGCATTCCCACCCAACCCAATTGCCCTTCGATGAACCTGGGCCAGGCGGTCGCCATTTGCTGTTACGAATTGGTGCGTGAACAGGCGCAGCGCGAGATGTTGCCCCGCCCTGCCGAAACTGCAACCGCAGGTGCAACCGAAGCCGCATTGCAATTGCTGCTCGACGTGTTGCGCCAAATTGATTTTGTCCTGCCCGGCAACGAACCTGATCTGACACGGCGTTTGCGCAGCAGCCTGTTGCGGCTGAATCCGACCAAATACGACATCGAAATCCTCTGCGGCATTCTGAGCCGGATCAAACGCGGATTGCCGCCCGATCCCCACAATCCCAATTAACAAAAAAGCGGGGGCTCGTTGAAGCCAGTTGAATGCTGTTTGCCAAATTCGAGCCAAACGCCGCCGCCTTGCCAGTTCAGATTCAACTGATTGAAGGTCACAAACGCTGAATGGTCGAACAAAGCCACGCCGACCGCAACGATGACACGCACCTGCTGCGCCGAGCGTTGCAGACGTTCGTCGAAGGCCGCTCTCAGAAGCCCTGATCGCTCGGAATGCCCGGCACCATCAAGCTTGCTTGATTCGTCAGAGGGAAAGGATGATTCAGGATTTGCGCGACAAAGCTATTCGACAGAGGGAAAAGATGACTCAAGATTTGTGCAACAAAGCCCAACAAAGCCGTCCTGGGTCATCGTGCCGGATATCCTACATCAAGCTGAATTGAGCAGACCATCTCAAGGTTTAACCCTGATTCTGTTCCCTTCTCGCATGGGTCGTTCCCATTCTTCGTAAAACTTCCTGATAATCTCTTTTTGCTTTGCGGCTTCTTTTTGATTGCCGACTTTCAAGTACAAGTCATAGAGATATTCGTTCGGTCTGATTGAGTTCGATGTTTTTTTCGCGGCAGCTTTCTTGAAATATAAAATGGCATCCTGATCACGATCCATTTCCATATAAATTCTGCCGCGCATTTCGTCCGCTTCGCCTTGAGAGTTTCTGATTGGGTTGCTGTTGACGTAATTCAACAATCGCTCGCAGATGGCTATGGCTTCAGACTGCCTGCCAAGTTTCTTGTGCAGCGAGGCCATGTCTATTGATGCTCTGAACGCGGCTGGGGAAATTGGCTGGAAATCAACGATTCGCTGATAAGCCTTGATAGCTTCTTCGTAGCGTTCTTTCTTTTCATAGTAGTCGGCAATTTTTTGCAAATCATAAACGGGATTGGCAGCAACATCTTCAGGGTCAAGTGACCTGATTTCAATGTCTACTTTGACTCTTTCTTCCAGCATCAAAATCGCTTTTTCTTCTTGCCCTGACTTCTCATACATGGAATACAAAATCGAATAAACGGTATTTTTGACATCAACATCACCGCGAACCTTGATCGCTTGTTGTAATAATGCAGTCGCCTCTTCTATTTTCCCCATATCGCGCAATACCCAAGACAACGCATAAATCGCTTCAACAAAATCAGGCTTATTTTGTATGACTCTCCGTAAATGTATTGCCGCTTCTTGAAATTGCCCCAGATCTCTATAGGTAATTCCCAAGCCATAAAGAATTACCGGTGATTCTGGTTGAAGAGATAGCGCCCTTTCGTACTCTGTCACAGCCTTTTCAAGTTGGTTATGAAGGATATAGGCAGTTCCCAGACGACTATGTGCCAACCAAGAAGAGGGATTTTTTCGCACCTCTTCTTCATATGACCTTATCGGATGACTAGGGTCTTTTCGAATATAGTCTTCAGGCAGTCCAAAATTTATTACCCCAGAAATGCTAGAAACTCCATTTCCAAAAATAGGAGTGAATTCCCAGGATTTAGCTGCTTCGATAGCTGCATCTTTTTCGAGAGAGGACCCTCTTATCGCGCGGGCTTCAATGACTTTTCCTTCTGAGTTAATCTCAACATACACAAAGACACCATATCGAGGCCGAGTGATTATGGCATTTGCTTCTTGGGGATAAATTGGATCAACCCGCTTTTTGGCCAAACTAAGCAGTTCTTTTTCTGATAACACACGCTTACTTATTTTCTGCATAAGGCTAGCCTGGTTGTTGTTTGAACTTGAAACCACACTTGTTGGATTTCCACAAAAATGTAGTAAGAACACCACTGTTAGGCATTGTCCTAATTTGAACATCCTCTTCTCCCTCCAGTATATGACTTTGAGCTGATGGATTAGAAACCGAAGGTGAAATTGCTTGCATGCAATCACATTTTAATAGCCACAATATGCCTTTCTATAACTCTGTATTCCATGCCCACGTTGTTTAGTTTGAATTATGTCCGACGGAGATTTGACATCACGCTGGAATGCACCAATTCTCTGACTTGCACCAGTTAAGATTCTCCCTAATCGTAGTGCGAAATCTCGGTTGCTTTGCATCAATATATTGGAGTCGCTCCTCGAAAATATACTTTCCACGATTGATGTGCTGTCAACGTTTGGGGCAATCAACACTGTCGAGCCAACTCTAAAAGAAGGGTCACGACGCGTCATTAAATCAAGAAAATACTTTGCCGTCGGGTTACCGTTACTGTGAGCCACTATTTGGATCATGGATGGGTCATTTGTTTGTTGGCTCAAAAAATCTTGAACGACCTTTTGAGCCGCTTCAGCGGCCTCTCTGTTTGGAGCGGCGGCAAGTGCAGAAAAAACACCATTGTCATTGTGTAACTGTTGAATCTGCCCCTGAAATAGCCCAAGACAATCCAAAAGCCCAGGTAAAGCAATCGCGGAAGCTTGGTTCTTCTTGTTGGTATCAGTAAAAATCCCAGAAAAAAACAAAGTGAGTTTGATAGGTGAGAGGTTTCCGTCGACTTCTTCACCGTTTAACCCCAGACCACGTGCTTTTAGTGTCGGCCTGCCTTTTTTCGGTACGACCCAACTCCAACTCCCGTCTCCATTGTATTTAGCTCCAGTCGGAACAAAGCCGAAAAAGCCATTATCCCAGTCAACTGTAAAAAGAGCCAGCTGGTTTTTCTTTGTGATGGGGTTATAGACCGTAGCTGTGGGGTCCCAAGG
>JAEUQO010000407.1 GCA_016789605.1 Acidobacteriota bacterium
GCGTCGGTTCAACGAAGCTGTAACGAGGGGTCTGTTTGAGGGTCAGGATGATGGTAGGAGAATCCTGTGGGGCAACGAACTCAACCGTCAACAACTGCCAATCCGCAGTGCCGGGGAGCACGGCGTTGGATGCGGCCAGCACGGCGCGGTTGTCTGCGCGTGCGATAGTTAATTGCGGGCCGTCGGTGACGACCAGCCCTTCGGCTTTGGCATAGGCTTCCAGCCGATAAGTCGCGCCCGGCTGCAGCACGACCAACTGTTGTAATTCAGTATCCAGGCGCGTGGTTTCAACACCCAGATATTGCAATTTCAAGGCGCGCTGTCCGCTGTGCGCGCGACCTGTGGCAACGCCGATGCGGGCATAACGGCTGCCCACCAGTTGCCAATCAAAATGCGTCAGGCCTTTTAACGCGGGCTGTTCAAAACCTGGATTCCAGAGCAACGAATCTGTGGTCGTCGCTGGCAGATTGACCGTGTTGCGCCACCATTGGTTGGCATAAACGAACTGCCGGTCATTGAACAATTGGTCAAAAATCTTTTTGGTTTCAGGAGCGCTCGCGCGGAATTCGCGCGGAATGGCGGCAAATACGCCCGCAGCGGTTTCATATTGGCCTTGCTCAACCAGAAAACCTGCCAGCGCCAGTTGCGCGTGCGGCGCTTCGCTGAGGCCGCGTTTCACCAACTCGAAATTGCCTTCAGAGGCTTGCCACAGCAAGCTGATTGTGGCGGGCAAACGATCTGCGTCAGCGGCAGACAGCAAACGAAAATCAGGCAGCGCTTCTTCCAGCTTTCCGACACGTACCAGCAAATTGGCCAATTGCCAGCGTACGTCCAGATGTTGTGGCGCACGTTGGACGGCGGCGCGCAGCGCACTTTCGGCGGCTGGCAAATCGCCTTGTAATTCAGACGCGGCGGCCAGCAACACGCGATATTCGTAATTTGCGGGCGCTAATTGCACGGCGCGTGAAGCGGCCACAAACGCGCGTTCGGCCAGTTTCTCATGACTTTCTGTCGGGTCGGCTTCGCTTTCGACCAGACGAGCAGCCAAGCGGGCGTGCACGGCGGCAGAAGACGGGACGTAATCCGCGATGGCTTCCAGCACCGCCAGTTCAACCGGCAGGTTTGGGGTGGCTGCCGAATTGGTGATGAACTGCACCATCGCCAGGCCGGTTGCGCCACACAGCAACAACGCCGCGAGTGCGAACACCGCCAGACGGATTCCCAGTGCAGATAAGTCGAGTGAGATTTTCATCGCTGCGAGGGGGGCGGTGCGGAGGAAGAAGCGTGCGGGAAAGGGATGCCTTGTGGATTGAGAACGGCATCCCTTTGCAAAACGAACAACGGGGCGACTTACACGCTAGGGACGGAACGGACTGCGTCTGACAGGGCCTCTGTTGTTATTGGTCAGCCCTATCGCCAAGGCTGTTCCGGCGACCATCGCGGCCATTCCTGTTGCCAAGCCCCAACCGATGCCGCCACCGCCACCTTTATTATTTTGTGGCGCTGGGCCTTTGGGATTGGCATTGGGCGAAGTCGCGTTCGGCGAAGCATTCAGGTTGCACACCAGGCACGCGCCATTTTGTTTGGCGCAGGCATCTGCTGTGCGGCGCACCAGATTTTGCGGGCCATTGGCGTTGGCCGCCAACGACGCAAATTCCCCGGCTTTGATCACGCTCGTTTGATTCGCGCCGGCAACGCTGATTTCACCCAACGTCGGTGACAAATCGGTTGCTTTGCCTTTGGCGCCAAGCGCCAGGGCGACCGGCAATTTGCCGCTCGACGTGACCAGACCTTGTTCGGTGTTGATTTGCACACCGACATTGGCAGGCGCGCTTAGATTCATGCAGCCAGATTTCAATTCGCCGCCGATGGTGTTGCCCGAAACACGCAGGATGAACTCGGAATTGGCACCCAATTCGATGCGACCAAGTCGGCCCAGATTAACGATGGCCGTTCCTTGATTGGCGACTTTGAACCGGTTCCCGCTGAATACGGTCTGACCGGAGATGGCGTTGATGTTGTTGATCGAAACTTGCCGGGCGAAAACCAACTGACCATTGTTGGCAACTTGATCGTCGGCAGGCTTCGGCATCGCGGGCGTTTCTTGCCGGGCGAAAACCAACTGACCATTGTTGGCAACGGCCGTGCGCGCCAGCGAAGTGCTGGGTTGCAGCAAAAACTGACTAACGAATGCCGCAAGACACAAGTGGGTGAGTAGCTTGCGAAAGGACAGGTACTTCATATGCTAACTTCCTTCCTGATTGGGGCATTGTCGGCCTTCTTGGGGCGAGCGGTGAAGACCTAGTTCATTGTGGTTGTGAGCGAAACTCGCGTAACTGACGGTTCGTCCTTTTTTGGGTACACGAAGACCCGAACTCTACAGGACCGTGAAGGAAACCTCATGCCGAGGCAGCATTGAGCTTTTCAAAACTGACACTGCAAAATAGCGTCACGCGCGAACGTATGCCAGCTTGCAACGAAACGAGAGATGTAATGTTCAAGATTGATCTGCGCGCCTCTTTTCATCGCGGGGGGCACCAATGAGCGAAGAAAGGAACGTAAAATTTGAGGCCGCAGTGATTGGGGTCGGGGGAAAGCGGGATTCTTATTTGTTGCTTTCAAGACTGGGTTTGCTTATGGCGTTTAGCACCAGACAAACCCAAACGACGCGGATGTATAGCACGCGCTTGCGCGGAGTGTCAACGATTAATGATTAGGCGGCAGCGTTGCTAATGCACGCGCCCGCGCTGATTCATACACTTTCAGCGCGCTGTCAGCGGGCAAACGCGTATCGTGTAAAAATGGCAACGGCATAGATTTCGGGTACACTGCGCAGGGATTTTTCACGCGCGTTACGATGAGCGAAAGGAACAAGCATGCACATTGCGCTGCTGTGCGCGACACAACGGGGCCGAGCATTTTTAGAGCATCTTTTCCAACAACTGAGCCACTGCGCCCCACAAGCGCAGTTGACTGTTTTCAGCTTTGCCGAAGACCCGTGGGAGCCGCGCTATTTGGATGATATTCGCGCTCTCGCACAAGGTTGCGGCGCACGGTTTGTTGAAACGCGGCGCGTTGAAAAAGCCAGCGCCGATTTGCCGTCAGTGGATTTGTTGCTGGCCGTAAGCTGGCGCTATTTGATTCCGGCGAACGTCTTTCAGGCGCCGCGATTAGGCGCGTATGTCTTTCACGATTCGTTGTTGCCGCAGTATCGCGGATTTGCGCCGACCGTCTGGGCGATCCTTAACGGTGAATCGCAAACCGGCGTCACCTTATGCCGCATGGCAGAGCACGTAGACGCCGGGGACATCGTGGCGCAACAGGCAGTGCCAATCGGCGCAGAAGAAACCATCGCGGACGTGATGGCACGGGTGACGCAAACCTATCTGAATCTGTTGACTGAAAATTTGCCCGCCTTGCTTGCGGGCACCGTCCAGGCGACGCCGCAAGATCACGCGGCAGCGACCTATACCTGCAAACGATTGCCCGAAGACAATCGCATTGATTGGACACAAACAACGGCTTCGATTCACAACCTGATCCGGGCGGTGACCTTTCCCTATCCCGGCGCTTACACGACGCTGGACGGTCGCAAATTAATCATCTGGGCGGCGCAACGTTGCCCGGATGAACTGGTATATGTTGGTCGGGTGCCGGGACGCGTCATCGGCGTTGAGCCAGGCGTTGGCACAAAAGTGTTAACGGGTGATGGCGTGCTGTTGGTGACGCGTGTACAAGCAGACGACGGCGAGCCGATCAATGCCTATGAGTTGTTGCGCAGCCCCAGCCAAACGCTGGGCCGCTGATGTGACGAATGAGCGCCAAGATCGGCAGCGTCCCATTACTTCATCAAGAGAATCACGAGAATTTGTCCGTGCGCATTCCATTCAACAAACCAGCGCTGGTTGGCAACGAACTGACTTATTTACACGACGCCATTCGGCAAGGACACGCGGCAGGCGATGGCGCGTATACAAAACGCTGCCACGCATTGCTGGAAGACACCTTGGGCGTGACTAAAACCTTGCTGACGACGTCGTGCACGCACGCGCTGGAAATGGCCGCGCTGTTGCTTGAGTTACAACCGGGCGATGAAATCATCGTGCCGTCGTTTACGTTTGTTTCAACCGTCAACGCCTTTGTGTTGCGTGGCGTACGGCCTGTGTTTGCCGACATTCGGCCAGATACGTTGAACCTGGATGAACAGCAGTTGCCGCAGTTGCTGACAGCGCGCACCAAAGCCATCGTACCGGTGCATTACGCCGGGGTCGGTTGTGAAATGGATGCGATTCTGGCGCGGGCGGAAAAACACGGCGTCGCGGTGGTCGAAGACAACGCACATGGTTTGTTTGGCCAATATCGCGGGCGCAATTTGGGAACGTTTGGCTGTTTGGCGACGCAAAGCTTTCACGAAACGAAAAACTTCTCCTGCGGCGAAGGCGGCGCGTTGCTCATCAATGATCCGCGTCTGGTGGAACGCGCCGAAATCCTGCGCGAAAAAGGCACGAACCGCAGCCGTTTCTTTCGCGGTCAGGTGGATAAATACACCTGGGTGGATGTCGGATCGAGTTACTTGCCGTCGGATTTGCTGGCTGCTTATTTGTTTGCGCAACTGGAAGCGCGCA
>JAEUQO010000052.1 GCA_016789605.1 Acidobacteriota bacterium
ATAAGCGATCAAATACGGATCAGAAAGTTCCAGTTGTGGGGCGGGGCCGGATTCCGCCACTCTGCGCGACCAAACCATCAGGCCAATCGCGAAAGCGGAAAAACCGGCGAAGAAAAGCAGGAAATTTGGGCCGGTCCAATCAAAAGGGTTCAATCAGTTTCTCCTTGCCATATGGCTGTTTCACGAAAGGGCCGACGCGCGTTGCTGCAACGCACGCGCCAATTCGAGCAATTGAAACAAGGCCGGGCCACTCTGACCCGGTGACAAGATTCGTTCCTGGCGCGCTTCGGTTAGCTGCGCCAGCAATTGTTGCGCTGCCGCCGCGCCTTGCGGGTGCAGGTCAGCGGCGAGCTGTTCCAAGGCGACTCTGGGCGAAGCCGCCGGTTTACCTTCCAATTCCAACAAGGCTGCGGCACATGCGCGCAGCGGGCCAGCAGCTTCGGCAACGACGGTCGCCAGTTGTTCTTCGCGCAACCCGCGCGCAATAAAAGCCTCGCGCCAACGCAGCGTCAAATTGAGCAGCGCTTGTTTCAACCGCAGCAATTCCGCCGCGCGCGGGATCGCCAGTTGCGCAAACGGGTCTGTCCCCAAAAGCACGCGCCGCCGCTGCAGGATATCGGCAAACTTCACCGCAAAGGCTTCCGCGGCAGCGGCGATTTCCGTTTCGAGCAAAAACATGACCGTCAACCGGATCGCGGTTTGGCCAACGCGCAGCGGTTCACGCAACTGCACGGCCTGCGGTTCGGTAAAGCACGTCAACACAAGCAGCAAATTGACATCGGAAGTTGGCCGTAAGCGGCCTTCAGCGGCGCTGCCATACAGGACAATCGCACGTAAATCTTCGCCAAAGGTTTGGCGCGCAGCAGCGCTGAATTCGGTGAGTATTCTGACAACATTCGAGGGTAAATCCTGAAATGCTTCGCTGTTCATATTCGCCTATACGATGATCGTTCGGAGGGAGCACGTTAAATTGAGGTCAAAATTTGGAGCGCCTGCTCGGCGAGCCGGAATTAGAAACAAAAAGAGGGCAATCGGCAAGCGGCTCGTTTTCCCACACGTTGTGTGTAGAAAAATGAATCGCCTTGGCGGTTGCCCTACCATCTTTCGTCAAACCGACGTTTAGGTTGTTGCTTCGCGAACGCGCTGATCAATCAATGCACTCAACTCTGTTGTCAGCGCCT
Organism: Acidobacteriota bacterium; assembly: GCA_016789605.1. Taxonomy (GTDB): domain Bacteria; phylum Acidobacteriota; class Blastocatellia; order RBC074; family RBC074; genus RBC074. Next base: position 1,182 of record JAEUQO010000052.1, read on the forward strand.
CCCGATTGGCAAACAAATCCCACACCGGCGCATTCGGCGGCAAGATTTTGTTGAATGCAATACGGCTGGCCAGACGGAACCGATCAACGGGGCTGGGATGGGTGTCGTCCTCGGTCGTATCTCGGGTTATGACCTTGTTGATCGAATCTTCAATCAACGTTTCATCCTGGCTGCCTTTCACGTCGGGCAAATGATAGAGATTGTTCAACGAACGTTGCGCCTGTTGCGCGGCTTCGATTTCACGCGACGCCACAAATTCAAATTCCACATCGCGACGAATGACGTGCCGCAAACCTTCTTCAAAAGCAGCCGCGCCATAATTCCGCACGGCCACGCGGTCGGCCAACACTTCTTGCAAACGCGTCGCACCGTGGCTCAGACGGCGAAAAATGAAATGATAGATGCGCAAAAACTGATAGGCGATGTTGTACCAAACAGCCTGTCCGGCATATGCCATCGAAATGGCGAACTTGGACATGTCCTGTTCGACGCGCAAAGCCACGTCTCCGCCCGCCGTATCGCGATGCGAAAAATGGCCATATTCGTGCGCCAGCACCGCGCGAAACGCATTTTGCTGCATCCCATTCAGCGCACCCGCACCCAAAATCAAAATGCGTTTGGCACGATCATGCAGCTTGTCACGAAAACTGCCTTTTTCGTACACCGCCATATCGCATCCCGGCGTGATGCGGATTTCGTCAATCGGACGCGTCCCGACGGCTTGCGCGACTTCACGCGTCAGTTCCCACAAACCAGGCGCTTCTTCCGGCTGTAAGGCGCGACCCGGGTCTGCCCCGTCAATCTTGATAAACAGCGAGCGAACCGAGTGATACAACGTGACCAGCGCGCCAATGACCAAAATCAACGCCAGCTTGATCGGGATTCGCCCCAGCATCAGAAAGCCGTAAATGATCGAAGCCACCACTGCCAAAAGCAGAAAGATGACTATCGGCAGCGAGATGTAATAGTAAACTCCGGCAAAATTGATCAGCCGCCGATACCAGCTACGCAACGAAACTTCTTTGTCAGAAGCAGCACCATTCGGATCGGCCTCTTCAATCGAACGCAACGTCAGATTCGAAAACAGCTTGCCCAGCACAAACAATCCCACCAATCCCACCAACCAGGCGCCGACCAGATAGAGCGACCAATAGAAAAAGTGCCAGACCTGTACGCGCGTATGCACGCCGGAATCGAGAAAAGACTGAACGACTTCGTCGGGCAATCCCAGCGCTTGAGCCTGTTTGATTTCGGCTTCGGCTTTTTCCCAATCGGAATCTCCTGCCGCGCGAATCGCGGTGTAAAGGTGGGCTTGCATCAAATCGGGGTGAAACCGGAGCAAATTTTCCTGCGCGTCGCGAAATGCCAGCGCGTCGTCCAGCGTCAAGGCAATTTGCGCGCGCAACGATTGATAGTAAACATCCGGCGGATGCAGCCGCGCAGCGCCGTTAACCAATTCGAGCGCGCGTTTCTGGTTGGTTTTGCTTGCGGTTTGATCGCCAGGAAATGCCAGCGCCCTGGCCAGCGCACCGGAATTTTCAGGCGAAGCGTTTCTGGCATACGCTGTTTCCAGCAACTCTGTGCCTTTGATAACGCTGCCGGATTCGATCAGCGCCAGGCCCAAACGGCGTTGTGCCGCGTCAAAATCCGGCACGGCCTGCAAGACCGTTTCAAATCCCTGAATGGCTGTGGGGAAATCATTTTTGTCCAGCGCTTCGGTCGCGGCTTTGAAACTTTCGACGAGCAAGGGCGCTTTGGGTGCGGCTTTTTCCAATTCTTCCCAGATGGCCTTTTCTTTCGCTTGGTCACGCGGATTGGTTACCTGTGGTGTTTGCGCTATGGCCAGGCTTGCCAAAAACATGAGTAGGGACAGAACAAGGAAGCGGGTAACGATTGAGCGCATACATTTTCTCCTGAGGTCACGATGTGGGGCATCGTAGCTCTGTTCATAATGCTGAAAAGTGGTGCGGCGGCGTGTAGCTGTTTACCGCCGGGGACACGTCATCGGCTGAGGATGCCGTGTAATTGCAAAAATCAAGGGTCAAACGCGGCGCATTGTACTCAGGGCAACGAGAAGCGGCAACAAAAAGTTTTGCTTCAGACAAGCAACTGGTGCTCGCGCAACAAGCGCTGCAAGACGGGTTCGACTTCGGCGCGAATGGCGGTGTTGGCGTATCCGATCCAGGAAACATCGGTCGTGGTATCAAGCGGCGCAGCCAGCGGCTTTCCTGTTCCGTCGGTGACGATGACACCTGCTTCTTCGGCGAGCAAAATCGTGCACAAATCGTAGGGATGGCAGGCGTGGCCCGTGGCTTTGCCTTCACGCGCGAAACGCTCAAAGAGCAATCCACGCACGTCTACCAACATGCGGTCGCGGCCCGCCATCAATTCATACAACTGACCGCCGGTCGAAAGATACTGTTCGTCAAATAACGCTGTTTTGCTGACGTCCAACCCGCCGATCAATGCGTGCACCAATGCTTCTTCGAGCGCTGCAAAGATTTCGCGCCCGCCGGGAAACGGATGAAAGAACGAGGCAAAGCCGCCCTGAATCGTCTGGGCGCGGGACGGTTGCGGCGTAAACGGCGTTCGCTCACCGCTTGCCAGACGCAGCGTTTCGCCTTGTACGCCCGCGCCGCGCACGGCAGACAACGAATCAGCCAGGGCTGCACGCGTCGTGGGAATTTCGACCTGCACGGCGACTTCGATGTCGCGCAACGACGTCTGGTCGCCGCGATTGGGGGCGAGCGCTGCCAGAAACCACGCGCTGCGTTTGTTGTACATGATCGGGCGCGTGCCATCTATCGGGTCAATGATCACGCGCGCGACGCAATCCGCCAGCGGCGTGCCCGCCGGAAAGGCCAGCGGCTGTTCGTCATTGACGCCTTCGCAAATCAAGGCAAACGAAACAACCGGTTGTAATTCTGCCGCCAATGCGGGCAACAACACGGTTTCGACCGAACGATCAATGACATAGATTTTGTCGGCGGCAGTTTCAAACGCGACGGCAGAAAGAGTTTCGGCGGATTGCTGCCGCAATTCCTGCAACGCGTGATCGCGCACACACTCACCGACGCGCAGCAATCGCCGCCGGACTTCTTCACGGTCGTACATCAATTTGGTAC
>JAEUQO010000424.1 GCA_016789605.1 Acidobacteriota bacterium
GCCGTCGGTGATGGTCGGTTTGCCTTTGCCGGCGCGCAGCACACGACCGGTGCCGTCTTCTAACTTCTGGCCGCGCAACAATTTTCCGGCTTCGGCCATTTGCTGGTTCCAGGCCGAATATTTCTCGACGATGGCCTGCATATCGTCGGGGCTGAAGTCCGCATAACTGGTCGGATCTTCGTGCAATAACAAGAGATACTTATTCATAAGCGTCAATTCTCCTCTGGTGAAAAGTTCAGGGCTTAGGCAAAAGAAAAAAAGGAAGCTTCGCGTTTTTAGATTCTAGCGAGCGAGATGCTCGCGCCGTTGAGCTCTACGCAAGTTCTTCCCGCTCCGTAGGAGCGCAATATTTATAGCTGTTTGGCGCAACCATCATTTTAGCTCCGTAGGAGCGACATCTGTCGGGGGCATATGCCGCTGCTACGGAGCTAAAACCTGTGTTTGCTTCTCGTTCTATAAACATGCCGCTCCTCCGGAGCTAAAGATTGACGACTTGTGTCGAAGCTAATAGCTTGCGCTCCCAGCTTTTGCGTAAGTCCTGAAGTTAAACGTTGGGTCAGCGATTCATTCGCTTTGCGCCGGATTGACGAACGCCTGCTCAGGGATTCGACAATTTGCGACAAAATTTTTTTGCCGATTTTTGTGCGACCGCTGGCCGAGACCCGCAAATTGACAAAGCCATAGGCTGCCGCTACAGTTCGGTTTTTCCGTAAACCTCTTAATTTCGTACACTGAACACCGTTATGACTGGAAACGAAGTCCGCAGCATCTTCCTCAACTTTTTTGCCAAACACGGCCACAAAATCGTCAAATCTTCGCCGTTGTTGCCTGCCAATGACCCGACGTTGCTTTTCACCAATGCCGGGATGAACCAATTCAAGGACGTTTTCCTGGGAGCGGAAACGCGCGATTACAAACGCGCGACCACTTCGCAGAAGTGCGTCCGCGCGGGCGGCAAACACAACGACCTGGACGAAGTCGGCAAAACCGCCCGGCATCATACGTTTTTTGAAATGCTGGGCAATTTCTCCTTTGGCGATTATTTCAAGGAAGACGCCATCCGTTTTGCCTGGGATTTGCTGGTCAACGAATACAAGCTCGATCCGAAACGGCTGTGGTTTTCGGTTTTCGCGGGCGACGCCGAAGTGTCAGCCGACGATGAAGCCGTCGAATTGTGGGTGAAAGCCGGTGCGCCGCGTGAACGCGTGTTGAAATTTGGCCGCAAAGACAATTTCTGGCAAATGGGCGAAACCGGCCCCTGCGGTCCGTGTTCCGAGATTCATTATTACCTGGGCGAAAACCCGGAAGACCCGGCGTTTAACAAAGCCGAATACGTCAACGGCGACGGCGACGACACAGTCGAAATCTGGAATCTGGTCTTCATGCAATACAACCGGCAGGAAATCGCGCCGGGCCAATACAAACTCGATCCCTTGCCCGCGCCTTCGGTAGATACGGGAGCCGGGTTGGAACGCGTGACCGCCGTATTGCAAGGTGTCAAAACGAATTACGACACCGATTTGATCAAGCCGATCATTGAATTCGTGGCGAAGCTCGCTGGCAAAGAATACAAAGCCCAAACGCAAGAAGGCTTTGCGATGCGGGTTGTTGCCGACCACGCACGCGCAACGACGTTTTCCATCGCGGATGGAATTATGCCGGGCAACGAAGGCCGCAATTATGTGCTGCGCAAAATTATGCGGCGTGCAATTTATAACGGACGCGAAAATCTGGGATTCAACGGTGAGTTCTTTTATAAGGTCTGCGAATTCGTGATTGATTTCATGAAAGATGCGTACCCGGAACTGGAAGCACAGCGCAGCTACATCGAAAAAATGGTGCGGCTGGAAGAGCAACGCTTTGGCGCAACGCTGACAGTTGGATTGAAGAAGCTCCAAGAGCTAATGGAGAAAGAACAAATCGGAGTTACCATTTCTGCTACTACAAGCTACATTGCTCCTGGCACTATTAATACGCTTGATCTTGCCCGGCTGTATGATACCTATGGCACTCCTATTGACTTGATGTACGTCGTGCTAAAGCTAGATAGAAGAAACGCGCCAGAAGGTGCGGGCATCACTCAATGGAGAATCTATCGTCAGAACGACCCCCCCATAGATATTGAGGGTATTTCTGAAGAAGAATTCAGGCACAGGATCGAAGAGGAATTATCTGAATTGCAACAACAAGGCGCATCAGAAAAAGCGACGGCTAAAAACTTAGCCAAGACCGCTTACGTTGCATTGCAGCGCCGTCACAATACCAAGACAGAATTCAAAGGCTACGAAACTACTCAAGTTGACGACTCAAAAGTCATCGCACTCATCAAAGGCGATGACGAAGTAAAGGTGTTAAACGAAGGAGAAGAAGGTGAAGTCGTTCTAAACCAGACACCATTTTATTCCGAAAGCGGAGGACAGGTTGGCGATGTTGGCCACTTCTTGGCTGAAAATCTGAATGTTGTAGTTGAAGACACCTATTCACCCGTGCAGGATGTACGCGTTCATAAGGTCAAAGTCGAGAAGGGGAGTTTGAAAGTTGGTGACGTAGTTTCGGCGCAGGTGGATGTGGAAAAGCGCGATGCCACACGACGCAACCATACGGCGACGCATTTGATGCACGCGGCCTTGCGTGAAGTGCTCGGAACGCACGTCAAACAGGCAGGGTCGGTCGTCGAGCCGAACTATCTGCGCTTCGACTTCAGCCACTATCAACCGTTGACGCGCGCCGAAATCGAAGAGATCGAAAATCTGGTCAACTATCACGTTTTGCGAAACGCACCTGTCCAGACCGATGTGTTGGCGATTGAAGATGCCATGCGGTCTGGCGCAATGGCTCTCTTTGGCGAGAAATATGGTGAGAAAGTCCGTGTGTTAACCGTAAACGGCGCAGAAGGTGTTTTTTCAAAAGAACTCTGTGGCGGCACCCACGTCCGCGCAACGGGTGACATCGGTTCTTTCAAAATTGTGAGCGATGAAGCTATCGCGTCAGGCACCCGCCGTATTCGCGCCGTAACCGGTAAGGGAGCATTCGAGCGTTTTCAAGCCTCCGAATCACTTTTGTCGGAAACAGCCTCGAAGTTGAATACGTTGCCGAAACAGTTGCCTGAAACGGTGGAAAAGCTGCAAGAGCAGATTCGGCAGCAGCAAAAAGAAATCGAACGGCTGAAATTGAAGCTGGCGCAAGGCGCGGCGGCTCCTGCCGATGAAGTGATCAAAGAGATCAACGGGCTGAAAGTGCTGGTGCGCAAAGTCGAAAATCTGGGCAAGGACGGTCGTCGTCAGTTGGGCGACAGTCTGACCAAACGCATTGCGCCGGGTGTGGTTGTGCTTGGCGAAGTCGCGGACGGTTCGGCGTCGTTGGTGGTGATGGTGTCAAAAGACGCCACCAGCCGCGTGCAAGCCGGCGCGGTCATCAAAGAGTTGACGGCGCTGAGCGGCAAAAAAGGCGGCGGCAAACCCGATCTGGCCGAAGGCGGCGCATTGCCTGAAAAACTCGACGAAACGTTGCAGGCGGCTCCGCAAATCATCGAATCAATGCTCAAGGCGTAATTTTCGCCACCCGGCAACCTTCCGCGCGCAGCAGTTTGTGGCTCCGCGCGGTTTTGTTTTGCCGCGTGGCTGGCGTTTTTTATGAACAGTCTGGTTGCTTCCAATCTTTCACATCATCCCGGACGCACGGCTGCCAGCGTGGTGGGCGTGGCGGTCGGCGTTATTCTGGTTGTACTGACCGTCGGTTTGATTCGCGGTACGTTGCGCGAACGCGGACAACGCGACGCCAACCTGGGCGTTGAAATCATGCTGCGTCAGGGCGGGCAGGGATTGTCGCTGACGGCGGCGGATATGGTCATTCCGATGGCAGACCTGGAAAAAGTCCGCGCGATTCCGGGCGTGGCGTTGGCGACCCCGGTCGGCCAGAACCTGGAAATGGGCGGCAGCGGCGGATTGGGCATTCGTCAGATTGACGGCATCGAATTTGACGCTTTCAGCAAAGCCAGCAATATGCGCATTGTGCGCGGCCAGCCGTTGCCCGCGTCGGGCGATGTCGCCATCGTGGACGTGAAAGAAGCCGAAAACAAAAAGTTGAAGCTGGGCGACAAGATCAAATGGCAAAGCCGTGAGCTGACGGTTGTGGGCGTTTACGAACCGGAAGCTGGCGCGCGCATCAAAATCCCGTTGGCCACGATGCAGGAAGCGCTGGCCACGGAAGGCAAATGTTCGATGATTTTTGTGAAATGCCAAAATCCCGCCGAGCAGGAATTGGTCGCACAACGCATCAAGGAACAAATGCCGGAGTATTTTTTGTTGCTGACGCGCGATCTGCCACAGTTGTTTGCCACGGGCTTTTCGGCCTTCAACGTGTTTTTGAATGTCGTGCGCGGATTGGCGACGGTGATCAGTTTGCTGGTCATTCTGTTGACGATGTACACCACCGTGACAGAACGCACGCGACAAATCGGCATCCTGAAATCATTGGGCGCTTCGAAGTTGTGGATCGCCTGGACGTTTGAAAAAGAAGCCTTGCTGATCAGCGGGCTGGGGGTCGTGGGCGGTTTGCTGATCGCGGTGATTGCGCGTTTTCTGCTGGTCACCGGTCTGGGCTGGAAGATCGAATTGGAAGCCAGCTCCATCTTGTATGCCGCCGTCGCCGGGTTGGTCAGCGGCTTGCTCGGCGCACTCTATCCCGCATTGCGCGCCGCCAGCCAGGACCCGATTGAAGCGTTGAGTTACGAATGAAGCTTCGTTCTCGCCTGATTGCTATCCTTGCCGCCAGCCTGGGGCTGGCGCTTTTCATCTATGTCCTCAAACAAACCGGGCTGACGGAAATTGCCGGGCGCGTACGTTCCCTGGGCGCAGGCTTTTTGTTGATTCTGGCGATTTCGGCGACGCGGTATCTGTCGCGTTCGCTGGCGTGGCAGCGTTGTATGCCGCCCACAGATCGCAACGTCAGTTTCTGGGTGCTGTTGCGCGCGCGTTTGGCAGGCGAAGCGATTGGCGATTTGACCTTTGGTCCGGTCGTGGCCGAACCGCTGAAGCTGCTGGCGCTGGGTGACAAACTGGCGCTTTCATCCGGCATTTCTTCGCTGGCGGTAGAAAACATCGCCTACACCATTTCAAGCTGTTTCATGGTGATGGCGGGCGCAGTCGCACTGCTGACCAGCGTTGGGCTGGCAGAATCCATGCGCAGCGCGCTGACGGTTTCGCTGGCGGTGGTGGCGTCGGTGGTTGTGATTTCGTTGCTGGCGATTCGGCGACGTTGGGCGCTGGGCTCAATTGTCGCGACGTGGTTGGTGAAACGGTTGATCGGCAACGACGCGCGCCAGCAATGGTTGCTGGCGAAGATCAAACATTTGCGCGAACTGGAAGAATACGTGTTTGATTTTTACGCCGCGCGCCCCAAAGACTTTTTGCTGGTGGCTTTGTGTGAAATCGCCTTTCACGTGGCGGGGATGTGCGAAATTTTTGCGACGTTACGTTTGCTGGGCGTCGAACTCAGCCTGACAACGGCTTTTTTGCTCGAAGCGATCAATCGCGCCATCAACATCGCGTTTATCTTTGTGCCCGCCTTGGTCGGCGTGGATGAAGCCAGCACCGGGCTCGTGACCGAAGCGCTCGGCTTTGGCGCAGCCGCAGGTGTGACGCTCGCCGTCGTGCGCAAAATTCGCATGTTTTGCTGGATCGCCGTCGGCCTGGTGTTTCTCTCGCTGAGCCGCGCGCAACGTAACAAAGCTGCGGCGACGGTTGATTGAGCGTCAGCGTGTACTCAACGTCACGGGATTGGCCAGCATCCCCTCGACGGTCAACGTGATTGGCATTTCACCACGCCCCGCCAGCGAACGCGGCAACGTCAGATTGACTTGATCTTGTCCGACAAACCCGCCTTGAGCACCGGCATACAACACTTCCACGTCAGTGCCGCCGATCTGCGCGCGCACCTTGTCCAGCGCTGAGTTCTTGCGCAATCCCGTGCCGAAAAGAATCAGATAAAGTTGATCCGACTCCGGGCCGAAATCTATCGGCAGCGTGACCAGTTGGCCTTGCCCGCCGAGCTGTGCGATCGGCTCAAAGCTTTGCACGCCATTGGCTTTTTGTCGCAGGACGACGGCGGCGGCGACACCTTGGCCATTGGCGTTGGCGGCAAATAGTCCTGGCGCGACATCGCTGATCAACACAGTCGTATTGACGGCTGTATTTTGCGTATTGGTGATGCTGAGGACGGCTTTGCCTGGCGCGGTGCCGGGCGGAATCTGCAAATTGATTTGTGTCGGCGATACGAAAAAGAGCGGCGCGAAACGTTCCACGCCCAGCCGGTCTTTCACCTTGACGCTGGCGCCCAGCAAGGTTGTCGGCAAGGGGACTTGCGCGGCGACTTCGACCCCCGTCGCCAGATTCGCGCCAAAGACGGCGACGATTTCTTCGGCGGCAAAGGCTGCGCCGCCAAAGCTGGCCGCCGAAACCGGCGCCAGCGCCAAAATATCCGGCGTCGTGATTTTGGTGATGAAAGCATCGCTTAATCCGCCGCCATAACTGCTTTGCACGGCAAACAAGGTCAGAAAATCGCTTTTCAGCATTTGCCCCGTCAGGAACGTATTGCCGAATTGATCCACGGCTACGCCGAGCGCGCGCTCTTCAAAACCTATGTTGCCGCTGAAGGTGCTGCCCAGATAGCTGGAATAGATGAGTTCAGAACCGGCCGGATCGAGTTTGGCGACAAACGCATCGGTGTCACCGCGCAAACTGGATTGCACGGCGCGCGCTGTCGGAAAGTTCGTCGAACTGGTTTTACCCGCTACATAGGCGTTGCCAAATCCATCCACGGCGATTGCGCCTTCGGGCGTGGCGTCAGTGATCAAGCCGTTGTTTTCTTCTGCTGCGCCGCCGAGGTAGGTGGAATACACCCAGGCCGAACCTGTGACATTTAGCTTGGCGACAAAAGCATCTGTGTTGCCGCCGTAATTCGGCTGTAAGGCATTGAACGTCGGAAAATCTGACGAGAACGTATAGCCGGTGATATAGGCATAGCCCAGCGCATCAACCGCAACGCTCCGCGCATTGTCGGCGCGTTGTCCGCCCAGAAATGTCGAATAGACAAGCGCTGCGCCGCCGGTGCGAATCTTGGCAATGAACGCATCTTCCACGCCGCCGAAATTCGCCTGGATCGGATTGGCGAGGGGAAATGTCGGCGACGACGTGAAGCCCGTCACATAGATATTTTGTGCGGCGTCAACCGCAATGCCATAACCGCATTCATCGTCGCGCCCCGCGCCGCTGGCAATGTCTCCGCCTAAATATGTGGAATAGAGCAGCACACCATCCGGGTCATAACGCGTGACAAAGGCATCGCGTTGACCACGCAACGTCGCTTGCAGCGGATTGCGTACGGGAAAGCCTGTGGATTCGGTACGGCCGGTGACATAGGTGTTGTCGAATCGGTCAAGCGCAATATCAAACGCGACATCGGGCAGCGTACCGCCCAGATACGTCGAATAGATCAACGTGTTGCCGTCAATGTTTAACTTGGTCACAAAGGCGTCGCCGTTGCCGCGCACATTCGGTTGCGCAGCATTGACGGTCGGGAAATTGAGCGAATTGGTTTCACCCGTGAAGTAGGAATTGCCCGCGCGATCTACTGCGATCGCCCAGCCTCTGTCACCTGAATTGCGTCCGCCGATGTACGACGCAAATACGACCTGTGTGCCATTCGGATTGAGTTTGAGGACGAAGGCGTCGGTCGCGCCATCGAGCGCATTGTCGAAGGGCGTTTTTAGCGGGAAGTTGGGTGATGATGTTTGTCCGGTGACATAGACGCTGCCGACAGAGTCTACGGCAATGCTGTAAGCGATGTCAGTATTGTTGCCGCCGTAAAAGGTCGAATATTCCACCAATGGATCAATGATCAACGGCAGCGTCGGATCATATGCGCCAAGCGCAAAACCGACGTGCGGCGGTTGTTGGCTTTCACTTTCCAGCAACACATACCCGCCCGTGATTTCCTGCCGCTGTCCATTCCGTTCCTGATACACGATGGGTTTGTGCATACGCACCTGCTGTTGAGCGCACGCGAGCAGCAAATCACCATTCGGTTCAAGGTGCAGCGTTTGAGCGCCGTCAAACGCCAACCGAAGCTGGCGCGGATCAGCTTGCGGTGCAACCACCAAATCATATTCCAGTTGTTGTTGATTGCCATAAAACACGACATCTACGCCGGGATACACATCACGCCGCCGTATGCGCGCGAAATTCGGCACATCGGTTCGCCACTGTTGCGGATCGTTGCCGATGAAATAGTTGCTGCGCGTGGCGATTGGCGCTTCGGCTTCGAGCGGCGTTTGCGTGGCTCCGCCGACAAAACGCAAGGCAAAGCTTTGGGCCGAAGCCGCCGCTTTGGGTGTCAGGGCAAATTGATTTCTGTCTGGCGTCAAATAGAGCGTGTATTGCTGGCCGCGCGCCAGATAGCGCACTGCGTTGTCGGTTTGTCCGCGATTCTCTTCAAACCGCAACGGCAATTTGCCAAAGGCGTTTTGAACCCACGCCGTGTTTTTATGACTGGCTGGCAGCGTCGTTGCATCGGGTGGCGCGATGGTCGCCGGCCCGTTTTGTCTGGCATCTGAAATAACGCACACGGCGATGACAAGCGCCGTGATGAACTTGCACAGAAACAATCTATAAGAATGTTGCGAGACAAATGTATTCATGAGGTTTGGACGTGAGCGAAAATTTTCAGCTTGTCAGAAGGGGGGCGGTCTTCAGCGAAGCGACGCGCAAAGGATGCTTTTTGACCGTAATTTTTATGAATGATTCTGCCGCCGCCGCAACGCGTGGAATTATAAACAACTGCCTTGTGAAGTGACAATCTTCTGTGTTGTGGCGGGCTTGTCTAAACGATGCCGGGGCAGAGTTCGTTCCGGGTTTTTATTTTTCTTGCGGAGCATCCCGACTTTTACTTCTTCATCTAAGCCCGGCGCAATGAGTTGATGAGGGATGCATAACTATGGAGGAAAGGTATGAACTTGAACGGAATGAAACGAATGTTGTTGGCATTGTTGACGGGCGTGGTGTTGCTGGCTGGTGTCAACGCCACTGCCAATGCCCAGGGGCAAGGTTTTCGTCGCCCGCCACGGCGCGTCATTTATTACCGTCGGTATGATCCATTTTGGGAGCCCTATCGCACAGTGCGCGTCGTTGATCCCATCGCTTCACAGCGCGAAGAAGGTTACAGCGAAGGACGCGACAAAGGGAAAGATGACGCCAAAGATGGCCGCGATTTCGATCCCGAAAATCACAAACAGTTCAACAAATCCAAAAGCCTCGCTTTCCGCGAAGCATTCCTGAAAGGCTATCAGGATGGGTATCGCAAACAGATGAACAAAGGCGACTAGCCAATGCAACAAGCCGCCAAACAAAGCGAACGAGATCACCTGATTTCGCTCGCTTTTTGTTTTTGTGGAGATGCGCATTGGGCGACAAAATGCCCGCATTCATTTCTTCCTGACAGACAACAAAAACGTCTATTTGCGATAGACTTGCCGCGCGCAGAACTATCTGATGCGCTCGGTCGTACGGGCCAAAGCCGCGTGAACCCAACCACAAAGAAAGAGGAATCGTTTTGCTCAACAAAGACCTTTTGCAAGAGCTTTTTCGCCATATGGAATGGGCAGACGCCCTGGTCTGGAATGCCGTCTTGACGACAGAAGGCGCGCGCACGGACGCCAAGATTCAGGAATACCTGCAACACGTGCACACCGTGCAACAAGCGTTTTTTACGCTGTGGCGCGCAGAGCCGTTGACGGGCCAGTTTCCGACCTTTGCCGATGCCGCATCGCTGATGACCTGGGGCCAGTCATATTACGGTGACGTCCACGCTTATTTGGCACAACTGACGCCAGAAGCCGCCGCGAAACCGTTGTCTCCGCCGTGGGCGGCGATGATCGAAAAACGACTGGGCCGCCCGCCGGGCGCAACCACCATCGCAGAAACCGCGCTGCAAGTGGCGCTGCACACGACCTATCACCGGGGACAAATCAACGCCCGCTTGCGCGCCCTGGGCGCAGATCCGCCGCTCGTAGATTACATCGCCTGGCTCTGGCAGGAACGTCCCGCCGCTACCTGGCCTACCGTGTGACGTTTTTGCCCACCTGAAGGCTGTTTGCACAGACGTAACCAGGCATACAGCCTCAGTGCGTTTTACGACAGCCAGGAAACTGCAATTTGATTTGGGTTTAAGTCTGGTGGGAATGAATGGAGGCGGCGATCGGAATCGAACCGATGAATAAAGGTTTTGCAGACCTCTGCCTTACCACTTGGCTACGCCGCCTAATTTCGGAAGAACGTTTATTTGCAGGCGCTTAGAGAGAGGCTCTCAAAGCGAGGGCGTATGCTCCCATAGATCATTTGATCCGTCAAGACCCCTTCAGAAACTTGTCCAGAGAACGCTTTACCCTTCTGTCTGGCTGGCCTACACTCGCGCAAACTCACAGGGAGATTTCCAAACGATGAAGCTCAAATCGCTGCTTTTGTGTTGTGTGTGGTTGTGTATTGCCGTGCTGAATTTGTCGTCTGGCGTGGCGGCCAAACGTCCGCACATCGTGTTTGTCACCGGTGACCACGAATACAGTTCGGAAGGCACCATGCCGCTGTTGGCGGCGGCGCTGGAAAAACATTACGGCTTTCAGACGACAGTGCTCAAAGCCTTTCCCGACGAAAACGCCGAAGACAACATCCCCGGTTTGGAGGCTTTGGCCCAGGCCGATGTCGCGGTGTTTTTCTTGCGTTGGCGGCAATTGCCCAAAGAACAGGTCGAACACATTCGCCGCTATCTGAATTCGGGGCGACCGGTGGTCGCGTTTCGCACCACGACGCACGCGTTCAATTATCCGAAAGGGCATCCGCTGGAAGTCTGGAACGCCTTTGCGCCTGATTATCTGGGTGGCCCGCCGGGGTGGGGCGGAGGCCATTATCATTACGGCCATCGCTCGACGACAGAGGTGACGGTGATGCCAGCGGCGGCAGACGATCCGCTTTTGCGTGGCGTCGAACGTACATTTCAAGTGCCTTCGTGGCTGTATCACGTTTTGCCGAACTATCCGCCCAAAGACGCCAAACTCTTACTGATGGGACGCGCGCTCAACCCTGAGAAGAAAAATGCGGTAGAAAACCCTGTCGCCTGGACGTGGACAAACAAAGTCGGCGGTCGTGTGTTTATGACGACCTTGGGGCATCCGGGCGATTTTCAGGTCGAATCGTTTCAGCGGTTGGTGGTCAACGGCATTCATTGGGCGGTGGGCAAACCTGTGCCGAAAAAATGGCCGGGCAAAATTGACATCAACGTGCCCTATCACGGAATTCGGAAGACGGCGGAGAAAAAATGAAACAGGTCATCATTGCAATTGGGCTGGTTGGATTGCTGTGGTCGGCGGCGGCCACGCCTGTGTGGGCGCAAAAAGCCAGGGCGGCGAACGCAGAGCAAACGGCCAAGCCCGCGAAAAAAACGGCGGCCAGCAAAACCGCCAGCGTGCCGGAAGGGCTGGATGCCGAGCGATTGGCGCGCATTCCCGACCGCATGAAATCGTTTGTCGAACGCGGACGCGCGGCGGGCATCGTGACGTTGCTGGCGCAGCGCGGCAAGGTCGTACAGCAATCCGTCAACGGCGTGCAGGATTTGGAAAGCAAGACGCCGATGCGCGAAGACACGCTGTTTCAAATCGCTTCGATGACCAAACCGATCACCGCCGTCGGCATTATGATCCTGGCCGAAGACGGATTGCTGGCGCTGAGCGATCCGCTAGAGAAATTCCTGCCGGGCTTTGCCGGGGTGCAAATTCGCGAAAAGAAAGAAGACAGCGAGTTGGAAGAAGTGCGCAAACCGACGCGCAAACCGACTGTGCGCGATTTGCTGACGCACACTTCCGGGATGGGCGGCGGTTACCCGAAAGGCTTTGAAGACCTGTTTGAGAAACGAAACCGCACGCTGGCCGAAGCCGCTGACGCCTTTCACACGCGCTATCTGGATTTCGAACCGGGCACGAAATGGGGCTACAGCAACATGGGCATTGCCGCGCTGGGCCGCATCATCGAAATCGTTTCGGGCAAAAGCTACGAAGATTTCATCAGCGAACGCATCTTCCAGCCGCTGAAAATGCAAGACAGTCATTTTTTCGTGCCGGAAAGCAAACACAGCCGCATCGCGACGATTTACAAACTCGAAGACAACCGGCTGGTCAAATCCAATGTGGATGTGTTGCGCATGGGGGCGAAATATCCTGCGCCGGAAGCCGGGCTGTATTCGACTGCGCCGGATTTGTTTCGCTTTTATCAGATGATGCTCAACGGCGGAGCGCTTGAGGGCAAACGCATTCTGTCAAAAGCCTCGGTGGATTTGATGACGCAGGTGCATACGGGCGAGTTGAAGGTGGGCTTTTCGCCGGGCGTGGGCTTTGGGCTGGGCTGGAGCGTGGTGCGCAATGTCGAAGGAACTTTTCGCGGCAATGCGATGGGCACCTTTGGACACGGCGGATTGTGGCGTACGTTTGCGTTTGTTGATCCGCAAAAAGAACTGATCGGCATCATCCTGATGCAACGCGTGAGCAGTGACGGCGATATGGCGGATGAGATCAACGCATTTTGCCTGATGGCTTCGGCGGCGGTGTTGCCGAAATAAGCCGCCGAAGCCGACCAGTTTTGATTTACGGCGTTTTGGGTAAAAAGATCATTTGCGGGTCGTCGAGTTTGTTGTCGTCGAGCAGCCAGCCGCGCAAAAAGTTTTTCATCGTGCCTCCGCCGTCCACCGCAAAAAATGTGAGCTGTCCGGGCGACGCGTGCACGCGAATAGTCGCCCGCGGCAAATTGGCTGCGCGCGTAAAGGTGACGACTTCTTCGTTGCGCGCGGTGTCGTGCGTCGCCGACCAGGTGCCCGCTTCAATCTGGGTCGGTGATTGAAAGGCGCGATAGCCGCGCATCACCCACGTGCCATCCGCATTGAATTGAAATTCCGTGATAAAGCCCGTGCGATCCCATTCGCCATAATTGGCATGCACGACGCCCAACGGCGAAATCGTATACATCACCTTCCACGCGCCCAACAGATTTTCTGGCGCAGACGGATCAGCCAACCGGTTGTTGCCTTGCGGCGGCGGATCGCGCCAACACAGGCGCGGACTGGAATCCAGATCGCAATGCACCGCGTCATACACTTTGCCGTCGTCGCCATATCCGCTGAAGCGGTGATCTTCGAGCAACGCCGCTGACGGCGGGCGCGTGCGAATCAACTCGTTGCGATCAACGCGCCCTTCATCATCTTCGCCGGGCACAGAAATCGTTTTGTCCCAATAGGCTGCCAGCGTCAGGCTCCAGTGCCAGCGGTTGGCCGTGGTGTTGCGCGTGTGCGCGACACCGGCAGTTTTCCAAAACGGATTGAGCAGAATTTGTTTGTCCGCCGGATTGGCCAGCCATTGCGAAAACACCTGACCTGCATCCAGTTCGCCTGCGGCGACCAGGGCGTTTTCATCTATTGGCGCAGCGTCGCCGGGAAAGCCGAAATCGCGCGCACGTTGCAAGGGAACGCGTCCCAAACTATCAATCTTATTGGTGTAATTGCGGGCGGCCATGTCTCGCGAAAGCCAATCGCTGGCGTTGGTCAACGCGACCGAAGCGCCCAAAGGGCTGCGTCCGTTTTGTAAGCGAAATTGGTTGATCAGATTGAGCAGCGATTGCTCTTCGGCGTCGAGCGGAGTCGCCGTCAGCGAATCAACTGGCGTGGGCGGCGGAGTTGGAGCCGGAGTTGGAGTCGGAGTTGGAGTCGGAGTTGGAGTTGGGCTTGGTTTAGGAGTTGGAGTCGGGGTAGGCGTCGGGGTGGGAGTCGGTGTAGGTGTGGGGCTGGGTTTGGGCGTCGGCGTTGGAGTCGGAGTTGGATTTGGCGTAGGCGTCGGTGTCGGTGTTGGGCCTGGGGTTGAAGACGAGGCTGGCAAGACCACAAACGCCGCGAAAGTCGGCCCCAGGCCCGTGGTCGGCATCGGAATCCGAACCGGCGTCCCGTTGTATGTGCCGGTGACAACCGGTGCGCCAAACCAATTGGTCACGTCGCGGATTTCATAACGCGTTCCGTTGGCCAACACGTTGTTGAGGTTCACGTCTACCGCAGAATTGCGATCCCAGTTGTAAACCGTGATGTTGGCACGATTGGCTTCGTATTGGTTGGGGCGGACAAAGACTTTGACGCCAGCGGGCGCGGCAGCGGCAAACTGGCTGCCCGCGTCATAACCGGTTGTTTGCTTCCAGTTGGCAAAATTGAAAACGCCAAAGCCTGTGCCGACGCGGAAGATGAACGGCGTCGCATAGGTCGCGAAATACGAATTGCTATTCCAGTTATAGGCCGAATATGGCAACCCGGCAGGCAATCCGACGGTTGCGATGTTCTGCGAACCAACAAAGGTATTGCCCGTCATCGTCACCGATTGCCATTCCTGAATCCAGGTCACGACCGAACCGCCCGCCAGATAATTGTCTTGAAAGAGCGCGTCCTTGTTGTCTTTGGCAGAGTAGTAAATGCTGCAATTGGTCGTGTTGACCTTGTCGAGCGGATGGTAGAGGTAATTGTTGATGATCTTGACGCGTTCGGACGGTTTCAGGCCGCCAATCAGAATATTGTCGTAATCGCTATTTTCGGGCACGGCGGGCGAACCGTTGCCAAAGATGGTGTTGCCTTCGATGTGAAAGCCTTTGATTTCGCCGCCCTGGGTATAGGCGTGAATGCCATAACCGTATTGGTTGAACACGATGTTATCCACCAGCCGTTTGGTGCCGGTGTCATTTTGCGTATAGATGCCGTGTCCGTGTCCGCGGTCGCCGCCCGGCCCTTGCCAGCCGTTGCGATAGATGATGCAGCCATACATTTCAGCATCAAGCGCAGGCGTCCACATTCCCACACCGCTGCCGGTATCGTGGATGATCAGGTTGATGAACTTCGTGTTCGGGCCATAGATGTTGACGCCCGAAGGCCGCGTTTTGGTGCGATCCGGGTCAGAGCAGGTCAGTTCCAGCCCCCAGAAATTCGTCCAGCTTCCTTCGGAAATGAGCACGGCCCAGGCGTCGAGCGGCGTATCCAGAATCGCGCGTTCGCCGGGATAAGCGCGAATGGTGATTGGTCTGCCTTGTTCGCCGCGCACTGACGCGCGGAATTCATTGGCGCGATATGTGCCGCCGCGAATCCAGATCGTGTCGCCCGGTTTGGCCGGGCTGGTGAAGGTCGAAAGCGCCGTCGCGATATCCAACGGATGCGCAGGCGTGCCGTCTCCGCTGGGGGTGCCATTGGTCGCGACATAAACGCCCGGCAACGTTCCCGGCGGCAATGGCGTCGGTGTCGGTGATGGCGTAGGAGTTGGCGTCGGCGTTGGTGTAGGAGTTGGCGTCGGTGTCGGTTTGGGCGTGGGAGTCGGCGTCGGCGTAGGAGTCGGAGTTGGTGATGGAGTTGGGGTTGGCGACGGAGTTGGGGTTGGCGTCGGCGTCGGCGCTGCCAGTGTTTTGATTGAAACCACGTCAGACGCAATTGCCTGACTGCCGACTACGGTCGCGGTTTTGACTTGATAGTAATACGTTGTGTCGGGTGAGAGCGCTGTGTCGGTGTGGGTGACGACGTTCGCGGCTGCATTGCGGATCAGCATGAAATCTGTCGTCGGCGACAACGAACGGAAAATCTGATACGCGCTGGCAGACGTGGAATTGACCAACCGCCAATCTAGCCGCACTGACGTGGCTGATACAGTTCTGGCTGTCAGTTCAATGCGCGGCGGTGCGGGCGCTGCCAGCAACTGGCGGAAAAATTGCGGCGCAAACACCGCAAGCGTCAGCATCACGCTCAGCGCCAGGACGCGACACGCCACCGAATCACGCAAGCGGGTGAGGAAACCAGCCCAACCTCTGTTGAAATACGGCATAACAGTTATGTTTCCAGCGATGAAGAAAATCAGGCGGGGCAGCAACTATGAAGCAACTTGGCGTCGGGCAGAAAGCCTGAGGAATCAGGCAGCCGTTTGCCAGCGGGGCGCGAATTTGATCAACCCAACCAGAAAACCCAACCCGTAACTGATGTGGAGTGCGGTGTAAACGATTGGGAGCAAGAGCAGATGGGAGCCGAACGCGTCACTCTTGCTTGCTGATCGGGCAGAAGCTAGCAAATTGGCCAATAGATAGCAACCAAGAATTCCGGCCAGTAACCAGGCGCCCAGCGGCAAAAAGCTGGCCGCCAACACACCCACCAGCAGCGCCGCAACAAAGGCGGGCGGCACAAATTGACGCAGTGACATCTGGCGCGGATGTTTTTGCAGGACGCGCACTTTCCAGTAGCCGTACTGGTAATATTGTTTGAAGACTTTGCGGAAGGTCGAGCGGCTGTAATAGCGCGATTGCACATCGGCGGCGAGCAGAATCTTTGCGCCGAGTTTGCGCAAGCGGTAGTTGTATTCGTCGTCCTGATTGCGCACGAGTTCTTCGTCATACGGGCCAGCGCGTTCGATGATCGTGCGCGTGTACGCCGGAAACGCCACCGTGTCGGTCAGCATCGTCTGGTCTTTGATTGTGCGAAACGCCGAACCGCCCACGCCGAAGGCCGAACTCATCGCCGTGGCGATCACGCGCGCCGAGAGCGTTTCGCCGATGGTCTCAATCGGACCGCCCACGCCGTCTGCCGCGCCGCTTTGCAGGTAATGCACACAACGGCGCAGGTAATCCGGCGCAATTTCGCAATGCCCGTCAACGCGCACGATGATGTCGCCGCTGGCTTGTGCAATGGCGCGATTCAATCCCGTGGGCGCGATTTTGCCGGGATTGTCTATCACTTTCAGGCGCTGAAAGCGCGTTTGAAATCCGGCGATCAGCGCGCGGGTCTGATCGGTAGACATTCCGTCGGCGACGATGATTTCCATTTGTTCCAGCGGATAATCCTGCGCCAACACCGAACCGAGACTGCGTTCGATGTATCCGGCTTCGTTGCGCACGGGCATCACGACACTGACAAAAGGCAGTTGTTGTTGCGTTGTTTGAGCTGACACAAGATTTACCAGGCTATTTGGTTGTCTGATTCTGACCGAGCAGAGAAATGACCGCTTTGAATTTCCCGGCCTTGGTGCGCGGAATGTCGTTGACGGGTTCGACGATGACTTCGACGGCGGCGCTCAACCGTTGTTGGACGCGCGCAACAATGTCGGCGACATCGCTTTCGTTGAATTCCGGCGTCGGCACGATTTTGACGCGAATGCGCGTCAACGCCTCCTGAATGATCTGGCCTTCGCGCACATGCGGTTGATTGACAAAAATGCCGTGAAACCGCACCAGTTGGCGTCCGTCGGGACCGGTGACGACGTCTTCGATACGCCCGACGACTTCCTTGATGACCGGCATTGCGCGACCGCACGGACACGGTTCGCCATCCCACGCCGCCAGATCGCCCAGGCGAAAGCGCACGAACGGTTGCGAATAGTGCATCAAACTGGTGGCGACGACTTCACCGACTTCGCCCGCGTCGCAAGGTGAGCCGTCCGGCCTGAGAATTTCGACCACGCCGATGTCAGGGCTGACGTGCAAACGTCCGGCTTCACAGGCGCTGGCAAACAACACATTTTCGACCGTGCTGTATTCTTCAAACACGGGACAGCCATATGCCGCTTCCATCACCTGACGCATGTCCGGCGTGACTTTTTCGCTGGTGGTGATGACAGCTTTCAGCCCCGGCGCAGTCAGCCCTTTTTCCAGCATGAATTTTGCCAGCAGGTAATACGACACCGCATATCCGGTCAACCATTGAATCCGGTGTTTGCGCAGCGCTGCGACGTAACAGTGTGCCGTGTCTGCGCGCAGGTGAAAGGCGGAAAAGTACGCCTGACGTTCGACGTAGTTGAAGCGGTAAAACGGCCCCTGGCTGAGCGGATCGGGTTCGACCATGCGGCCTGAAAACGTCGCACGCGGCACGGTGAAAGAAACGCCTGCCCAGCCAGCGGAACGGGCTTCGCGCACGGCCATCGAAGCGCGCAATTCCGTTGCCGTCCACAAACTGGCGATGGGCGTGCCGGTTGAACCGCTGGTGTAAAACGTCAGCGGGTTGCGCAATCCCAAATCCTGCCGCAAAAAATCATACGGGCGCGCGCGGATCGGGTCTTTTTCCAGCAAGGGCAATTCTGTCAGACGGCCAGCGCGGGCCGCCTGTTTTTGCGCATCGGTCCAGATGTCACGATAAAACGGCACGTGATCCGCGGCGGCAGACAACATTTGGCGCAACGCGGTTTGTTGCCATTGCTGCCATTGTTCGTGCTGCCAGCGGTCGCGGCTCAGGTAATCACTCAGCGCCTGGCGATAGCCCGTACCAAAGCGTTGCCAATACCAATAGACGCCAAAGGCGCTGACTGCGCCGTGTTGCGCCCAGACCGGCAAGCGTTGATATAAAGCGTCAAACGTTCCCATCACAATCAGCGTCGTTGTGTCGTCAAATCCGTCAGCAGTCGTTGCCATTGCGGCAAGACATTTTCCCAGGCAAAGCTCTCTGCCTTGCGCCGCGCATTGGCGGACAAGCGCGCCGCCAATTCAGGTTCGGTCAACAGACGCCGCACGGCCTGTGTCATTGCCGCCGGATCATTGGGCGGCACCAGCAGCGCGTCGTGTTCGTGCGTGAGCAAATACGGCAACCCGCCGACATTGGTGCTGACCACGCAGAGGCCGCAAGCCATTGCTTCGAGCACGCTGACAGGCGTGTTGTCTACATTGGTGGTGTTCAAAAAGATGTCGCCGCGTTGCAACCACTGCGGCACTTCGTGGTTGGCGATGCCGCCCGGCAGTGCCAGACGGTCGCTCACGCCGAGTTCGCGCGCTAGTTGCGTTACGTGTTGCTGGCTGCCATCGCCTTTGTCCGGGCCAACCATGATCAGTTCTATGTCAGGAAATTGGCGCGCGAGTTCCGCCGTCACGGTGACCGCCAGCGCCGGATGATAGATTTCGTGAAAGGCGCGCAGCCAAAGCACGCGCGGTTGTGGTTGTGAGCGCAGTCGGAAGTCATAGCGCGCAATTTCGAGCGGATTGGGCACAATTTGAATGTCGTCGTGATACGCGCGCATCTGTTCGCGCAAATAAGCGGATGGCGCAGTGACCACCGTCGCCTTTTGCAAACAGGCGCGCACGCGTTGTGCCTGTGTGGCAGAAAATTCCGGCAAGCGTCCGCCGTGCAATGAAAGCACAAACGGACAAGCCAGACGCGCCAGCAGGGAGGATACGGCTTCGCCCCACAAAAACGCTCGTCCGCTGTAAAGCCCGACAATCGCGACATCATAGGATCGTCGTCGCAAAGTCGTGGTGGCCAGCATATCCAGGCTGCGCAGCAAACCTGAACGCTGCGCAGAGACGCGCAAAATCTGACTGGTGACGGGCGCGAGTTTGTCGGCCAAATCCGCCGCGACAGAATGACTGCCGTTTTGGGGCGAGACAAAGCTGGAAACCATCAACACGCGCGGCAGCGACGATTTCGCTGCCGGAACAAATTGTGATGCGGGATTGCTGGACACGAATGAAACGCGGCTGGTTTAGGCCGGGCTGTTTGAATTGCGATTGGTCACGCGCGGAATGATCACGAAATGATTAGCGACTCAATCCCGGCGTAAATCTGCCGGGCGCAAAACGATTCTCAAGCGATGGCGGCGTTGCGGGAACAGGCGCAGGCGCCGAGAAAAGCATCAGTGCGGCTGCCAGGCCAAACGTGAAGGCCGGCGCAACAGTGCGCATGGCCACTGAGGCCATACAAAGAAAACTCCACAAGGTCAGTGCTGCCACGGCGGCTTTGGCTTCAGGTGTTTGCGCATTGAGAAAATGGCGAATCGCCAGCACCAGCATCAAGATCAACGCCGTCAGACCGAACAGGCCATGCTCAGCCAGCAGACGTGAAAATTCTGTATGGGCGGCGGCTTTGTTGTGGCCCTCACGATACTGGCGAGCCTGGCCTGGGCCGACGCCAAAGATCATGTGATCGTAAAAGACCTGCAAATCGCTGAGCACGATCTGGTCGCGGCCAGAAAGTTTGGTATCGGCAAACCGTTTGGTCAGCGCGCCGCCCGTGAATTGATCCAGCACGGGCAACAAGGCGAAATTGACGACGACCAGCAGGACTCCCAGTCCGACAGCCAGCCGCAAGCGCGTGCGCCGATCACGAACCAGAAAATATGCGGCCACCAGGGCGGATGCGCCTGCGGCATACAAACCGCCGCGCGAAAATGTCAGCGCGCTTTGCGCCATCAAAAACAGCATCACGGCGATCATCGTCAGTTTCAACCCGCGCGACTGTTCCTTGTCAAACAACCACAAAAAGATCAACAACGCGCCAAAGCCGAGCACGGCTGACACCTGATTCGGGCCAAAGCCGCCGCTGGTGGCAAAATTGGAACTGTTGTTGAAGCTCAATTCTTTGGCGCTAAGAATGCCCGTCAACGTTAGTGCGCCAATCGAAACAATCGGAAGCACCAAGGACAAAAACATGCGCCGCAACAATACGCCCGTGAGCGCGGTTTGAGCGAAAAACCAGGTGCAGACTGCCAGCGCCAGCGGCCCCGACAAATTGAAGCTGACCTGTTTGCGCAATTCGGTCGAATCCAGGTTGGCCAGCGGCAACACCGTCGAAGGCAGCAAGAGCGCGAAAAAGATCAGTGGCAACACCGGGCCGCGCAAACGATTGGAGCGCAGCGCCGTGAGCAGCAACAAGCCAATGACGGCGTATTTGCCAAATTCCCAAAAGAGCGGGGAATCAGCCATGCGCCAAAGCACTTCCGCGCCGGTGATATAGGCGCAGATGTAAAGCACGCGTTCTGTGCGCGGCGACAAAATCGCCCACCAGACGCCGAGCGCCAGCACGCTGAGCACGTGCAACCCCGTCAGCACCGGCGCAAAAACCAGCAGCGGTCCTAACAGTAAATGCGCCACCAGCAAGACAGGAATCACCAGCGTTTCAGGCAGCGCGCGCAATGACGTGGGGTGTGCCGCGCGTTGTTGCGACAACCTCGGCGCAATGGGTGTAATAATGGTTTTGATCTGAGAGACGGCAGTTTGGTCTGACATGATAATTCTGATGGCCGGTCTGGTGACCGAGATAGGTATTGTGGGAGTCAGCGCAGGGGGGCCAATGTCATTTCATTCCCGTTCATATGCGATCATATGTACGACACAGTTCCTGAAGCACGACTTCAGGGCTATAAACGGTGCGCACACGCGTTTGAAATGCCGCACCTAGTGTACGGCGCAATTCCGCCGAAGCCAACAACGAATTCAGTGCGGCGGCAAGTTTTTCTGGCGCAGCAGGCGGCACAATAATTCCTGCGCGACCGTGATCCAGCACTTCGGCGCATTGCCCGACATCGGTGGCAACCGCAGGTAAGCTGGCTGCGCCATATTCGAGCAAGGCGACGGGCAAGCCTTCCGAAACAGAACTGAGTACGCCAATGCCACTCGCGCGTAGCAAGGCCGCAATATCCTGCCGTTGTCCGAGCAGGGTGACGTGTGCGGCCAACTGCAAGCGTTCAATCTCGGCCTGAAGCTGCGCACGATAATCAGGATGGCGCGCTTCTCCTGCCAGTAGCAAATGCGTTTCTGGATGTTGCTGGATAACGACCGCCAAGGCCCGCAACAACGTCAAATGATCTTTGTCTTCGTGCAAATTGGCGACACACACAATGCGGCTACCAGTTGTGCCGGGCAAGGCGGGCAATTGCTTTTCGTTGGGCGCTTCGGCGTTTGTGACGCTGGCGAAATTGGGCAAATAACGCACACGTTCTGCCGGGACGCACAACCGACGCACCGTCCATTCAGCCAGGTCTTGATTGACGGTGAAGACCTGGCTTACCCACGGCATCAGCCAGCGATAGAGATGCGCCGGACGGTCTTCTTGGGCAAAACGCCCAGTGTGATGATGCCAGATGACTTTGACGTCAGGTGTCAGCCAGGACGCCGCTAACGCAATAAACAATGACGTGTTGTGCGCGTGTAACAATCGGACATTGTGTTGGCGCACAAATTCGGCCAGTTGGTTGATCGCGCGCCAATCAAAGCGTCCGCGTCGTTGCAAACGCAGACGAATTACCTCGGGCCTGACGCTGTCATTGAGCGCCCCATCACGCCGCGTGGTGCAAAGAAACATTCGATACCGGTCACGCGGCAAATGGTTGACCAGGTTGACCGCCATACGTTCCGCGCCGCCCGCATCCAGCGTATCCACGATGTGCATCACGCCGGGCAAAGTGTCGGCTTGATCATGCGCTTGCGCGCGCAAGAATCGTTTTTTGCCGAACACGCCCGGCAGCAGCACAAACAGCAACCCAATGACAGGCGTCAGGTAACGCAAAATCGAAAGCGTCAAAATCGTCATGCCCCAGAAATAGAGCAGCGTCAGACTGATTCCGACAGCCATTGCACGCGTTGCGCCGCCGTATTGCCACGAACGCCAAACGCCCCAAAGCGCCAGGCCCAGATACAACGCCTGCACCGCCAGCAATAATCCTTCGCGCCGCCCGCTGTCGGTGGCGTACCAGCTGCGCACGGCTTTGAGTCCGATCAGTTTGGCAAAAGCCAGCGGTTGCGGCCCGGCTTCTTGGCGAATGACGGTGGCAATTTGCGCCAGCGAGGTCATTTCGTGATAGCGCGCGTCAATGCGTTGCATCAGGGCGCGCGTGTCTTCGGGGACGGGGACGGCTTGCCGATAACGTTTGAGGTTGACTGCGAAGCGCAAACCATCGCGAATGCTCGGCACCAGATTGTTGCTCAGCAACACGGCACGTCCGGTTTTGGCATAGACCCAGGTTTGCCAGGGCAACAACGCGGCAACATTGCCCGCGAGCAACGCCACCAGTAAACCGACGCGCAAACGCCAGCTTGGTTGATGCAGCGTGATCAGCAACCCGAGAGCGAGCAAAACGCCTGCCCCCAATCCGATAGGACGAATGAGCGAGGCCCAGCCGCAAAGCGCTCCGGCCAGCACACAGAGTTGCCAGCGTTGCTGACGGCAACCGCGCCACAATGCATATACACCGCCGTAAAACAGCGCCATAAAGGGAATTTCGCTGTTGGGTTGTTTGGTCAGCCACAAAATCGGCGGGTAGCTGATCCACACCAGAGTCGCCAGCAGCGCCGTTGGCGTGCGCCACAACGAAGCTGCCAACAGAAACACAAACATTGCCGCCAACAGATGACTGAGCAGCGTTAATCCGGATTGCGCCGTTGCAGGTGTGAGCGAAAACCACGCCGCCAGTTTGAAGGTTGCTGCCAGCAACAACGGATACCCCGGCGGATAGTGCAACGCGAGCGTGCCATCGTTTGTAACCAGACCTTTGCCAGCGGCCAGATTTTGGGCGACCGGTTCGTAAAAATATTGGTAATCGGAATTTTCGTTGGCTTGCGCTTCGGCAGGGACGATTCGCCAAAAGACGAGCACGGCCAGCAACGAACAAAGCGCGGCCAAAACCAGATAACGCCGCGTGTTGGCGGGCGGCGGCGTTTCAGTGATTGTTTGGTTGGCGATTAACACGAGAATTGATGCTCAAAGATTGGTTTGCCAGCAGCGGTTCAACAGTTGGCGCAAGGCATCGCGCAAACCTTCCAGCGAATACTTGCGGCTCCAGGCGGCGGCACGCTGCGCCATCGCCTGATAGCGCGCCGGATCGGCGACAATCTGGCGCAAACAGGTGGCCAGCGCGTCGGCGTCGCCGGGCGGAATCGTCAAGCCGCGCCCTTCGCTGAGCATCCACGGTACCAATCCGCGTTCTGAGCCGATACAGACCAACCCGAAAGCCATCGCTTCAGCGATGGCTTTCGGCCAGCCTTCGGTTTCAGACACCAGCGCCAACACGTCAGCGCGTTCATAAAAATCAAGCACGCGCGCAAAATCCAGGCCGCCAGCGAAACGCACACGGTCGCGCAATTCCCATTCATCGGTCATTCGTTCCAGCGCGTCACGTTCCGGCCCGTCGCCCACAATGTCCAATGCAACGGTGATGCCGTCGGCTTTTAACTGCGCCAGGGCTTTGAGCAGGGCAGAGACGTTTTTGGCGACGGATAACCTGCCGACAAAGAGCAAACGCACATTGCGCTGTTGCCAGGAGTCGTTCTGTTTGGCGGTTGCCGCCACGCGCGCGCGCGCCGTTTGCTCTGCATTCAAAACTGAAGTGAAAAAAGGAATGACGTGCGGCGGCTGTTCCGGCCATTCGCCATAGACCGTGACCGGACCGCGCCACCAGCGAGATTGCAACAGCGCGCGTTGCCAACGCACGGTGCGGGCTTCGCCGGGATAGCCTGTCCATTGTCCGGCGAATTTGGCGATCAAGCGCCGTTGCAACAGCGGCAACAGCAGCGCTCCGCACAACGCGATGCTGCCCGGTGCGCGCACGTGAAAGGCATCGCTTTGTCGCGCCGCCTGTGCCAGCGCCAACAGCATGCGCGGGAATTCCCAAGGCGAACTCGGCGCTTGATCCAGTCCGCGTCCTTTGTCGCGCCGATACGGGATGACAGAGATTTTGGCCGAATTTTGATACGGAGCCCAGAATTGTGGCGGCGGCCCCTGATCGTGTGGCGCAACGACGATCAACTGGTCAAACAGTTCATTCCACACATTCATTTCCAGCACATACGGTTCGTAAGACCACCATTGGCCTTCGTGATAGATGTGTGGACAGATGGTCGCGACGCCAAGTTTCATGCGCTGGGTTGCAGATATTCCTGCGAGCCTTTGTGGTTGACGATTTGGGCGGGTACGCCGACCACGGTACAGCCTTCCGGCACGTCAGCCGTCACCAGAGAATTGGCCCCGATCACGGCGTCATTGCCAACGACGATTTTGCCTGCGACGGTGGCGTTGGCGCCGATGTAAACGCGGTCTCCGATCTGCGGCACGCCGCGTCGTTCAGCGCGCCCGGAAACGCCGATGGTTACGCCTTGCGCTAAATTGCATTGGCTGCCAAGCACGGCATTGCCGTTCAAAATGATGTGTCCGAAATGACCGATGTACAGGCCCGGCCCGATTTGCGCTGTGTAAGGCAACGAGATGCCGGTCGTGATTTCGATCAGCTTTTGCCAGACGACCAGCAACAGCAGCAACGGTCGGCGCAGCAAACCGGGCAATGACGAACGATAAACCGCCGCTGCGACGCGATATTGCAACAGCGCCCACAGCCCTTGTTGCGTCAACAACTGGCGCAACGCGCCGCTTTCGCCATACGCGGTATAACGCTGAATGTCCGTGCGAAACGTTGCCAGCCAGTTCATCCTTGCGCGTCCTGTTTACAGCGGCGATAGAAATCTTCGTTCCGTTCGGCCAGCGCCGTGACGGAAAACTTGTTCAGCGCACGCTGGCGCGCTTGTGCGCCCAAACGCTGCCGCAACGCGCCGTCGCGCAAAAGCGGAATGATCGTTTCTGCCAGCGCCGCCGGATCGTGCGGATTGCACAACCGGCCTGACACGCCGTCTTCGATGGCTTCGGGGCCGGGCCCGGTTTCGCTGGCGACGACGGCTTTGCCCATTGCCAGACCTTCCAGCCAGGCCAGCGGCATCGCTTCCATATGCGACGGATACACGCAAACGCTTGCCTGTGCCATCATCTGCGGCAATTCGGCGTGCGCCACCGCACCTTTGAATTCGATGCGGTCGGTCAGCGCGGGCGGAATCATCCCACGCAGCTTTTCGATGAACGAAGCGCCCGTTTGCGGATCGTGCCAATCACGTCCGGCAATCCACAGACGCGCGTGCGGCGCCGCCGCCACGATTTGCGGCATTGCCTGTACCAACTGACGAATGCCTTTCTTTTCACAGACGGTGCCCGCGAAAAAGAGCAATCCTTCCTGTTCGGCGATTTCTGGCTGTGGGCGGAAACGTTCGGTGTCTACCGGATTCGGCAAAATCTCTATGGGCTGTTCGCCCAGGTGCAACAACTGGCGCGTGGTTTCAGCGACGAAGCGGCTGACGGCGCACAAACGGTCAGCGTGGGAAAACGAACGTTGCTCCAACCAACTGCGCCAGCGGCGCGGTTGCGCGCCCAGCGTTGCGGCAAAAAACTGATGCCCGCCGTTCATGCGAATCACTTTGTAGGCGGGAAACTGTTTGGGCAAAACGGCCAGACTTAGCTCTGGCCCTTCGACAAGGTCGAGCGGCGTTTGGTGGTGCAAATGCAACAGTGCGCGATGCAACCGCGAACCGTTGACGAAAAAACCTGTGCCGGGCAACGTCGCGTGGGGCAAACGCAACACGCGCACGCCTTCGTCGTTTTCTTCGCCCGCGCGTTCGCCGGGATAAACACCAACCACCGAAACTTGATGTCCGCGCGCGACCAATTGCCGCGCCAGTGTTTGGGTGAAACTGCCGACGCCGCCGTGTTGGCCGGGCGGATATTCGTTACAGAGAAAACAAATGTGCATGTCTGATTAGCGGCTGATTTGCGCCAGCGTTTCCATGATTTTCTGGCTGGCATTGCCAATGGGCAGCGCAACCTGCAATTCGACCAGTTGCCGCCGCTGATCGCGTTCCAGGGCGGGGTTTTCCAGATAGGCGTTGACGTGCGCCGCCAGTTCGTCGGGCGTACGCGCAAAACGCGGCGCGCCGATTTCAACCACGCGGCGATAATGATCGAAGCGGTAGTAATATTCCCACAGCGGTTTGCCGAAGATCGGCGGATCAGCCACATCAAACGCGACATTGACGACGGGCCGGTCGTGAATGGCGAAATCCAGTGTCATCGTCGAAGCCAGATTGACGTTTACATCGGCGTGGCGTGTCAGGTTGGCCAGAAACTGTATG
Organism: Acidobacteriota bacterium; assembly: GCA_016789605.1. Lineage (GTDB taxonomy): Bacteria > Acidobacteriota > Blastocatellia > RBC074 > RBC074 > RBC074. The sequence goes on from JAEUQO010000424.1 coordinate 26,793, forward strand.
TCTTCCGCAGTCGGCAACACGCTGGCCCAATCGCCGGGTTTGGCGTGCACCCAAGCCGGTTGCGCAAAGATCAGTTCAGGGAAAGCGCGCCGCACGGCGTCATAGCGTTTGCCGTCGTCAACCGGCGCAGGACGCACCAACACTTGCGGATTGCCCTTGATCTGTCCGCTGCGAATTTGTTCCAACAGGATGCGCAGGTGATGTTGATCTTCTGGCGCGGTGCCGGTATCGCCACCCGAATAGCAGAGCAGGGGACGCGCCGGGTCTGCGCCGATGCGCGCGAAAAACTCTGCCCGCGTCCATTGCAATTCGGCAGCGGCGTAAGGATCGAATTGCGGTGTGCCAACGACGTGCACGCGCTCTGGCGTGACATCGGGATAGAAGCGCAACAGTTCGTCACGCATCAACTCGCTCCAGACAAAAAAGTGGTCAAAGGGAGCAGCGATGCGGCCTTTGCTGGTCAGATTGTCCCAACTGAAGATGAACGTGGCCGTGGGAATGCCCAAACTGCGCGCCGCCAGTGTGACGGGCAAAATGACGGGCGGGCGTTGATGCGAACAAAACACGACGTCTGGTTTGGTTTCAGCAAACAGGCGGCGGTAATGCGCGACTTCGGGCAATTGGGCGACCGCGCGACAGTGCCAACGGTCGAGCAGTTGAATGCCTGCCGGAGAGGCTGCGGCGCGACCAGCCAACCGCGCCGTGTGTTGCACCGTACGTCGCCGCCATGAACCGGTGATTGGTTGTTGCCGTATGTAGCGCATCGAAAGCGTGTCGGCCCAGTGCATATGCGCGTAACCCAACGCATAGCGCAACACGATCGAGGCGGGCGTTTCCTGATAGGGCAACAAACGATCCCAGCGCACGTGCGCTCCGCTGGTTTGCTGATACGCGGTCAATTGATGTTCGGGGATGGCGTGCAAAATCTGGCAACCGGTTTGTTCGTTGGCCAGCCGCAAAAACGACCCCAGCAAAAAATTGCGGACGCCGACGCCATCCGGAATGAGCAACGCTAACTTCAACCAACGCCTCCTGCCAGTTTGATTTGCCGCCGGAAAAATTGCGCGACCTGTGGCAACAAGGTTTCCAGGCTGTAATGTTGTTCGACGCATGCGCGTGCCGCGCGCCCCTGATTGGCGCGCGCCTGGTTGTCACGCAGCAATTCCACAATCGGAGCCGCAAACTCGCCGCGTATGTTGACATCGCGCACCAGACGAATGCTGTCGGGCGGATACGATTCCGCAATCGAATCCTGATGTGAAGACACGCACGGCAAACCGCTGGCCATGGCTTCGAGCAGCGCGAAGCTGAAGCCTTCGCTGACGAGCGTGGGAAAGACAAACAAATCTGCTGCACGGTAACAGCCAGCGGTCAGTTCTGGGGCCGCCGCGCCTTGCAAACGCACGGAATCGCTGATGCCGAGCGTGTTGATCAGCGATTGCAGATAACGTTTGTAACTTGCGTCGCCCTCGCCGACGATCCAGAAAAACGCATCTGGACACGCGCGCAAAATCTCCGGCCAGGATTCCAGCACGACGTGGACGCCTTTTTGTCCAACCAGGCGGCTGAGCGACAACACGATTCGTTTTTCGGGCGGCAACTGCCATTGCGCGCGCAACGCAGCCTTTTCATCGTCCAGCACCGGGCGAAATTGGCGCGCGTCAATCATGCTCGGCAGAATTTCGACCAGCGATTCATAGGCGGCCATGCGGTTACGATCAAAACGATAGGAGGTGCGCGTCATGACGCAAACCACGTCAAAAGATTTCAGACTGTAGAGGGGCAACGCCGTCGCCGTGGGCAAGTGATACGAAAGGCCGTGTTGTATCAGCACCAGACGGCAAGGCCAGTCAATGTGCTGTCGCAACACTGCGCCGAATTTGTAATTGTCGTGACAGATGACGACTGGCGGACGCAGTTGCGCCAACGTTTCGAGCACGCCCCACAGGTAAACCAGATTTTCTCGCCGTGCCACGCCATTGAACCAGCGATTGCGAACCCGTTCCGGCAGCAATAAGGTTGCCCGTTGTGACAACGACAATCCTTGTTCGTTAATCAGAAACACGCGTTCGTCTGGCTGGGCGTTGGCGGGAAACGGCGCATTCCAGTACGAAATGGCGGCCTGTGGAATATCTGGCAGATAATCCAGCAGCTTGCCGATCCAGCGGTTGTACGAACCGGGTGAAAACGGCGGCTTGAAGGTGAGATGAACGACTTCGGCGCGCAGCATTCAGGCGAGTGTCTCCTTGGCCAGAATGCGCGGCGCGGCATTCGCGGTGACAGGCTGACATTGCCATTGCGCGCGCGGATGCAACACGGAATTCGTCGCGCTGCTTGTGCCGGCCACATCCAGCATCAACTTGTCCGAAACGTGTCGCGCAGAACCATATTCGCCCCAGAAAAAGACCTTGAAATACAGCGCGTACAATCCCGGATTCAGCCACAACGCCGGCAGACTGACGCTCAGCTTGTAACGGCCCGCAGGCATGGATTGATCCCAACCGATTTCGTTGCTTTCTTCGCGCAGGTGAAAGATATGGCTGCCGCTCATGTCTTCGAGCATGCAGTACAAACTGAAACCGGTGATGTTCGGATCAACTTGTAAGGTGGTGGCGACTTCAAACGCTTCGCCTTGGGCGACGGTGTTATCCAGGGTTTCGTTGAGCAACAGCGGGCCAAAACGCGCGTGCGCCGCGCTGCCTTCGCTGGTGTCGGTCGCTGCTGCGCCGATCAAACGGTAATAGTTCTCAATGCATTTGCTGATGTCGCCCGCTTCGACCAGGCGGCCTTCGCTTAGCAACAAGCCTTTGTTACAGAGCGAACGCACCGCGCCCATATTGTGACTGACAAACAACACGGTGCGGCCTTCCTTGGTGATTTCGCCCATCTTGCCCAGGCATTTTTTCTGAAAGGCGGCGTCACCAACCGCCAGCACCTCATCCACCAGCAGGATTTCCGGTTCCAGATGCGCCGCGACAGCAAAGGCCAGACGCATATACATACCGCTGGAATAATGTTTGACCGGCGTATCAATGAAGCGCTCGACTTCGGCAAACGAAACGATTTCGTCAAACTTGCGCGCGATTTCGGTTTTGCGCATGCCCAGAATCGCGCCGTTCAAAAAGATGTTTTCGCGCCCGCTCAGTTCCGGGTGAAATCCGGTGCCGACTTCGAGCAGGGAACCGACGCGCCCGTGAATCGTCGCGTGTCCGTGTGTCGGTTCGGTGATGCGCGACAGAATCTTGAGCAAGGTTGTTTTGCCCGCGCCGTTGCGTCCGACGACGCCGATGACTTCGCCCGCCCGGACTTCAAAGGACACGTCGTTCAGCGCCCAGAATGAATTGGCGCTCGGGTCGGCTTTGGCGTCAGAGCGTCGGAATGCTGATTTCAGCAATCGCACCGGAGCCAGCGCCGTTTCGGCCAGTTGGTCGCGCAGTGTTTTGTAACGCTGGCGTTTGCCCACCAGCGTGTAGCGTTTGGAAATACCTTCCGCTTGAATTCGTAAATCACTCATAAAGTTGTGTCACCGGCAGGCGCGCGGCTAGGCGCTCAGACTGGTTGCCGGATGGGTTTTCAGATCGCTGCACAAGCCCAGCGTGATCCATTGCCAAAGATAAAAACTGTTGTCTTGTGCGCCTTGCTGATATTGCTGCCACGCGCGCTGGACCTGGGCTGCTTCCAGCCAGCTTTGCGCAAACCCATTGCTGGCAGTTGCCAGACAATCACTCACCCAGGTTCGTAACGGGCCTGCCAGCCATTCGCGTTGCGGCGTTTGCAACGGACGTTTGGGCGCTTCGACGACGCGCGTTGGTAACAGCTCACGCGCAATTTTGCGCAACAACCATTTGCCTTGTTCGCCGTTGATTTTGCGCGCCGCCGGTTGGCGCAAGGCCAATTCAAAAAGACGATGGTCGAGAAACGGTTCGCGCAACTCCGTCGAAGCGCGCATCGAAACACGATCATTGAACCGCAATGCGCGCGGGATTTTGGTGCAACGGGCATCGCGGTATTGCAGATTGCGCAAGCGGTCGGGAAACGGTTGCGGCGCGGTGAACGATTGCGCCAGCGCACGAAATTCGGGTGTCAGGCATTCCGGGCGCACAGGACTTTCTTTGGTTCCTTGCACCAATGCCGCGCCACTTGCTGCGCGGTAATAATCATACCCGGCCCATTGCTCATCCATACCTTGTCCGTCGAGCAACACGAGCGCGCCTTGGGCGCGCGCCTGTTCAAACAGTCGCGCATACGCCAGCGTCGGCAAACCGCCAAAAGGTTCGTCTTGCGCGGCTTGCACGGACGCTGCCAGCTCAGGCACTTCTGCGGCGCTTAACTGGCAAACGGTCAGCGGATGTTGGGTTTGCGCGAGCATTTGTTGCACCCACGGCAATTCGTCATATTGCGGATCGCCGCAGGTGAACGTGAACGCGCGCACGTGACTTTCAGCGCCTTGCACTGCGTGCACGACGCCCAACAAGGTCGAAGAATCCAGCCCGCCGCTCAAATTGATGCCGACAGGCACATCCGCGCGAAAGCGCAATCGCACACTGTCAAGCAACAGGGAAAAGTATTCTTCTGCGACGGTCGTTTCCGGGCGCGAATCTTCTGTCTGGCCAACGCGTTCCGCCAGATCGTACCAACACTTGATGCGCAGCTCGCCGCGTTGCCAGATCAGGGAATGCCCGGGCGGCAAATGACTGACTCCGGCCCAAAACGTTTGTGCGGAATGTTCGTGCAATCCGTGCGTCAGATATGTCGCCCAGGTCGTTTCGTCCGGCTGTGCGGGAACGCCTGCCGCGTGCAGCGTCTTGATTTCGCTGGCCAGCAACAACGTGCCGTCAGTTTGTTGGTGATAGACCAGCGGTTTGACGCCGAACCTATCGCGCGCGGCAAACAGCTTTTGCTGACGCGCATCCCACAGCAAAAAGGCGAACATGCCCAGCAAGCGATCCAGACAGGCTTCGCCCCAACGCTCATACGCGGCCAGAAGGACTTCCGTGTCGGTTTGCGTGCGAAACGGGTATTCGTGCAATTCGGCGCGCAGTTCCAGGTAGTTATAGATTTCGCCGTTGAAGACAATTTGCAAAGAACCGTCGTGATTGCCGAGCGGTTGGCGTCCGGCGTCTGACAGATCAATGATGCTTAGGCGGTTATGACCCAATCCGGCCTGTCCATCAGAGGTGACCAGCATGCCTTCTGCATCCGGCCCGCGATGCCGTTGTCGTGCGATCATGGCCGCCAGTTGGGATTGCTGCCAATTAGTGCCGAAGATTCCGGCGATGCCACACATGGTTTTGCGTCAGAAAATGGCTGGCTGCCAGGGCCGACAGCAGCAAAAACGTCCAATGCAACGGAAAGCGATACCGCACCGAAGATTGCAGAAAGTAATACGTGAACGGAAAGCTCAGCCAGAGCGTTGTCATCAGCCAGGCCAGCGAGCGATTCTCACGAAACAGTTGTTGCAATCCGGCGATGCTGGTCAGCGTCAGCGCCCAGAGCGCCAGCATTTGTGCCGGGCGGGTCGTTTTGGGAAACCAGAAATAAAAGACCCGCAACACGGTCAGATTCAGAAAGCGCAGCGGATTGGTTCTGATCCAGTTGCTGGCGGCGCGCATTTTTTCGCGATCATAAGCGGCTTCGCCCATCTGTTTGACCTTCAGCGCTTCCGCTTCGCTGGAAAATGGATGCCCACGATACGCGCCGGATTTTTCGTTGTCGTCAATGGCGGCGCGCGCGCGATCGTTATGCGAAACGCTCAGTTCCAAACCCAGGTTGTTGCGCACAAAAAAGAATTTGCCGAATTGCTTGTAATTGCGCACCGTCCAGGGCAGCAGCGTAAGCGCCATCAGGCAACAGAGCAGCATCGTATGTTTGCGCCAATTGCTGCGCGACAACGCCAGCGCATATCCCGCCAAGCCGAGCGCCAGAAAAATCAGCAAGAACGTCGGCGCTAGTAACAGCGCCGCGCCCCAGCTCAGCCCGTGTAACGTCACCAGCGACCAGGAGAATTCTGTTTGCTGCCACGCGCGCAGCGTCAGCAGAACCAGCAGCATCAGCGCCGTTGCCGCCAGCGATTCAACGCTGTTGACTTCGATCAGGTAATGCAGCGGCAACAGCGCGCCCATTATTCCTGCCAGCACTCCGACGCTGTGTCGCAGTTTGGTGACGGCGGCCACCACCGGCAGCAAAGCGTATTGCAACGACGCGACACACGCGTTGAAAACCAATTGCGCGGTGCGGCCGCTTGTTCCTGTGCCAAAGAGCGAATAAAGCCCACTGAGAATCAGCGGGTATAGCGGCGCGTGATGCGCTGTCGGGCCGGTCGGGATCAGATAGGGATTGCCGAACAAACCCGACAAGGCCAGTGACGACGCGATGCGCTCAAACTCTGTGTAACGCGGCGCCGCGTGCAGTTTCAGCGCCAGCGCCAGTCCGATTCTGATCGCCAGCGCGAGCAGAAACAGCGCGGTGCACGTCGCAGTCAGCGGAATTTTTTGCAGTCGTTCATCCCAACGCCGCCAAGCGCGGGACCAACCATAATTGTGGGGGGATGACATCGCGTTGCCCGTGGGGAAAGGCTGACGCCGTCAATTTAACCTGTAGTTTGTAGTAACGCTTCTGCGTGCGCCCAATCATCAGGCGTATCAATATTGACGCTACGCGTGGGATCGAGCTCGACACCCAGCACACGCTGACCATACAAACTGTTTTCTTCTAAAATCACATCGCGCCGGGTCACATAAACGGAGCCTTCGCGATGAAACGCAGGCGGCAACGCTTGCCGACGCGGAATGGGCGTGCTCTCGCCCGTACTCAACCGCAAGCTGCCATCCGCCGCGCGAAAGTAGACCCAGTGCGGATTGTACTCTGCCGGTACCGGCAACACTGTCACCACGGAATCTGCCTGTTCGCGTTCAAACAACGTGATGCAGGCGTCAATGTCTACCGCGCGCCGCAACGGGTTGGTGGGTTGCAACAAACACACGGCATCGAATTGTTCTCCGGCGGCCTCGAGCGTGCGCAGCGCATGTTGCACGACGGGCAGTGTCGGCGAATGATCCTGCGCCAATTCCGCCGGGCGCAAAAAGGGAACTTCAATGCCGCAGGCGCGCCCGACGGCGGCGATTTGTTCATCGTCGGTGCTGAGCACGACGCGAGACAAATGTTGCGCCGCCAATGCAGCGGCTGCCGTATACGCCAACAGCGGTTTTCCCGCCAGCAGCTTGATGTTTTTGCCCGGCACGCCTTTTGATCCGCCGCGCGCCGGAATCAAACCCAGCACACGAATCATGGTTGCGGCCTTTCTGTCGCGACAGGCGCTTTCAGCACGCTGTATTTTCCGGCGCGAAACAGTGGCTGGAATTTGTCATCGTAAGCGCCGCGCGCCACGACATATTGGCAATTCCATTCCTGTGCCAACGCGAACAGGTAATCGGGCGCACAGGTCGTCGCGGCATAGCCTACGCTGGCGCGTTCAGCGACTTGGCGGTTTTCCAAATACCGAGAAGGCGAAAGCCACACCAGGCGCGGCATGGCCTCGCTGATGGTTGTGCGCAACGACAGCAGGCGAAATGGCGCTTGATCCGGCGGCGTCAAAAAACGATCTGTCGGTTGCGTATTGGCCTGGCACCACAACCGTACTGCGCGCCAGTCAGGATCAGTCCAACGCGCGTAATAGCTATGACGGTACAACGACGCCGTCAGCAAACAGTAGATGATCAAGCTCCACGACAGCGGCAGATACCAGCGCTTCACACTTGGCAGGCATAACACCGCCAGACAAAGCGCGCCGGGCAACAGCAATTGCGGCGAACGCAACGACGCCACCGGTTGACGTTCGCCCAGCGCCCACGCCGCCACGATACCTGCCACGGCCAGCAACAGAATCACTCCCGCCAAACCGGCAATCAGAAAATCTGACTGGCCGCGCCAGTGTTGTGCCAAAAAGTAACAGACAGCCAGGAGTGCAAACGGCAGCAACAGGATGGAATTCAGCGTGGTTAACACCAACACCGAAGCGAGCAGCAAACCCGCCAGCCGCGACGCTTTGAACGCTTCGACCATGGCCGCCGCGATCACCATAAAGCACAGCAGCGTCACCCAATAAAACACACGCATGGGCTGAAACTGCATCAGTTGCAATTGGCCGCTGAGCACTGCCGCCAGCGAAAGCACGCTCCCGATCATTGCGCCGCAGCCTGCGGCTTGTAATAAGAATGCGAACTTTGCTTCGTGGCGTAAGAAGCGATCATACGCCGCCCACGCCAGTCCGAAGATGGCGGCAAATCCCAGCCACGCTTGCCAGCCCTGGCTGAAAAGCGAGATGTGACCCGTGCTGCCGATCAGCGAACGAAACAGCGGAATTTCTTCTGCCGACAACGGTGGTGGCGCAAGCGCTGTTAGGTAGACAAGGCAGCAAAGCCCGAATACGGCCAGTCCCGGCCAAAATCCTTTGCCAAATTGCCGCCGCCAAAACAGCAGCGGAGCAAAACACAGCGCGAACTGCAAGCCGACCAGCACGTGCACGAGCACTGCCAAACCCGTCAGCAACCAGAACCAGAACCAACGTTGTCGGAGCAAACTGCCGAGCGCGAATAAGCCCAGAATCAATGCGACTTCGTTATGCGTCAGCAGCGGCAGAAAGAGCGTCACGCTGCCCAGCAAGGCGGGCTTCTGATGACAACACCAGGCGACCAGCACGACCAGAAACCACGGATCGCGTTTGAGCGCCCAGGCCACATAACAGATTCCGGCCAGCAACAGCAGCTTTGAAATCAGATACAACGCATAAACGATGGGCTCTGTCTGTTGCGGCGCGATTCTGGCCAGGCGCAGCGCTTGTGCGAGCAGCAGGTAAAAGCCGCTTTTGAATGCGCGCAACACGGGGACATCCTGATCATTGGGAAAAAGCCCCGGCTCAATTGTTTGCACCAACGGCGTCAGTTGGTCGCCGCTGTTCAGATAGTCGAACAGAAATGGGCTGCCCCAAATCGCAAAGGCCGCAAACAGCAACGTTGCCGCCAACAGCGCCGGGCGTGGTTCAAATTGGGAATTGTTTGCAGAGCTAGGCATGCGTGTCAGCGGTGTTGTTCAAACTCCGAAAAACTGCCGCGTTTCGGTGCGCGTTTGGCCTGCCAGGGAATGGTCACTTGATAGGTGTTCCAGATCAGATTGTCGGCGATATAGCGAATGGCAACCAGTGGAGCCGCCAGCAAGGTTCTGACTGCCAGTTTCAGATATTGCCCCCAACCGAGCGGCGCGCGTCCGGTGATGCGATAGAGCGACAAGTGCTGACGATTTTCGCGCAGCCAGCGTTCGCGGCGGCCATATTTGCGCGTGTACATCCAGAGCGCTTCGGCGCAGCAACGAATCTTGTAGCCTTTGGCCAGCACTTGTGACGCCCAAAGCTTGTCTTCGTTCGATTCCAGTTCTTCGTCGTATTTGACCTCTTCCCAGACAGCGCGGCGGATCACGCAACAACCGCCGGTCGGATATTCGCCCACCCAGGCCGTGCCAGATTCAGCCTGACGTTGTTCGGCGGCAGACGCATATTGAATGTCTTTGGGTTGATACCAGGTGGCGAGTTGGCGTGGACTGGTCACGAGCAGACAACGCGCCGCAGCCATTTGCGGATCGCTGAACGGCGCAACTGCGCTCGCTAAAAAATATGCGCCGATGGGCAACGCGTGAGCGCTGAGCAGCAAAACCAGTTCTCCGCGCGCCGCCTGTACGCCGACGTTGATGGCGCGTCCATAGCTGAATTCCGCGCGGCTGAGCGTGACGATGCGCGCGCCGAAGGTTTCGGCCAGCGAGCGCGTGTCGTCCGTGGATTCGTTGTCTACCAGTACGACTTCCCACGCGAAATCACATTGCTGCGCGCGCAGCGCCGCCAGCACATTGCGCAAACTTTGCGCTTCGTTGCGGCAGCGAATCACGATGGAAAGTTTGGGCGACGAATTCATAGCGTGTTCGGGGAGTTGACGGTTGGCTGGCAAGCTTATTGGTAAATGTAGTGCAGTCGTTTTTGCACATACGGCTGCAAATCACACAGCGATCGGGCGATGCGTTCGGAGACATAGCCGTCGCCATACAGCTTGCTGGGTTCGTAACGGCCGTGGTCGAGTTGTTCGCGAACGGCGTCAAAAATCGCCGTTGCCAAGGGCGCTACGCGCATTACATGCGCGTCGGTTTCGCGGCCTTCCTGCCGCTTGCCGCACAACACAATGGGCGTGCCGAAATAGCCCGCGTCGCGTACGAAGCTGCTGGAATTGCCAATTGCACACGCGGCATTGGCCAACACCTTCAGATAGTTTTCGGGCGTCAGGTTGGTCAAGGTGCGCAACCAGGTTGGTTGTTGATTGACGCGAAACGTACGGATCGCTTTGCTGATGTGATCCGATCCGGCGTCAATGTTCGGCCAGAGCAAGACCGTCTGCATTGCCAACCGGCGCAACGCCTCCAGCAGGTTTTCCATTTGCGTGCGTTCGCCGCCAAATTCGGTAGTGGTCGGGTGAAAGAGCACCAGCAAGAACGGACGCTCGATATCAATCGTCGCGCCGCCGCCGCCGAGGTGCAGCACTTCGGGCGTCAAGGTCGGGTCGAATTCGCGCGCGATGTCGGACGACGGACAGCCGACAGACAAGATTGTTTCGGGCGCTTCGCCCATGCGCACCAGGTATTCGGCAGAACGTTTCGTGCTGGGAAAATGGAAGTGCGCAAATTTGCTAATGGCGTGGCGCGCGCTTTCGTCAATCGAACCGGAAACTTCGCCGCCCTGAATGTGCGCGATGCAAATGTTCATATATGCCGCAGCGATGGCAGCCGCCAGCGCTTCGTAACGGTCACCGATCAGCAACACCACATCAGGTTTCAGGCGCTGAAATTCGCTGGCAAATTCGACCACGCCAAACCCGACCGATTTCGCCATCGTTGCGGGCGTTGATCCTTCCAATTCCAGAAAGACTTCGCCAGCAACCTGAAAGCCGTCTTGCCGCACCACATTCACCGGTTGATCAAACCGTTCCAGCACCATCGTGCCAGCCGCGATGATTTGCAATTCCAGTTCGGGCCGTTTTTGAATCGCCGTCATCACGGGTTTCAAACGACCATAATTGGCGCGGTCAACCAGCACCACACAGACTTTTCGTTTACGCAAAATCTTCCTCCGTCAATTGTGCGTCGGCGACGACGGCGCGCGCCAA
>JAEUQO010000446.1 GCA_016789605.1 Acidobacteriota bacterium
CTCCCGCTTGAGGGCGAGCTGGCCAGCGCCGGAGATGTCGAGGACCCGAAACTGCGGTGGGCCGTTGACGAACGTCTTGCGGGCATCCTGCTTGATGACGATTTGGGCCTTTTCACGACCTCGCGTCCAAAAGTGATCGAAGCACGGGGGACAACCGCACAGCGACTGCGAACGGTTGAAAGCGCCTTGCTGGTTCGGTGACGCATCCAGTGCCAAGCCGGTGCTAATGCCAGCCCATCCAGGAGGCAGACCTCTCAGCACACAAAACCTGGCGATGCCACATCTCGAAGCAGAGCGAACGTCGAAACACTTGCAGCGCAAAGGGAGGGAATCTGTTCGAGCCGGTTTTTACATTCAATGAGTGGTATGACGGACCACGGAAAGGGATTGCCTGTTTTCACGGCAAACCGCATTGGTATGAATCGCGCTGGTCAGATTTGGAAACCGAGCTTGCGGATACTTTCTTGCTGACGCCCCTGGCTGCCGAAATCGTTGCGCTTGCGCTTGAAGATTGGGCGATTTGGAAGCGCTGGCAAGCTGCATATGAGCGGAACGAAGTGGCTCTGGAAACGCATCCGGCGTTGCCCGCAGATCGGCAGCGTCATAACGAGTTGGCAGTGATCTTACAGAAAGAGCTTCAGACCGATGAGGAAGAATCTTTTTGCGCCAGAGGTCAGTTCAAAGCCTCAGAGACAGATCAGTGTGAGCTGTTGGTTGAATGGGAATTGATTTCCAAAGACGATGCGCCAGATCAGCGCGGTTTCGTCAACTTGTCGGTACGATAGATGACGCAAGCAGATGCCACGTCAATGACCGGTTCGTGTGGCGCGTTTGCCCGCGCAATCTGAACTCGGCCGCTTCGCCGTAAACCAGGCACTTCGTTGTATCTCGCCGACCCGTTCAAACACACTTGCTTTCACACGTCGCCGCTCGCAATATCCCGCCTTCAGCAAACATTCCCAAACTTGTGCAGAGGAACCCAAATGCGATTCTTTCAGGTGGTTCGATTGGTGGGGCTGGCGCTGGTGTTGTGTGGCGCGCTGGCGGCGGCACAGACTCCGGCGCAGCGTGCGATTTCGCGTGCAGACATCTTGCGCGGCGAATATGGCCCGTGGCGCGCAAACAACGATTTGCTTTCGTATGATCTCGACATTCGCGTAGACCCGGAAAAGAAATTCCTCAGCGGCAAAAACACAATCCGCTTTCGCATGTTGAAAGCCGACACGCGCATACAGCTCGATCTGTTTGCCAACCTCAACGTAGACAAAATTCTGCACGGCAACACCGAACTGAAATACACGCGCGAACTGGGCACGGTGTTTGTGGACTTTCCTGCGCCGCTGAAAAAGGGGGCGGTGCAAAGCATAGAGTTTCATTACTCCGGCTTTCCGCAAGAGACCGGGCGATTTGGCGGCATCAGCTTTCGCAAAGACCCTGCCGGACGTCATTGGATCAACACCGCCTGTCAGGGCATCGGCGCCAGCGTCTGGTGGCCAAACAAGGACCAGCAACAAGACGAAGTCGAAACCATGCGGTTGCGTGTGGCGATTCCCAACAATCTGACCGACGTTTCCAACGGTCGGCTGACAGGCAAAACCGATCTGGGCGACGGATACACGCGCTGGGATTGGGCGATCAGCTATCCGATCAACAACTACAGCGTTTCGCTCAACATCGGCGCCTATGAACATTTCAGCGATGCGCTGGGCGATCTGACGCTGGATTTTTACTGCCTGCCCGAAAACCTGGAAAAAGCCAAACGCCAGTTTGCCCAGGCCAAGCCGATGATCGTGGCGTTCGAAAAGTATTTCGGGCCGTACCCGTTCAAACGCGACGGCTTCAAGCTGATCGAGGTTCCGTATTCCGGCATGGAGCATCAGAGCGCGGTGACCTATGGCAACCGGTTTGCCAATGGTTATCTGGAACGCGACTGGACCGGCGTCGGCGTCAGCCTGAAGTTCGATTTCATCATCATTCACGAAAGCGCGCACGAATGGTTTGGCAACGCCATCACCGGCAGCGACATTTCGGACATGTGGATTCAGGAAGGCTGGGCGACCTATGCCGAATGCGTCTATGTCGAAGCGCTGTTTGGATACGACGACGCGTTGAAATACACCAACGGTTACAAGTCGAAAGTCAGAAACCAGCAACCGATCATTACCCAGCGCGGCGTCAACCAGACGCCTTCGCAGGATCAATATTTCAAAGGCGCACTGTTTTTGCATACGCTGCGTTCGGTGGTGGATGACGATGCGCGCTGGTGGAAGCTGATGCGCGCTTATTGCGACCGGTTTCGCTATCGCAACATCCTGACCGAAGACGTCGTGGCGTTTTTCAATCAACAGACGGGCAGGAATCTGACGCCGATTTTTGATCAGTATTTGCGACGTGCGGCGTTGCCTGTGCTGGAATTGCGTTTTGACGAAGCGGCGGGCAACGTGGCCTATCGCTGGAAGGCCGACGTCAACGGATTCAACCTGCCGGTCAAAGTCGGACGCGCGGCGGCGTGGCAAACGATTCGTCCGACGACGGAATGGCAAACGCTGAAAACCAAGCTGAAGAAAGACGAGTTTGACGTCGCCACCGATCTTTATTACATCGCGGTCAGCAAACAATAAGCACAGGTTCAACAGGAAAGGGAATTGAGGATGTTGATTTTGATAGCCGGTCCCTACCGCTCAGGGACGGGAGACGATCCGGCCAGGATGGCTGCCAACGTTCACGCAATGGAAGCCTTTGCGTTGCCGCTTTATCGCGCGGGGCATTTGCCTGTGCTGGGGGAATGGTTTGCGCTGCCGCTGGTAAAACTGGCCGGTTCAACGCAAGTTGGCGACGCGCCGTTCAATGAAATCTTTCATCCGATTTCTGAACGTTTGCTGGAAAAGTGCGACGCGGTGTTGCGCGTCGGCGGCGCTTCTCAAGGCGCTGATTTGATGGTGGACATCGCACGGCAGAAAGGGCTGCACGTGTTTCACACGCTGCAAGAAGTTCCTGGCTGTGAGTCTGCCGCGCCGGTCGAACCCGGAACGTAAACAGGAGCATTCATGATCATCGTTACGGGCAGCATTCTGGCGCGCGCGGATTCTCTGGCGGCCTTGCTCGCCGTCAGCCTCGAACACGTGCGGCGATCCAGAACAGAGCCAGGCTGTCTGGCGCACGCCGTGCATCAGGATGCCGAAAATCCGCTGCGGCTGGTGTTTCTGGAAGAGTGGACGGATCGTACCGCGCTGGCAGCGCATTTTGCGGTTCCCGCTTCGCGCGAATTTGTCAAAACCGTCCGCGCATTGGCGGCAGAAGCGCCGCAAATCAATATCTACGACGCGACTCCGTTGCAGTTCTGAGCGTTCCCAAACAACGAGGAGAGAGAATGTCACGCACGACCCGACGCGATTTTCTGGCGCAAGCGGGCAGTACGGCGGTGGCCGCCGCTGCCAGTCGCACAACGCGCGCGCAAAACAGTCCGAACGACCGAATCAATGTCGCCGTCGTTGGCTTTCATTGGCGCGGCATGGAACACATTCAGGAATACGCCAAGCTTCCGAATGTGCGCATCGCCGCGTTATGTGATGTAGACGAACGGCTGTTTCCACACGCCGTCGCCGAAGTCGAAAAGCTGACCGGGCATCGTCCAATCACCGAAGTTGATTTGCGCCGCTTGCTTGATCGCAAAGACATTGATGCCGTTTCTCTCGCGACGCCGGATTACTGGCACGCGCTGCAAACCATCTGGGCTTGTCAGGCAGGCAAAGACGTTTACGTCGAAAAACCGATTTCGTTCACCGTGACCGAAGGCCGCCGGATGATCGAAGCGGCGCGCAAATACAACCGCATTGTGCAAGCCGGAACCCAGTATCGCAGCGAACCGCCCAATCGCGCTGCCGTGCGTTTGCTCCACGAAGGCAAGCTGGGCAAGGTTTACCGCGCCAGCACGGATTTTTCGCGGCCTCGCATGAGCATTGGCCGTCAGAAAGAAACCGCCGTTCCGCCCGGCGTGCATTGGGATTTGTATTTGGGGCCGTCGCCGATGCGTCCGTTCACGCTCAATCGGTTTCATTACGGCTGGCACTATTTCTGGGAAACCGGACCCAGCGAACTCGGCAACATCGGCATTCACACGCTGGACGTCTGCCGCTGGGGATTGGGCAAACGCGAACATCCGGTGAAGGTGCATTGCACGGGCGGCAAATTCTTTGACGATTCGGATCAGGAGACGCCGAATCTGCAAATCGGCACGATTGAATACGCCGACGGCAGCTTGCTGAATTTTGAAGTGACGAACCTGCTTGCGCCTTCGCGCAACGGCGGCATGATGTTTTACGGTTCGGAAGGGTATCTGGCGTCAAACGACGGCTGGAAAGCGTTTCGTGGCACGATGACGCGGCGCAAACGGCCGCATCCCGCAGGCGTTGACGAAGCGCTGATGGACGTTAGCTTTCCGCAAATGACCTATGCGCCAGGGCCGAAAATTGACCCGACGGCGGAAAGCCAGATCAGCCACTTCGGAAATTTCATCGCGGCGATGCGTTCGCGCAAGGTCGAGGATTTGCACGCCGACATCGAAGAAGGTCACCTTTCGACCACCTTGGCGCAACTGGCGAAGATTTCCTATCGCGTGGGCCGCAAGCTGGTCTTTGACCCGAAAACCGAAACCATCACCGGCGACGCCGAAGCCAACCGCATGCTGACACGGCAATACCGCAACCCGTACGTGTTGCCAGACAAGGTGTGAACCAAACAGGGCGGGGCAGTTGAGATGAAGAAAATTCTGTTAAGCACAATGATGCTGTTGCTGTGCGGCGTTTCAATGGCTGTTGGGGCATCGCCGCCGGAACGGGAAATCGCCGAATGGGTGATTCGCCAGGGAGGCCGCGTTATGTTGGACGGCGACCGCCGCCCGATTGGCGACCTCACGCAATTGCCCACAGGCGAACTGCGCATCACCGGCGTTGATCTGACCGGCACGTTGATGCTGCCGCAAGACCTGGAAAAGCTGTCTGGCCTAACGAACCTGAAAGAGCTGTATCTGCCGGGGCCGATTTGGAACCCTGGCGCGGGCAGCCGACTGGACGCCAACGATCAATTGCAGCATCTGGCTGGCTTGAAGAAGCTGGAAAAACTGCATTTCAGTTTGCACTTCCTGACCAACGTTAACGTGCAGGACAAAGGGTTGGCGTTGCTGACTGGCTTGACCGAATTGCGAGAGCTTCGTTGCGCGCAGTGCCGAATTGCAAAACTCAGCCTTGCACCGTTCGCCAACCTGGAATCGCTTGACCTAAGCCTGACGCCGTTTACCGATGAAGGGATGAAAGGGCTGGCGGAGTTGAAACAGCTTCGGCGGTTGAATTTGCGCGACACGCTGGTGACCGACGAAGGCTTGAAGCAGTTAAGCGGCCTGACGCAGTTACAAGAACTTGATCTGAGCGGCATCAAACCCACAGACGCGGGGCTTGCTCACCTGCGCAATTTGAAAGCCCTGCGCAAATTGAATCTGCTCGGCGCACAGATCACAGACGCTTCGGCGGAAGTGTTGGCCGGATTAACGGAATTGCGCGAATTGAATCTGTACCGCAGCCGCCTGACCAATGCCGGTTTGGGAAAGCTTGCGGCGCTGAAACAGCTTGCGAATCTGGATTTGCGCTACAGCCAGGTGACCGGCACAGGCGTTGATGCGTTGCGCGCGGCGGTGCCGAACTGTCAGGTGAATTTCGTCAATGCGCGCACGGCGCGCACGAAAAGCGCGGCCTTGGATCGTCCGGCGAACAGCAGCGAAACCGCCATCGCCGCCTGGGTCAAAGCGCTGGGCGGTAAGGCGGAATTTAACGGCGATGCGTTGCACAGCATTTCGCTGGCTGCGACGGGCATTGGCGATGCGGCGCTATCGCATTTGGCCAACCTGTCCAAGCTGGAACGGCTGGATTTGGAAGCCACCGAAATCGGCGATTTGGGCATTGCGGCGTTGAAAACGCTGACCGGTTTGAAGGTATTGAATCTGAACCATTCGACCGTTTCTGACAACGGCTTGGCGCATCTGGCAGGATTGACGCAGCTTCAGGAATTGCGCTTGGCGGGGACGTTGGTGCGCGGCTCTGGGTTGGTTCATCTGAAACCGCTGACCTCGCTGGTCACGCTGGATTTGACCGGCGCATCTGTCGGCAACGACGCATTGTTGGCAATCGCCGAAATTCCGAACCTTGAACGCTTGTTGCTCAGTTCCACAGATTTGACCAACAGTGGATTGAAAGCACTGACGAAACTTGCTCGGCTGCGCACGCTCGATCTGGCTAGCACAGACACGGGTGATGAAGGCTTACGCCACATTGCGGCCATCACCAGTTTGCGCGAATTGTCGCTCAATCACACGCGGTTTACTGACAAAGGGCTTGAAAAC
>JAEUQO010000056.1 GCA_016789605.1 Acidobacteriota bacterium
GTCGGCAACGGCATCCAGAATCGAACGTCCCGTATCGAGTTCTGCGATCTTCGCTTCCACCTCCGCTGGATTGCCCTGCATAAACATCTGCCGGAAGACGCTGGCAGCGCTCTGTTCCGGCGGAATGGCTACACCGCTGCCGGTCCACGAAAGCGAGCGAGCGCCACTATTCACGGCGAGGGTCAGCGACGGAAAGCGGGTCTGATTGCCGATGCGCTCGGCGATGTACTGATCGAGTGAAATCGTGTTGCGGAAAGAACCGCTAGCCGGATGCGGCGCTGCCGTCAAAAAACTGACATCGGACGGATGGCCGCCATCGACATTGGGATGCGAGACTCCCGACAAGACCGTGAAGTCCTTGCGATAATCCTGCAGGATCTTGAGGTAGCTCGACGGCGTGTAGTCTCGCCCTGCGTTCGTTGGGAAGAACTCTCCGGGCAGCAGACCAAGATTATTGCAGATGCCGAACATCCGGCGCGGCTTGGCAGGAGCCTGGGCGCGCGCCGCGAGCGGAGCCATCGCGTTGAGCAACGGCAACGACAGGCTTACGCCGACGCCGCGCAGCAGACTTCGCCGGGAGATGGAGGTTCGGTTTGATCTGGAAGATTTCAACATACGCTTCTTTTCACCTGAATCATTTGAATTGAAACAATTCGCTCTCGACGATTCCATGCACGATATCGCGGAGCCCATACCTGGAGCGCTTCGTCTTCACCAGGATTTCAGCGATCTTCCGGCGATCGCTGAAACCGACAGGCGCTCCTGTCGCGTAGGTGGCAAGCTGGCTCACGATGTTCCGCGCTACCGTCTCCATGTCATGGGCGACCAGTACCTGCTTGAACTCGCGGATATCTTTGAAGGTTCGGCCATCGAGAAGTGTTCCTGATGAATCCACAGGGAGCCCGTAGTGGAACGAGTAGGGCTGTCCTGAAAAGCCGATGCCCGGCTCAGGCTTGACGCCTTCGGCACTGGCGCGATAGCGATTACGCTGTCCCCCCATGACGTCGAAGCTCTCAAGCGCAAAACCCGGCGGATCGATCTTCCGGTGGCAGGACGCGCAACTTGCATCGGCGCGATGTTTGTCCAGTTGCTGCCGGATCGTGACCGCCCCGCGTATGTCCGGTTCGATGGCGGGAACACTCGGCGGCGGAGCAGTGTGGAAACCAAGAATGCGTTCCATAATCCAAACTCCGCGGAGCACTGGTGACGTCGTGGTGCCGTTGGCTGTGACCTTTAGTACACTGGCCTGCGTCAGGAGTCCGCCGCGGACTGAGTCCTTCGGTAGCGTCACTTTCCGCATCTTCGCTCCGGCAACGCCGGGAACGCCGTAATGATTCGCCAGGCGTTCATTCAGAAACGTGAAGTCGGATTCGATGATGTTGCGCGCAGGGAGATTCCGTTGGAACAGTTCTTTCACGAACAAACGTGTTTCCTCGACGGCGGCAAGTTTCAGCGGGTCGTCCAACTCATAGTCGTTATACAAAGTCGTGGACGGCGACGTGTCATCGATCTTCCGCAGGTCGAGCCAGTAATCAGTGAAGCCTTCAACAAATCGGGCGAACTTCGGATCATTGAGCAGACGATCCGTCTGCGCTTTCAGGACATCAGGATTACGCAATCGCCCTGCAACAGCGAGCGAACGGAGTTCGGCATCCGGTTCCGAATTCCAGAGAAAAAGTGCCAGCCGCGTCGCCAATGCATGATCGTCAAGTCTGCCCGGTGACTCCTGCACAAAGAGCCAACCAGGAGATACGAGCACGGCTGTGTAAGCAGAGAGAAGAGACTTTGTGAAGCTGTGTCCGAGCGCGAACTGCTGCTTGAACAGGTCGAGGAACCGCTTGACATGCGCTTCCTCCACCGGGCGGCGATAAGCCCGAGCCACAAAGGAGCGCAGAAGCCGCTCGGCGTCCTGCTGCGGGTGTTCGCTCACCACTTCCACCGCGACATCCTGCATGCGCGGACCGAATCGCCGTCCCGGCCCGACTCCTGTGGCACCTGCGGGTGTCGCATTCGCTGGCGCGGGCAACTGAATCATGACGCCCCCCGAACCATTCTCAACGCGACGCAAGGGGAGGTCGCCGAACATCAGCCGATAACCCGCGTCGGTCGAGGGATCCTTTAGGGGGCCTTCGACTTCGATCCATTGGAACGCCACTCCGGGTATGCCGTCGGGCCCGGCCAGTGGATTGACGTATTCCTGTTCGCTGCCATTCACGCGCGTGCGAAACAGCCGCATGCAGTCGGTCTGGATCACTTCGGTCGGCGTGAGCAGCACTTCGACTTCGTTGACAGTCGGCTCTGGCGTGAAATCGAATTCAGCAAGGGGCCGCGACTGCCCGGAGCTCTGGGCATAAACTCCGATGGGTTCATTACGACGCCCCGGCCACACTTCGTCACTGTTTGGCCGGTGGTATGTGGGTGTGTATAAGTAGGGGGCTTTTTCAGCGCCGAAACCAATGAAGTTCCAGTGATCAACGCCACCGCCACTAACCTGGATCGAGTAGCCCTTCACCCGAATCTTGTATCGCCCGGCGCTGGGGATGCGAAAGCTGCTCCAACTGAAACCGCCGGCGTCTGAGAAGATACTGGAGACGCGACCCACTGCCTCACGTTCTCGTGTCTCAGGACTCGAAATGGGACTGCGGCCCGCGCGCACATCCGGCTGCGCATGCGAATCGAGCACAGGAAAATTGAGACGATCGCTCCGGGTGTTGCCTTCGCGCGCACGGAAGTTGCGCAGCGTGGGTTCATCGCGAGCATAGATGCGCGTGATGATCGCTTCCGGCTGAACCAGTTTGGCGGCCATGGCCGCACGCATAGCGTAGTCGGCCGTCGACATGTAGCGGGACAGTTGTACATGCGAGACGTCCAGAGCCGACCCAGTCTTGTTGAAGCGATACGACTCGCCATCCTGTGGGAGTTTGCCCTTCACTTGAATCCACGGCACGTTGAGAAGATCGCGGATGGAATTTTCGTATTCATAGTTGTTCAAGCGGCGGAGACCAGCACGTCCGCGTTCGGCTGCAACCTTCTTCTCCCACGACGTGAGTGCCTTGTCCAGACCGTTCACGAACTGCGTGCGGGCAGCGGCGGCTGGCTGGGGCATTCCCGCCGGTGGCATTTCGCCGGCCGCGACCCTGTCATACACCTTGACCCAAATGGCAAAGTTGTCCGGATTGGCCGGTTCGAAGCTCAGGTGCTTAAGATCGAGTCGTCCAGTACCTGTCGGAGAGCTATGGCAAACCGCGCAGTTCTGATCGATAAAAGCATCGGCGCCGATGAAGGGCGGAGTGGGAGTACTAGCAAGCGCCGACCAGATCCCTGTCAGTATGATCGCTGCCGCCCCTATGAGCCCAGTTACACACAATATGAGTTGTATTTTACGTTTCGACACGAAATCAGTGTATGCGTTCAGCCTCAGCGGGAGCAAGGCGTTCAGCCGGAACAGCTTCAAAAGTTGTGAAGGTGTCAAACAGTGCCGGATACGAACGCTGAAGTTGCGTGCTTCATAACTCTTCGGAGTACATCACGCATAATACGGGTTGAGCCGGGATACCTGTAAAAATGGGATATTCGAGGTGGCCAAAATCTTAGATTTCGGTCACAGCAATTTTACTGGCGAAAAACAGCGTTTTTATTGGGTTTTTGAAGCCCACTTTTCAAGAGGTTTTTGGCCACCCTATTTTCGATGCGATTTTACGCACCGGTAATTCGTAGAAGTCAAAGAGACTTTTGGCCTAACGTGGCTACAACAAAATAAACGCAACACTAGCTGCAAGGTTTACAGACAATGCAAGAAACACTAACTCAAACACGTTGCTCATATCGGTTCATAAAGTTTCTTTATCAGACTCAAAATTCTCGCCTTGCTAAAAGTGGCAGCGTGCGTGTTGACGAATAGCGATGTGATGGGTAACGCTTCAGACGAAAGCGACTGAAATAGTTCCGTTACTAGACGGTGGTGCTACATAGAGCCTTCGCTATCGGAAGCAAGAAAACTTGATTGGAGGAAGCCATACAGATGCGAAACGGCAATGGGCGAAATAAGGCGATTGGCCTTTGCCTGCAGTTATTGTTCTGTGCCTGGATAGCTCTTGGTGCCACTTTTACAGGAAGCCAAGCGCAACAGCCAACCGACGGTCAACAATCTAATCCAGAGAACTACCGAATTAGATCTATGATGGCTCACGGTAAATACGTCTTTGCCGGCTTATATGGGTATGGTGAGATTTACCGTTCGGAAGATCAAGGGCAGAGTTGGAAATTGATGCAGAGTGGGGTTGGTAAGATCGTCTATAAATTTGGGAAAGCTGGTGAGACGCTTTTCGCCGGAACATTAGGTGGGCTATATCGCTCGACGGACAATGGCCAAACTTGGGATTTAGTATCGAATAATGGGATGTCCGGCTTGCGTGGAAACGCTGCCGCCATTGGGCACAATGGAAAAGTGTTTGCCGGAACGGATAAAGGCATCTATCGCTCAACAGACGCTGGCGTTACCTGGACGGCGGCGAAAAACGGACTGGGAGATGTAGCCGTTCACTCACTGGCCTCGATGGGGAAGACTGTGCTTGCCGGGACAGCTTCCGGCCTGTTCACCTCAACTGATGGCGGTGGAAGTTGGCAGCGGGCGGGCGACACTGGTTTGCCACTAGGCGACGTTTGGGACATGGTTTCGATTGGAAAGACTCTGTACGCCTGCGGTACCAGAGCTTTTATGTCATCGAATGAAGGTCAAACCTGGACGGAGCTTAAATACAAGTCGTCAAGTTTGCTCAACACTCGTTCGTTGGCTGTGGTCGGTGAAACGCTTTTTGTCGGAACAAGGTTCAAGGGAATATATCGCCTAACGGATTCCGGTTTGGAGTTGGCTGACAGCGGCATACCGCCGCGTGTGCAAATTTTTGCAATGGCAGGGAGTGGGTCGGTATTGCTGGCAGGAGTATATGAAGAGGGCATCTATCGTTCAAGCGACCTGGGGCAGAGTTGGACGATGTCCAATCGCGGGATATCTAATTCCAAATGAGATGAACACTACTCGTCGGCAGTTTGACTGTGTCCAAATCGCTTAACGAAAGGTATCTTTCCTTAAGCGATTTGTCGTGATAAGGTGTTTTCAGGCCCAAGAAAACACCCCAAGCACCCCTACAAAACGCTTCACGAAAGAGTTTGAAGGCGCTGCCCGCCCCCTCCGGGGCGGAAAAGAGCACCGGCGCGGAACTCGTCACCTTGCGTCTCAACCTCTCCTGTTCCCTCTCCTGGTGGATCGAACAATACTTCAAGTTTGAAGTGACGACGGCGGCCAGTTCGCAGGCCGCCCAGCGCCGTGACCTGGCTCTCTTCCTCTCCTACGTCCAAGAAGAGACAGGCGGCGATGAGGTTGCGGCCTGGACTCCTCGCCTCTCTCGCTCCTTTCAAGATCGGCTGCGAAAAGAGATTGATGTCAAAGATGGGCAAGGCAAGCGGCGGCTCTCGGATCGGACGATCAACCGCGTCATGGCGCATCTCAAAACTTTTTCAAAGTGGGTGCATAAGCTCAAGCCCTTTGTCCTGGGCGATCCGATGGGCAAGGTTTCGCTTTTGAAGGTCGGCAACGGCTTGGAGATCGAGCGGGCTTGCTCTCCTGCAGAACGTCGCAAAATTCTGGATGCTGCCGATCGGCTGCTCCGGATTGGGGGAGAGAGTAAAGACCGCAATCGAAACAAGGGCGGGGAAGAGAGACCAAAGCGAAAAGGCTATCGAGCCTGGCGCAATCGGGCGGTGATCTATTGTCTCCTCGAAACCGGCATGAGGCGGGCGGCGGTGGTCAATCTCAACCTTGAGGGCGTGGATTTCAAAAAGAAAGCCCTCTGCGTTCAGGAAAAGGGCGGCTTCGTTCATCGCTATCAGATCAGCGGGGAAGGACTCCAAGCGATCAAAGACTATATCGAGAATGAACGAAAAGAAGATGGGAAGGTCTGGGGATCACCGGCGCTTTTTCTTCCGGCTGCGACCGTCGCGCAAAGCTCCGGGCGGCTGGCCGTCAATGTCGTCAATCAGATATGGAACGAAGTGGCAGAGCTCGCCGGCGTGGAAGGGAAGACGCCGCACTCAGCGCGGCACGCAATGGGGCGGCACATCATCGAGAAGACGGGTAATATTGCCGCTGTGCAAAGGCAGCTTGGCCACAAGAATGCGGCCTATTCAATGCAGTATGCGCGGATCAGCGAAAGGGAATTGGCTGACGTGATCGAAGATCGCTAAAATGAATGTTCTTCGGCATCTTTGTATATCGGTCAACGGTAAATAAACTGCTAAAAAGTCATCATCCTCGTTAAATTTTTATTGTATTTGGACGATTCTCACGCTAATCTAACCTAGCCATTGTTGCCATAGCATTTTTAAAGCTAGAGGTGGCTTTAGGCCAAAGTCCACTCACTGATCTAATCATGTCTGTGCCCCGACAATACCATTGTTAGGGGAGCTATGCCTGAGTCAAACCAATCACTCAACCCAGAAACAATAAAACTTATCGTTGAAGTAGCAGCACCTGTAGCTGAGGAGTTGGTCAAGTGCATTATTGAAAGTCAGGCTAAAGTTCAGATACTATTGCAAAAATTCGATCAACTTGTTTTACGAGAAATCAATTCAGCCTTTGATTCTTTACGGGATGCAGAAATAACAGAGAACCCAGAGACAAAGCTAAGACGTCTTAATTATGCCGAAGATCAGCTTCTCCGCTGCACAGGCTTAGAGCTTAATTCGCAGATTGGTGGATACTCTTCGGCATACTGGGTTGCCTTAGCCCATTTCGGCTTAGTCACAATTAGTAAACTGGACATTGGCGAAAACGGGCTGCTCAAACCCGCGTTTTTAGCGGCCTTTTTCGCGTTTGATGACAAGCTATTTGAATTCGAGGATGCGGCTAGCTCGGATTGAGGCTCCCGCACCGGGCGTCTCCTGAGTATGCTGT
>JAEUQO010000119.1 GCA_016789605.1 Acidobacteriota bacterium
AGACGCCTTGTTGCCGACGCGGGATGTCTCCCCAAGCGCCCTTGTCGCGGCGTCCGCCGTGATCCGTGCGCCCGTGCGGAATGGCTTTTTCAATCGCCCGGCGAATGTTGCGCAGGTTGTCCGGCAGGTGGCTGGCGTTCAGCGAAGTCTGCACCGCCATCATCCCGCAGCCAATGTCTACGCCGACGGCCGCTGGAATGATCGCGCCTTTGGTTGGGATGACGCTGCCGATGGTTGCGCCCAAGCCCCAATGAACGTCGGGCATGGCGGCTACCCACTTGTGGACAAAGGGAAGCTGCGCGACGTTGGTCAACTGCTTCTTTGCGTCGTCTTCCAGCTTGACGCCTTTCGTCCAGGCTTTGACGGGAACGCCGTTTTCGACTTCGATCAGGTTGTAACGAGTGTTTGCCATTGTTTTTTTCTTTTACAATTGAGAAAGGATGTAATCGTCGCTTGTGAGAGCCTCCCTCATAGCAAGCAGCATGAAAACGCGAAAGAAAAACGCAAAACTATCTCGGTCATCGATTGTGACGGTAAGTTCCTCTATTTCGCCGCGGCTTTTGTATATCCAGCAAGCAGTGAAAAGTAGCTTGGTTTTATCGTACTTCAGGCTGCACCAATCATTGTCAGGCCTGTTTAACGCAAACTCTAAGTCTACCTCGTGTCCGCAAAGAAGAATTGTTCTTTCAAGAACGGCAACAAACGCTGAGACGAGGTCAAAATAAATATCTATTTCTTGAATCTTCGGCACTTCATACGAATGCTCCATCTTGTTTCGTATGGTATTAAGCCTTGTTAGTGACCTTGAGCTAAAAACACGAACGTCTCTCAGAAAATCCAGTTTCTTCTCAAATTTAAGGTTATTTTTATTGAAAACCTTATCAAGCCCATACACGCGCAAGAAAACATCTAGCTGACAATCAATAGCTCGCTTGAGATGGCCAACACAATTAATCAAACTGCTTTCCAAGTTTTGGTTCAATTCCAGTTCGGCAAAGCGAAGGAAGTCACGCGCATAAAGTTCAAACTCGGGTAGCTCAGGATTACCTGGCTGAACCACAATGCTCAGTTCCTCCAAGTTGTTACGTAAGAAATCACGGAGCTTATCACTCGGATTCAAGTTGCTCGGATTAGGAACCAACTTTAATTCGACAGTGTTTCCGGTCATTGAGCCTCCTTTATCTGAACGTGGAAAATCATTAGCAATTATGCCTTTAATGGAATTCGACCCATCATCCGTTTCATCATGGCCGACAGTGTGGAAAACGCGATGCCCTTGCTTGTTGATCCCCGCCTCATTTCTGAGGCCGCTATAGGTTCTACCTCAACCTCTGTCCGTGACTACCCTGCTTCTGTTTTCGGTGCGCCTCTTCCGTTTTCGGCTACGCGAGCCTGTTGGTTTCTTTGCCGCAGCGCGGCAATTGAATTTAGGCAGATCGTTTACGGCCTGCAAATGTGCGCGAGAATGACCACGTCCCGTCGGGACGGCTGATTCCGGCGAACCGCAATCCGAATCATCATTCAACCGTCCCGCTGGGACGGCGATCTCAATCTTACGCCCGCAGGCCGTAAACGACCTGCCTAAAGTCAGCCGTCGCTACGCGACGAAAACCTGCGCGACCTCATTCTCTAAAAGTAATGGTCGCGCTGTGAGCCATCGTAACGTTTGCTGCGCAGGCAGCATTTCTTGAAACCGGCGACCGGAACCGCAAGGACACGGGTCGTTGCGTCCGAGCTTTTCGGTCAATTCTTTATCGCCGTGAACTACGCGGCGACCTCGTTTGACTCTGGTTTCGGACGGATACCCTTTACGCCGTTTGCTGGTTCGTTCGTTGAAAGCACTCTTCGTCAAATTGAATTCGTTTTGCCATAAAAACCTCCGGGTTAAGCCAGCCATCGCCGGCGTGATTTCAAAAATTGCGACGACCAGGAGCGTGAGACAGGTTGCCGACGTCTTTTTGCAAGACCCGTGGTAACCCGGCTTGGGGCTTGCACCCAAGGAATCGGCTAGCGTCAGGTAATGTAGTCCCACCAGCATTCGTCGCGGCATTGCAGCGGCCTCCCTATACTTGGCTGAGGACGCCTGAGCATTCTTGATTCGCGGGAATGTGCGCCGGACGCGCCGGACTTCGGCGACCGCTCTGACCAGAGCGAGTCTCGGCACATGCGTCTGCGCACATTCCCAAGCGTCGGCTGAGGACGCTATTGGTTGCGACGACTAAGGAGATGAAACCCGCGCTCTTCCACTGAGCTACGCTCCCATACGTTGAATTGGTGGGAGCGACCGGGATTCGAACCCGGCGACCTCGTCCTTGTAAGAGATGTAGTTCCATCGGCATTCGTCGCAAAAACAGTCGTGACGACAAGGATCGAAGAAACATTCTGAGCTTCGACGCAGGCGCATTTCTGTGCGCGTCGGCGGGGTTCGAACCCGCAACCTTCAGCCATCCGTCGCCGGGCGGCTGATGCTCTACCGTTGCGATGTAGTTCCTTCTGCATTCGTCACGTTCGATACAGGTTTCAGGTTTCAGGTTTCAGGTGACAGGTGTGGTGCTGAAGGTGCGATTGTTCATTTCCGCCCCCTGCAACCTCAAACCTGTCACCTGTCACCTGTCACCTGTCACCTGTCACCTGTCACCTGTCGCCTCACAAAGCCACCGACTCAATCACGCCAATCCAGTGATCGGCGCGCAAACGCCCAGCGGCGAATTCCGCAATCACGTCAAAGACCTGATCAGAGAAACCTCCGATGTTCAGAATGTCTTCGCGCGTCTGCGCCTGAGTCGTGGCGTAAGGTTGAACGTCAATGCAGACCAGGCGCGCCTGCGCATTGCGTTGTTTGAATTCGGCCCACTCTTTCATCGTGGCCGTAGCGCGTTGCGCCATCCAACCGCGCGTGCTGTCCACCCACGATTCGTTATCCGAAACGTAGATGACCAAATCGCCCGTGGCTTTGCGGCGATTCAATTCGCCCAGCGCCGCGCTGCAATTGGTGCCGCCGCTGGGCAAACTGGCCAGTTTTTCGGCGTTGGTCATCACGCTGTCGCGGGCGTTCAGCGAACATTTCACGACATCGTCGGAAAACGGAACGACTTCGGCGTTTGGGTTCCGACGAACGATGGCCGCCGCGACCAGAGCCGCGACATCAATGCAACGAACCTGGCTGGTAGCGCTTTTGCGTTGACCAGTCACGGGCGAATGCATCGACCCCGAAACGTCTGGCAAGACATACACCTTGCCGTCAATTTTCGGCACGTTGCTGATGGCGATTTCCATCGCGTCTTGCAACGCGTCGCGCACTTGAGCCGGAACGCGCTGATCCGTGTTGGTAAACGCCGCCAACAACTGATACGGGAAGACGCGCGCTTTTTTGATCGCACCTTCGTCGCGCAGCCGGTCGGCAATCAACTCTGGCAATCCGGCCTGTTCGAACACGCCGTGACGCGCAAAGGTGTTTAAGTTCATACGCGTCATTTGCCAGGCTGCGTTGCGCGCAATTTCCGCCCAGTCGTTGGTGCCCAACGGCAAAGCGGTCAGCATTTGAAAGGGGACTTTCGGCACGTCGAACGCTTCACCCGCTTTGAATTGCTCGAACTGGCGCACCAGCGCGGGCAGCGCATCGGCGTTGAAATCCCGCCCGATGAAGTACCCGTACAAAGCCGCGCGGCTTTCGGTCTTCGGTTTCGGGTGAATCATCTTGATGACGTCGGCCAGCGAGGGAGCTTGCCCGACCGAGTCTTTGAAGATGGCGTCATCCGAACGCGCTTCCAGCCATTCGTTGATCAGACGTTTCGGGGCAGTTCCGAGCGATTTGCGGCCAACCGCGCCCGAGCGAACGATCTGAACAAAGTTGCGCAGCATCTTGCCGTTATCAATCACACGCGGGAAAACGGCTTTCAGCATCGCCACATCTTTGACGGCCAACACCGCGCACAACAGCGCAGGCATATCTTTCATATGACCGCGTTCGCGGGCATACATCGCCAGCTTGGCAATGAACTCGGCGTCAACCGTCTGACAAAGTTCCAGCACTTTCTGAAGCTGCGTTTCGGCATCGGCGTAAAACGTCCCGTTCAAACACCCCGTCACGGCGTATTGCGCCAGCACTGCTTTGGGCGACAACTGATAGGCACGCCCGCCCGCTTCGTTAATGGCGTTCGCGTTGGGCAACAACTTTCCGGCCATGCTTTTGAAAAGATTTTTGCTCGCCATTAGTTCACCTCCGATACAACTTCCGTTTGCGCTTTCGCTTGATTCGTTTCTTTGCTTTCGACGGCAAACAATAGGGCATTTGCGATGCCACAAGTTGAAAATCGTTACCTGACAGATTGCTAACTGATTGATTGGCCAAAAGATTTAGCTTCAGAACGGGTTTTGTTGGAGATTGCCTGGCGAATATGCGAGCGAGGGATTACTATCTGATTCGCTAAGGAGTTAGATTTTATTCTATGGCTCAAAAAGACATTGTGGTCATCGGCTTGCTCGGCCCGAATCTCGATGCCGGCGAAGGCCCGGAGCGTTGGGATCGTTGGCGGCCTACGGTGGCGCTGTGCCAGCAGGAAGATTTGCTGGTGCGGCGGTATGAGCTGCTCTATCCCCAGCGCTATGAAAAGCTGGCGCAAACGATCATTGCCGACATTCGCGCTGTTTCCCCCGAAACCGAAGTGCGCCCCTCGCACATCGAGTTTCAAGACCCGTGGGACTTGGAGGAGGTATATGGCGCGCTGCACGATTTTGCGCGCGCCTATCAGTTCAACGCCGAGCGCGAAGAGTATCTGATCCACATCACGACCGGCACCCACGTACAACAGATTTGCCTGTTTCTGCTGACCGAAGCGCGCTATTTCCCTGGCAAGCTGGTGCAAACCGCGATGGTCAACCGGCGCGAACGCGAAACCGAAGGTTGGTATCGCGTCATTGATCTGGATTTGTCGAAATACGACCGCATCGCCACACGCTTTGCCAAAGAACGCGAACAGAGCGTTTCGTTTTTGAAATCCGGCATTGCGACGCGCAATGCGCAATTCAACAAGCTGATTGACCGCATTGAAGAAGTCGCCATGCGGTCGCGCAATCCGTTATTGCTGATGGGGCCAACAGGCGCAGGCAAATCGCGACTGGCGCGGCGCATTTTCGATCTGAAAAAAGCGCGTCATCAGGTGACGGGCGATTTCGTCGAAACCAATTGCGCGACCATTCGCGGCGAAGCGGCCATGTCAGCCCTGTTTGGCCACATTAAAGGCGCGTTCACCGGCGCATTGCGCGACCGTCCGGGATTGCTGCGCGCGGCCAATAACGGCGTGCTGTTTCTGGATGAAATCGGTGAATTGGGATTGGACGAACAGGCGATGCTGTTGCGCGCGCTGGAAGAAAAATCGTTTTTGCCCTTGGGCGGCGACAAGGAAGTCAAAAGTGATTTTCAATTGATCGCCGGAACCAACCGCGATCTGGCGCGCTGGGTGCGCGAAGGAAAATTCCGCGAAGACCTGCTGGCGCGCATCAATCTATGGACGTTCTATTTGCCAAGTTTGCGCGACCGCGTGGAAGACATCGAACCGAATTTGGAATACGAGCTGGAACAGTTTGCGCGCACGCACGGCACGCAAATCACTTTTAGCCGCGAAGCCAAGGCGCGCTTCCTGAAATTTGCGACAGCGACGGACGCACTGTGGCAAGGCAATTTTCGCGATTTGAACAGCGCTGTGATTCGTATGGCGACGCTGGCGCCGGGCGGCAGGATTTCGCCGCAAGTGGTGGAAGAGGAAATTGAACGATTGCAATCGGCCTGGGCATCGCCGCCTCTTGCACGCAGCGCGGCGACCCCGGAAGCGTTGCTTGAAACCTTATTGGACGAAGACAAGTTGGCGGAACTGGATTTGTTCGACCGGTTGCAACTGGCCAGCGTGGTTGACGTTTGTCGCGCGTGTCCGACGCTGTCTGAAGCCGGGCGACGGTTGTTTACTGCTTCGCGCGAACGCAAAACAACCACCAATGACGCTGACCGTTTGCGCAAATATCTGGCGCGCTTCGGGCTAAGTTGGCAGGCCATCAAAAATGACGCGTAACGCTCAACGCAGTTTGAATAATCGCTCTGCATTGCCGCGCATCACTTGGGCGTATTCATCGGCAGACAATTTCTCTTTGAGCAATTTGACCAGCTTTTCGTAGCGGGCGTAATGCTCTTTGCCGTAATAGGTCGCGTCGGTGCCAAACAGCACGCGCGTCGCGCCAAGCTGTTTGATCGCATCGAGCACGGCTTCGGGGTCGGCTTGCGCAGTTTCAACATAGAGTTGCGCATCGCCTTTGGTCACGGCGTCTTTGGCAACGGCAATGGCGTTGGCGTGATCGCGGCCAAATCCCATGTGATAGAGAATGATGGGTACTTTGGGATGTCGCCGTGCGGCGGCATAAATTTTGGCTGGATCGGAATCGCTGCCGCGTTTGCCGCTGTGAAAGACGGCGGGCACCTGATATTTCTCACAGAGTTTCAGATAACCATCTACGCGCGCGTCATCGGCAGGAAAGTGATTCATCTCCGGGTGGATTTTCAGCCCGACAAAGAGCCGCTCTTTGTCGTTTTTCAAAAACGGTTCGATCTTGTCAGGCGAACCGTCTTCGGGGCGCGTCCACAACAACCCGCG
Organism: Acidobacteriota bacterium; assembly: GCA_016789605.1. GTDB lineage: Bacteria > Acidobacteriota > Blastocatellia > RBC074 > RBC074 > RBC074. The sequence goes on from JAEUQO010000119.1 coordinate 6,642, forward strand.
CAATTTGCCGCGCTGTTGTTTGATGGTTTCGAGCGCCGCCTGATTGGCTTCGGTTTCGTTCAGGTTGCGCGTTGTGCCGGGCAATTCCGCGCCGTCAATATTCGACACCAGCACCAATCGCACTCCATAGCGTTCGATGTTGCTGAGCAATGTCGCGGTGTCGAGGTCATAGCCTTTATAACTGCCCAAATGTCCGTGCACATCAATCACGCGGTCAGCCGATAAAGAAAACTGTGCGCCGGGCGCAGATTGCTGAAAGCGCGCAACCGACCCGATGGCCAATGCGGCCAGACAAACGAAAAGCAAATTTCGCATGCGTGGAAACCTTCCTGCAGGAATCAAATGGTGAAACTGCTGCCTGCGCATCCTCTGGCAGCAAACACACAAATGCAAGTCAGGCCAGTGCTGCCTGCCCGCTAGCTATCCAACCTGCCAAATGTTTTATTGTTGTTGTTGTTGTTGTTGTTGTTGTTGTTGTTGTTGCTGCTGTTGCTGTTGCTGATCGTCTTCGACCGGCGGAGCGGAAACCCAGGTTGCCATCGGCGTCATTTCTTCTTCGGGCGGCGGAGCTTCAGCGGGAACGACTTGTACGCCCACGCTCAATTCGCTTTGCGCGACGCCTTTGAACACGCCGCGCGTGGGCGGCACGTCGGCGTAATCGCGCCCGACTGCGGTGCGAATGTGGCGTTCGTTGGGCAACAGATTGTTGGTAGGATCAAAACCGACCCAACCCAGTTCCGGTAAAAAAGCTTCGACCCAGGCGTGTGTGGCGCTGGCGTCGGAACGGTCGTGGTCTTCGCGGTTGTGGAAAAGGTAGCCGCTGACATAACGGCAAGGAATGCCGAGTTCGCGCACGAGCGCCAACATGATGTGCGCAAAATCCTGACAAACGCCGCGGCGATCTTCTAACGCGTGATCAATCGGCGAATCCACGGTGGTGGTCGCCGGCGCATAATCGAAATGCTCGAAAATCTTGGTGTTGATTTCACACAACAGCGACAGCGGATCGTCACGCCGCTCGATGCCCAATTCGCGCGCGAGCTGACGCAAATGCTCCGTCGGTCGCGCAAATTGGCTGGGCGTCAAAAAATCCCAGTAATCGCCCGTTTGCGCGAGGGCATCCAGCTCTTGCCAGGCAGAACCAGACAGGCTGGCCGGCAACGGCGTAGCCGGAGTGATTTCCATCGTCATTTCGGCGGTGATTTTCAGGGTGGAATGTTTGCCGGGATGAGCAAAGTGATGCACGACATTGCCCAGGTAATCACGGTACCCCAGAATCCGCGCGCGCGGCTGAGTGGTCAGCTCGAATTTCACACAGCGCTGATTGCCTTCGTTGCGCGGTTGCATGCGGACTTCGGTCACGCTTTCGGTGACGGGCGTGCTGTAAGCGAAGCGTGTAACGTGACGAATCGAATAAAACATTGTGATCGCAGTTGAGGTTCGCAGAGTGCGGCATAGTGCGCGCCGATGAGCCGTTCACGTCGTCTGCCGCATTGTCAGACCGCCGTCTGTTATGACGCCAGGGCGGTTTCAATTGAATAGGTAATGTACTGCTGTTGCACGGCGCTATGAATTTGCGCACAGAGACGCTGGATGTTGTCCAGATAGGCGTGAATGTTGTCCGCCATAATTTCATCCACCTGCGCGTAATCGAGCGTCGCGCGCAAGCGGCCGGCCAGCCGTTGGGCGCGGCCAGCCTGACGAGAGCCGGTGAGTTGCACCAGCGTTTCCAAAGATTTCTGAATCGCTTCGGCGGCAAACCGTACCGAACGCGGTGATTCGGCATTGAGCATCAAAAATTCCGCGATGCGTTCCGGGCGAATGTCGGCGGTATACACCTGACAATAAGCTTCAAACGAAGTGCAGGATTTGAGCAGCGCCACCCACGACAGATAATCGTGCCCGCCCGCCGCTTGTTCCCCCTGTTTGAGCAGCACGCGCAAATGTGCGTCGAGCAAGGTCGCCGTAGAACTGGCGCGTTCAATAAAGCGGCCCAACTGAATGAAGTGCCAGCCTTCGCCGCGGCTCATGATCGAATCGGTGATGCCTTGAAACAGATGCGCGCCTTCTTTGATCGGGCGATAAAACTCGTGCGGCTGCCAGTAAATCGAATCAATATCCGCGCGCCGGACGGTCAAATACAGTTGGTTCAACTGTTCCCACATTTCAGAACTGATCTGTTCGCGAATCTGGCGCGCGTTTTCGCGCGCAGAAGTGATGCAGGAAACAATCGAATCCTTGTTTTTCAGATCAAAGGTCAAATGATCGGTGAGCTGATAGGCGTTGATGGTATTGAGCGCAGGCGCGCGCAAACTGGCCAACACCATTTGCCAACGTTGGCCGGCGATGGCGGGCGACAGATCGAGCGCCTGATTGAGCGTCAAATCCAGTAGACGCGCCGTGTGTTCGGCACGCTCCAGATAACGGCTCAACCAATACAGACTATCAGCGACTCGTGAAAGCATAGCTTGCTTGCGGGTTTCAGGTTATGCAGCGCGTCCGGGCGCTGCGGGCTCAAAACAATACCCAGGTGTCTTTACTGCCACCGCCCTGCGACGAATTCACCACCAGCGAACCGCGGCGCAATGCCACGCGCGTCAATCCGCTGGGCACGATGGTGATCTGTTCACCATACAGAATGTACGGACGCAAATCCACGTGGCGCGCTTCGACCTGACCTTCGATAAAACACGCGGCGCGCGACAACGCCAACGTCGGTTGCGCGATGTAATTGCGCGGATCGGCAATGATCCGGCGTTTGAATTCTTCGCGTTGATCGGCAGTGCTATGCGGGCCGATCAGCATACCGTATCCGCCGGATTCGCCGACGGCTTTGACCACCAGTTTGTCCAGATTTTCGAGCACGTGCTGGCGTTGCGCATCTTCATCAAGCAAATAGGTTTCGACGTTGGCCAGCACGGGGTCTTCGTCCAGGTAGTATTTGATGATTCTGGGCACATAGGCATAAAGCGCCTTGTCGTCAGCGATGCCGGTGCCGATGGCGTTGGCCAGCGCGACGTTGCCCGCGCGATAGGCGTTGAACAATCCGGGCACCCCCAAAATCGAATCGGGCCGAAATGCCAGCGGATCAATGAAATCGTCATCCAGACGGCGATAGATCACGTCCACGCGTCGCAATCCTGCCGTGGTGCGCATATAAACGACGTTGTCGTGAACAAGCAGGTCGCGGCCTTCAACGAGTTCGATGCCCATTTGCCGCGCCAGAAACGTGTGCTCGTAATAGGCCGAATTGAATACGCCGGGCGTCAATAACACGATGGTCGGATCAGGCCGACTGGGCGGAGCCAGCGCACGTAACGTCGCCAGCAACGCCTGCCCGTAATGGTCTATCGGACGCACGTTGTAGCTGCCAAACAAACCGGGGAAGACTTTTTTCATCACCTGGCGATTGGCCAGCATGTAAGACACACCGCTCGGCACGCGCAGGTTGTCTTCCAACACAGCAAACTGCCCGTCATTGACCCGCACCAAATCCGTGCCGACCACCGAAACATAAATATCCCGGCGCACGCGCAATCCGCGCATTTCGCGGCGATAGTGCTTGCAACTGTAAATCAGTTCGCGCGGCACAACGCCGTCTTTCAGAATCTTTTCGTCGTGATAGATGTCTTTGAGGAAGAGATTGAGCGCCGTAATGCGTTGGGTCAGGCCGCGTTCGAGCGTGGTCCATTCATCGGCAGTGATGATGCGCGGCAACAGATCATAGGGAAAGATTTTTTCCGTGCCTTCGCCGTGTCCATACACGGTGAAAGTGATGCCCTGATTCAGAAAGGCAACGTCAGCGGTTTGTTGGCGTTGTTTGAGTTCACTGGGGGCAAGGTCGAGCAAACGACGATACAGCGCCTCGTATTGCACGCGCGGTTTTCCTGCCGCCGTGAACATTTCGTCATACGCCGTATCCAGTTGGTAATTAGCAAACGGAAGTGAGAGCGCTGACGACCCGATTTTTTCGGAGTTTTCTTGCGTCATAGCCAAATGCCAGACTTGCGCTGAGACTGTGTGCAAAAACGACTTCGCGGGGAACGGCTATAGGCAAACCAGCCGGTGACGGCAAACAGCCTCTACGCCAGACGTGGCGCAGTTGAAGCCTTTCGTCTGGCTGAACCAGAAAACAGGACGGTATACGAAAACCGCAGCTCAATGGCTGCGGCTGTGTACTCTAGCAGTGGCTTAGTTGAAGGATTTTGTCTTTTATCGAACTTGGAAAGTCTTTGGCGTCCCGTAGGGGATTTGAACCCCTGTTGCCGCCGTGAAAGGGCGGTGTCCTAACCCCTAGACGAACGGGACGCAAACTCAAGGTCAGAGCATAAAAGAACCGTCTGCATTGCTCTAACGAAGGGCAGATACTACAGATCGAACGCGGATTCGTCAAGCGGGTGCTCAGACAAACAAACAAATTTGTCCTGCCACGACCAGCCAGCAAATTTTGCCGCAATGAAGCCCCGAAGTTCAGGGCTTCGTGTAACAGCTAACCGTGTGAATGAACGACAGTAAGTGGCCTTGTGCTACACTGCCGCGCGCTGCGCCCCAAGATGGTCTCTGACCGCAGGAAGTAGGTGGAAGTTATGAGCAAAGCACACAACCGTTCCCTGTTGCACGTGGGATTTGTCAGCCTGGCCCTGAGTCTGGCCTTCAGTGGATGCCGCTGGTGGCAACAATCCACCAAAGCGGTTTCATTGCCTGACAAGGAACTGGTTGCCGCAACACAAGTCGCCCCCAACGCCACACCGCTTGAGAAGGTCAATGCAGGCGCGTTGGAACAAATCACCTATACGACCAGTTACGATCCGGCCTATGTGAAGCTGGATTACCCCAATGGCGACGTGCCGCGCGAACGTGGCGTTTGTGCCGATGTTGTGGTGCGCGCCTTTCGCCAGGGCGGCGTAGATTTGCAAAAGGAATTGCACGAAGACATGACCGCTCACTTTGCCAAATATCCGGCCAAGTGGGGGGCGAAAAAACCGGATCGCAATATTGATCACCGTCGTGTCGCCAACCTGATGACCTGGCTGGATCGGCGCGGCAAAAGCCTGCCGCTCAGCCAGCAAGCCCGCGCGTATCAACCCGGCGACGTCGTGGCCTGGGAATTACCCAGCGGGTTGTTGCACATCGGCTTGGTCAGCAAAATCGCCGTCGCCGGTACGGATCGTTATGCCATCGTGCATAACATCGGCGCGGGCGCGCGGCTGGAAGACGTTCTTTTTTCCTGGCAGATCATCGGCCATTACCGATACTTTTGAGCACAACGATTAAACGATTACATGAAGAAACCACCCAAACTTACCAAAGCGCCGCTCGCGCCCGGCATCGAAGTCAAAACCTCACTCATTGATGGCAAAGGCTGTTTTGCCACCGCCCCGTTCAAGAAGGGGCGCAAGATCGCCGAATATGTCGGCGAGAAAATTTCGCGCCGCGAAATCGCCCGGCGGCTGAAAGGCCGTCGCCGCATACACATTTGCGGCATCAATTCATATTGGGCGATTGATGGCCGCGACACCGGCAACGGCACGCAATACATCAATCATTCCTGCCAGCCCAATTGCTTTGTGCGCATCATGCACGAGCACATCATTTTCTTTGCCAAACGTGACATTGCACCGGGCGAAGAAATCCTGCTCGATTACGAAGAGTCGTATCACACGGACAAAAAACTCTGTCAATGCGGCGCACCGAATTGCCGTGGCAAAATCAACAAATGAACCGCAGAACAATGCGGATGCATCCCGACAGGCTCAGTGAGGTCAAACTCGCCGAGCCTGTTTTTTATGACCAAGACACGCCCTGACATCCGTTGTATAACCGAGCGTCTGCAAACAACACGCACCAGCGGTGAGAGATCAGGAGCAAGAGACAGGTTGTCAGGAGCGGCAAACGGCATGAAAGATCGCAGGGGATTGCGCAGTGTGCCGGACACATCCGGCCCCCACATTCAGACGGAGGCAACAAGCGAACAGGAAGATTTCGCGCTTGTGCGTCGGTTCAAACACGACCACGACACAGCGGCATTTGAAATCCTGTTTCGTCGGCATCAGCAATACGTCGTGCAGCTTTGTTTGTCGTTGTTGCGCTCGCAAGCCGAAGCGGAAGACGCCGTGCAGGAAATTTTCATCAAGGTCTATCGCGGACTGGCGTCGTTTGAACCGAAAGTCACCTTTCGCGGCTGGCTTTATCGCATCACCATCAACCATTGCCGCGATTTGCTGGATCAGCGCGCACGCCGTGCCGAAGATTCCGACGAAGAAGCGCTGGCCGCGCTGGCCACCAAACCCGGTCAGGAAGCAGGTCTGGTCGCCACGATGTTGCTCGAAGCGGCGCTCGCAAAATTGAAACCGGATTACCGCATCGCGTTCATCCTGCAAGCGGTCGAAGGCCATTCCATCGCCGAAGTCGCGTCGTTGCTCGGCATCGGTTTTGAAGCCGCCGCCAGCCGATTGCGACGCGCGTATCAACAGTTTCACCACGCATACGAAGGATTGACCCGGCAACAGAAAGTTTAATGGCAGGCAATATGAGCGACACGTACAAAACCGAATGCCGCGCCGTGAACGAATTATTGGTCGCCCTGGCGGCGGGCGAACTCGAAGGCGAACTCGAAGCGTCGTTGCGCGCGCATCTGGCGCAATGCGACGACTGTCGCGCCGAACTCGCCACGATCAGCCAAACACAAACCCTGGCCGCGTCATTGCAATTTGCCAGTCCGCAACTTGCCAGCCCGCAACTTGACCGTTACCCGGAATTTTTGCGCCGTCTGGCCGCGCGCGAATCCGAAACGACGCCGGAAGCGCGGCCCACAGAATCCCTCGCCCTGCTTCCCGTACCAGCCACAGACAACGCGCTGTCTTCAGCGACTGAACCGCCGTTCGCTACGGCTTCGGCACAAGGCGGCGTCGCCGCGATCATCCCTTTTTTCGGACAACGGATTGCCGTGCGCAACGGATTTGGGCAAGGCTTTGCGCTCAGCGTCAGTTCCGGCCAAGGCCGCCAGTGGTTGGAATTACGAGCAAAATCGCTAACGCGTGTGGCGGTTGTCGCCGCAGGCGTCAGTCTGGCAGCAGCCATTTCGCTGGTCGCGTTTTTGCTGCTGTTCTTTTCTTTCAAACCGCGCAGTGAACCGCCTCAAGTCATTTCGCCCGCAACCGCCCCGGAAGTCGCCCACGTACCGGCGCAAGCGCCTGATTCTGCCGGTCAGCCGCCACACAACGAAAATTCCCCGCCCTGGTTGCTGACGGCGGCCAACGAAACAAACACGCTGGTTCTGTGGCGGCGCGAATCCCAGGTGCAATTCGCCTGGTATGCGCCCCAGACGCAAACCATCGGTCAACCGCTCATTCTTTCCTTGCCGCCCGGAATCGAACGCCAAGCACAAATTCCGCGCGCAACAGATTTCGCGCTTGCCACTGACGGACAAGGAGTAGTCGTGCTGCGCGAATACAGTGGCGACCTGTGGTTCTGGCATTTGCAGCCAGAGACCAGCACAGCCAGCGGGCCGCCTCCGGCGCGGCTGTTGGCGCGGCGCGCGGTGCATCCGGCAATCACCTGGGCGGGCAATCGTTTTCTGGCCGTGTGGACGGAACCGGATCGATCATCTCCGGCAATCAAACTCCTGCCGTTGGGACACGACGGCAATCCGTTACAGACCGACGCCGCGCTGATCGCCGTCACCGAAAACGGTCGCAAGCTCGCATTTCCCAGCGTCGCCGGAGACGCCAACAAGGCTCTGATCACCTATTTGATCCAAGGCGGTGATTTGCAGGCGCGTTTGTGGACGCAAACCGAAGGCAGGAATGTCATCGGCGAGGCGCAGCAGGTTGCCCACATCAACCGTATCTCCGCGCAACCGCTGCGGCTGGCCCAAACGTCGGATGGCTTTCTGGCAGCGTGGGCCGAAACGCCCGCTGAAAATTCACAGCTATGCCTTGTCAGGCTGAACGCGCAAGGGCAACCACAACCCAAACAGGTGCTGGCGCGTCCGCGCACTCCGGTTTCGGCTTTTGACTGGCGCGTCACCGATACCAGTTTGCAACTGCTCTGGACGGAAACGCCGCCGGGCGGTGCGCAATCTTACTGGCAGGAATTCGCGTTGAATGGCGCGCCGCAAACTGCGCCGCAAGTGCAAATCGTGGACGACAGCCGTCCCGCCACTGCTGCTTTTGGCGATTTGTCAGCCCGGGCGTTGCTCTGGCTGAATGTGCAACCGGGAAGCGCGCCCATCCACGCCAAAGCCATCGCACGCGATTAGGTTGCTGCTCGCTTAAGCCAGCAACCGTGCTTTTTCTCGTTCGATCTTTTCTGGAAATGCCGCGAGCAAGGCGTTTTTCGCCTTTAGCCATTGCTGATCGGCGGCGGCGCGTTCTTTTTGCCGACGCAAAAAATCTGCTACTTGTTCTGGCGCAGGCCCGCCCAATACCGTGCGCACGGCCACGAAATGTTCCGGCGAAAGCGCGCGCAGCAATGTTTCGCGCGGTGTGCGCAATGGTTGCTGATGCTCTTCGGCGACCGCCAACAGCGCCTGCACGATTTCCGCCGCAGGCGTTTCAATACCCGGCACGCGTTTGACCGTTTGCGCCACCAACCGATGCGCCGCCTTGAAACTCAGCCCTTCTTCGCGCACCAGCGTGTCGGCCAATTCCGTCATCGTCAAAAAACTGCCTGCGGCTTTGCGGCGCAACGCGGCACGATCTACTTCAATGGCGCTGACCGCGCCTGCCAGCAATTTCACGGCGCGCTTGGCATCAGAAAACGTCGTATAAACCAGCGGTTGCAAATCGTCTTCGACGTCGTTGATGTCACCAAACGGCGTATTGTGCACGCTGGTCATCACGGCTTGCGCCTGACCGAACGCCTTGCTCAGTTGAATGCGCACGTGTTCCAACGCCACCGGGTTGCGCTTTTGCGGCATGATCGAACTCGTTTGCACATACGCGTCGCCCAGTCGAATGAATGAGAATTCCTGCGTCGCCCAAAGCAGCAAATCCTGCGTGAACTTGCCCAGGCTGACGGCGGAAGTCGCCAGCGCGCTGACGGCTTCGAGTAAATAATCAATGCCGCCAATCGCGCCGTAAGAGTTTTCGGCGATGTCTTCAAATCCCAAAAGCTGCGTCGTGTGTGCGCGATTGATCGGAAACCCCGTGGTGGTGATGGCGCACGCGCCCAGCGGATTGCGGTTGATCGTGGCAAAAGCCGCCCGCAACCGCGTGATGTCGCGGCTGATGAATTCAAGCGCCGCCGACAGGTAATGCGCCAGCGTCGTCGGTTGCGCCGGTTGCGTGTGCGTGTGCGCAGGCATGACGGTTTTCAGATTCGCTTTGGCCAGCGTCAACAATGCGTCACGCAACGCCGCCAGTTCTTCTGTCAGGGTCAGCACTTCGACGCGCAATTTCATGCGATAGAGCGTCACGTCAATGTCGTTGCGGCTGCGCGCGATGTGCAACTTGCCCGCGACTTCTTCGCCGATCAAACGGCTGAGTTCGCGTTCGATGTAAAAGAACAGGTCTTCGACCGAACCGTCGTATTTGGCGCGCAGGATTTTGCCGCGCTCGAGCGCATCCAGGCCTTGCAGAATGGTGCGCGCTTCGGCGCGCGTCAGAATGCGTTGTTTGGTCAACATCAGTCCGTGCGCGTAATGAATGTGCATCAGCGGCGCGAAAAAGTAGCGCTGCGCATCGGCAAAGTTATGATTGAGAATCGTTTCAGCATAAACGGGCGCCGGAAATCGCGCCGGTTTGGTATCGTGTTTTTGCTTCATTGCGAATTGTGAGTGTGAGTGTGATTAGAGCCAATAAGCGTGGGAAGGAACTTCATCCTGTTCACGGTTGAAAAGAAAAATCACGTCGAAAGCGGCGAAAGGCTTCGCCGCTTTCGACGTGATGAGTCTACGCGACAGCGTGTGTTGCTGCAATCAACGCGTTTCCCCCCGGCGTTGCAACCAAGGCGCGTTGGCGCAAATTACTGAAACGTGATGCGCCCCTGATTGGCGTCTTTGCCCTCGATATTGATGACCAGACGTACTTCTCCGCGTCCACGCACATTGCGCGGCAAAAGCACGTTGATCTGATCCAATCCCGCATAGGAACCTTGCGGCCCGGCATAGACTACGGTGCCGCTGACTTCAGCCAACTTCGCAGTTACTGAATTCAGCGCCTTGCGCTGACGAATCCCCGTACCAAACAAAATCAGATACAGGCTGTCGCCTTCTTCTCCCAAATCAATCGCACGCGACACAAATCGTTTGCGCGTTTCGTCATACACAGCCAGGTCTTCATACTGCTGTTGCCCATTGGCTTTAACGCGCAACAACGTGCCCGCGGGCGGCCCGATGCCATCGGAATTTGCCATGAACAATCCTGGCGAGACGCGCTCTAGCACGACAAACCCATCTCCGGCCAGCACACCGTTTGCGTACACGTAAATGCGCCCGCTAAGCCCAAACGGGAACAACGGGTCTTCGTCAATTTTCAGGCCATTCGGCATCAGAAAATTGATTTGTCCGGGCGAGACAAAAAACAACGAACTGCTACGCAACGAACCGATATAGTCTGAAACGCGCACTTCGGTGCCGGCCAGATTCAGCGGCAACCCAGGACCAGACGCCTCTTGTGTCGTCGAAGCCAACCCGCCGCCAAAGATCGCGCCAATCGAAGACGCAGGCACACCGCCCATATAACGTGCGGCGGAAACCGTTGTCAGACGGCCAACCTGACGAAGCGTGAGCGTTTGCCCTGCCACCGTCAACGTTCCCGCGCGACCGTTAGGCGTGCTGTTGGGAAACACATCAAACAACACGATGCCTTTGCCGGTTTTGCTGGTTTGCGCAGTGGGGATGCGCAACCAGCTCTCATCCGTTTTCACCGTCCAACGACACTGTTGTCCGGTAGTCACCGTCACGCTGCCGCTGCCTCCCAGCGAACTGGTAGAGGACGCCAACGCCGCAAGCTCATACCGACAAGGTGCTATCTGAAAGCGCTGCCCTGTGGAAAGTCCGCCGCCCGGCCCCGGCGTAAACACCACGATTGGAACGACCGCAGCCGTTGCAAGTTCTGCCGTAAAAGCAGAAAACCTCAGCTCGGTGCTATTAACAAACGTCGTCCCGCGATCCGCGCCATTCCAACGCACGATGGAACCGCGCACAAAATTGCGCCCAAACACGCTGACATCAACGCGTCCGCTGCCCACAACGGCTTCGTCGGGAGAAAGCCTGGTCAGGATGGGAGCTGGATTATTGGCACTGATTTGATAGCTGAGCGCCGCTGATTCTCGCTCGCCATCCCAAGTCGGGGTCAGAATCGTAATGCGCGCGGTGCCCGCCTGCGCCACATCCAGCGAAGAGATTTCGGCCTGTAACACTCCGCCATTCAGCACCGTGGTTACCTTGCGCTGCCCATTCCAAAGCAATATGGAATCCTGATGTAAATCATCCTGGCCGTCATTCTGAAAATTTCTGCCATAAACGGTCAGCGTAAAATCAGAGCTGCCCGCCACAATCCTCTCCGGGCTGACGATCTCCATGGCCGCAACCGGCGTGACATCGAACGATTCGGTGAAGGCGGCGCGCGCGATCAAATTCAGCGGTCTGCTGTCAGCCCGCAGCAACGGCTGGAAGCTTGCGCCGTTGTCGGTCGAAACATACGAACGCGATTGCGTCGAACTGGCATCCATGCCCAACAAAACCTTGGGCGAAGAGGCTTGCACGCCGATATACAAATCGCCTGCCGCCAGCGTGGGCGAATTGGGCAGCATCACTTCCAGCATCCGGTTTTCAGGAACGGCGGCCAGGGTGATGGTGCGATCAACCAGCCATTGCGCACTGGGCAAATTGGCCGGAGGCTGTCCGGTGCTGTGGGGATCAACCAGCGCCACGATGCGCAATTGCGTTCCCGCCAATGAGCCGCCGTCTTCCGGCAAAGGCAGTTGCACGCGTATGGAATCCAACTGCGCCGGATAACGAGCCGGGTTGATGCGCGTCAACGCCAACGCGCCATTCAATGTGAAAGTCGCGTCGCGCGATCCGTCATCGCGCGACGCGACTTCAAACGCAGGCGTATTCAACGCCACCTGATACCCCATCACCTGAATGGCTTCCAGGTCAGCAGCCGTAATACCGCCGCGCTCACCGTACGCCAGTGTGGGATCCATAATGCCGATGTAACGCCCCGTTAACACATCATCTTTCCAATGTCCGGCGGGGTTGCCGTCTCCCCCCGCGCCATTAGCCTTGCCCGTCGAAAGCGGCCACTCTTCGCCGCCCGCGAAAAAAACGTGCTCGCCGCCCGACAACTGTGCGCGATCATCTTCAGTGAGGCTCGAAAATTTCACGCCCGGTCGAAAACGAAAGTAATCCCAGGTCGTCAGGTACGTCGCGCGTTCCGGTCTAAGCTCGCCGTTGCCAACATTGGAAGTGAAGCCCAAAATCCGCCCGACTTCGCGCATCACAATCGCTTCAAAATCGAGTTTGTCGGCGTCTATTCCGTCACGCGGGTCAAAGTCGTATTTCCCATTTGCATTCAGACCAATCGAAGGAGTCGCGCCCACTGTCCGTTCTCGCAAAGGATCAGGATTGGCGGGCAAGATGCCCAGCGCGCGACCGATGGGAGCCGCCAACGAAGTAAATTCCGCATAACCGACTTCCGAGTTCAGCCCTTCATTTGGCAGGGCCGCAAACAAAGCCGCCTGGCGCGGCTCAAAGCTCGCATCGCGAAGCTCCTCTATAATCCGACGATAACTCGTGGCAGAACCAACTGAAACGTCTTGCGTGTTAGTGACGCTCACCGTATTGGGCGTGGCAAACGGCTGGCCGAAATAGTTCGACCCGAAATCAACCGCTATATCAATCGCAATTTGATTTTGAATAATGGATTCCCATTTCGCGACGGCGTTCAGAAGCGCGGTTTTGGCTTGCGGATATTGTTCCAGTTGCGACGTCGCCTGGATGTTAATGAACAACGCCTGCGGGATGTTGCGCGCAGCCCTGGCCGACGCGCGCGTCTTAAGCTCGTGCAACGGCGCGTCGTGCCGTGGCGGCGCGATTTCCTCTTCTTTCACGGAGCGCGTAACAACGCCGCGCGGAGAATTCGTGCTCACGTAAATCTGATTGGCGGAAATAGAAGGAATGACAGGCTCAGCGGCAGTTTGAGCCTGTTTGCGCCCATCTGGCGTCAGACTTAACCCAAGACCAAGCAACACAAAACCTGCGGCTGCGCGAATGCGGGAAATGCGCATAACTGAACCTCCCGGGGTAATCAAAACTGATGTCATTGGGGCTGGGTTGGTCGTGCGTCAGGCGGCCATTCTATGCCGCGCACAAGTGATTGCAAGCAGTTTAATACCCCGGCAAAGAACAACGCGGCGTAACCAGCACGCGTATCACGTTACGCCTGCTGGTTACGCCGCCAGAGTTTGTCGTGATGCGGTTATTGCTTATTGAAAAGCCACCGTGACGCGGTTGGCCGCGCGGCCATCCACGGTCAGGTTGATGATCACCTCGCCTTTTCCTTTCAGCGTGCGCGGCAATTCCAGGTTGATCTGATCCAGTCCGACCAGATCGCCTTGCGGCCCGGCAAATTGCACCGGCGTTTCGATGTCGCCCAATTTGACGACGACGGCGGTTTGCGCGCTGCGCCCGCGAATGCCGCTGCCAAACAGCAATAGAAACAACCGATCTGTTTCCGGCCCGAAATCAATCGGCACCGGCACGAATTTGTTTTGCGCAGCGTCAAAGCGCGTCACCGGTTCAAAGGTTTGCGTCGTGCCGCGTACGCGCAACAACACGGCTGCGGCGGCGTCTTTGCCGCTGGAATTGGCGGCAAACAAACTCGGCGCAACCGCCGCGATGGTCACATTGCCGTTGGCAAACGGCGTCCCGTCAATGCGCACACTGACTTGCGCCGTACCGGCAACGGTGTCTTTGGGCACCAGGAAGTTGATCTGTCCGCCCGAAACAAAAAACAGCGGCGACAACCGGCTGGTCAGATTGGCATCGCGCACGGTCAACGTTGTGCCCGCCAGCGAAGTCGGCAGCGGCAAACTGTTGCCGACTTGCGTGGAGCTGGCCAACCCCGCGCCAAAAGCCGCACCAATGCTTTCGGGCGCAAGCGGCCCGGCAAAACTCGCCGCCGAAACGCTGGCCAGCGCGCCCAGTTGACGAATCGTCAACGCACGCCCGCCGACCGTGATCGTACCCGTACGCACGGTTTGCCCCGGATTGGCCGGCGCGGTAAAGGTGATCACGCCTTTGCCTGTGCCGCTGGGCGTATTCACCGTCAACCACGAAGCGTCTGATTGCGCCGTCCACGCGCAAGGGCTGGCCGTGGTCAACACCACGCCCGAAGGACTGCCAATCGCACTCAGATTCTGGCTGGTTTCAGACAGCGCATACGCACACGGCAACACGTTGAGCGGCAGCGCGTTTGACGTGCCGCCGCCCGGCCCCGGCGTAAAGATCGTCACGTTGGCCGTGCTTGCGTTGGCCAAATCCGTCGCGGGAATCGTCGCGGACAATTGCGTGCTGTTGGTGATCGTGGTTTGTCGGTCCGCGCCGTTCCAGCGCAACACCGAACCGGTCACGAAATTCGTGCCGACGGCGTTGAGCGTCAATTGCGCGCCGCCGGTTGCCGCCAATCCCGGATCGAGCCGCGCCAATGTCGGCACAGGATTGTTGGCCGCGATGCTGAAACTCAGCGGCAAGCTTTCGCCGCCGCCCGGCCCCGGCGTAAAGACCGTGACATTGGCTGTGCCTGCGCTGGCGACATCCGCCGCCGTAATCGCCGCTTGCAACAATCCCCCGCCCTGCCAGGTCGTCGCGCGGTCTGCGCCGTTCCAACGCACGACCGAATTCAACTGAAAGTTGTTGCCCGTCAGATACAACGTGAAATTCTGTGCGCCGGGCGCGACCGCGCTGGGACTAAGCGCGCTGAGCGCGGGCGCGGTGTTGTTGCCAAACGCGCTGGTGACGACCACGCGCGCCAGCAAATTCACATTCACTTCGGCGTTGTTCACCGTCGCGCGCAACGGCGCAAAGCTGCCGCCGTTGTCAGTCGAAACAAACGAACGCAGTTGCGGCGCGCTGCTGCTGTCCGCGCCAAACACGACGTTGGCGCTCGACGATTGAACGCCGATGTAAATGTCGCCGCTGTTGACCGTCGGTCCGTTGGGCAAGGTCAATTCCAGAACGCGCGAAACCGGCACGGTCGGAATGGTGATGGTTTGATCGTATAGGTAAGTCGGATTGGCAGGCGGCGTTCCTCGTCGTTGCGGATCGTTGAAAATCACCACGCGCAACGGAGCCCCAACCGGCGTCACGCCACCGGTGAACGGCGCAAAGCGCACGCGCACCGTGTCAACTTTGGCCGGATAGCGCGCCGGAGTCAGCCGGTTCACCAGCAACGCGTTGGTGCGCGCCAGCGAAGATTCGATGCTGGTGTCATCCGTCGAAAGCTCTTCGGCGACGGTTGCATCCGAACGCACGCCGTAACCAAACGCGCTTATCGCCGTCAAATCATTGGCGCTTAACCGCAACCGCTGGCCGACGACGATGCCCGGCACCATCACGCCCAGCGCACGCCCCAGCACCACCGAATCTTTCCAATGCGCGGCCTGTTCCTGATCGCCATCCGTGCCGTCAGGCCGTCCGGTCGAAAGCGGGATTTCTTCGCCACCGGCAAAAAACCGATGTTCGCCGCCGCTGATCGTCAACCGTTGTCCGTTGGTAAACGTCGTCAGGTTCACGCCCGGACGGAAGCGGTACAAATCCCAGGGCGAAACATTCACCGTCAACACAGGAATCAATTCGCGAAACCCGACGTTGGAAAAGAACCCCAGCGCGTGTCCGATTTCGTGCACGGCGACGGCTTCAAAATCCTGTTTGTCAGGGTCAATGCCATTGCTGGGGTCAAAGTCGAACGCAAACGCCGAATTGAAACCAATCGAAGGCGGCGCGCCGAAATTCTGTTCGGTCGCCGGATTGGCCGTCGCACTCAACAATCCCAGCGCGCGCAACGAAGCCGAGCTGCTGAACACGCTGCTCGTCGTGCCCGCGTCGGTGTTGACCGAATTTCCCGGCAAGGCATTGAGCACTGCCAGTTGTTGCGGCGAAGTGCCGCGCGCCACCATTTGCAAGCGCACCAGCGAATAAATGTTGTTGGCGCCCAGCACCTGCGGGTCGGTCGCGCCCAGCGTATCCGTGCCCGGATACGGAGCGCCAAACAGCGTCGGCCCGAAATCCACATCGAGCACGATGCTGATCTGGGTTTGGATGATGGATTCCCAGACGGCGGCGGCGCGTGTAAATGCGTCGCGCGCTTGCGGAAAGTTGTTGAGCTGGCTGGTGCCGCGCAAATTGATCTTCAGCCCTTGCGCCTGTTCGCGCAACGCCGTCTCGCGCGGCAAAAACTCCATGCCTGCGCGCTGTTCGTTCAGGCGCAATGTGTTGGCTTCGGCTTCGGTCATGCGACGGCACGCCACGCCGTCTTCCGTGCGCCGCAACACATATCGCGCAGTCGGCGCATCCGGTCCGGTCAGGTCATGCCCGTCCTGGTCATGCCCGGCGAGTTGATGATTGCGGTCGGTGGTGTGCCAGCGCCGCAATTGCACACCGGCAGGCGGTTGTTTTGTCTGGGCCTGTTCACGCACCAGCGGGAACAAACACGCGCTTACACACAAAAAGAGAAAGAGAGAGAGCCAACGAAACTGCGGGTACTTCATAAAACGTCGTCCTCAAATTACTAGGTCAAATTTCAGTTGGGCGGATAGGGTTTGCCACAGAGACACAGAGACACAGAGTCCTCCAGGCGTTTCTCTTTGAGCCTCTGTGGCTCTGTGGCCAATCCGTTCAGCCAAGTGAAAACCGATTCAGGTTGTCAGGTTGAGAATGCGGCACGACACGCCGCACGCCAAAGCTTCGCCTCTGGTCGAGCGCGCTTTTTGCTGTCAAACGGCTTTGCCGGGCGCAGCCTTTCGCTGTGTGCAGGAGATCAATGATGTTGGCAACACGGTTTGCCAGTTGAAGCGCCAGTGTTTTGCCGCCCGGTCAGCGTTCCTGCCGGGCCGCTGGTTTGGCATTGGAGGATGGAATCGTTGTTTGTCGGCTGCCGCAGGACGGCTTGCCGCAACGGCGTGCAGGGCAATTCACGCGGCCAGCATCTTGGCGTGACTGCCTCCGGATTGCAAGGCGCCAATTGTTGCTGCGACTGACTCCAGGTCGCCGCGGAATTTCGGCTTGGGACAGGAGGCCTTTTCGTAAGAGGCGGCCTCCTGTAAGCCATCGTTCTTCAACGCGAAGCGATCACTTCGGCGTCGTCTTGGGAGTCACATGGATCAGCGCGCCGGGATTGGCGTCTTCCAGCAACCACAGCGAACCGTCGGGCGCTTGTGCCACATCGCGAATCCGTTTGCCGAT
>JAEUQO010000138.1 GCA_016789605.1 Acidobacteriota bacterium
AGCCCTGGCCTGTTTCCGGCGGGCTTGTTTGACGAGTGATTCAAGCTCGGCTTCGGTGGTTGTCTCCGGCTGATGCTGCCCGTTGGCGGGTTTCGCGGCAACCTCCTGCTGCAGCCGCTCAAAGCTGACCTGCATTCCACCTACGAGCAGTTGCAGCAAGGCGCTGCGCATTGCTTCCAGCGTCTGGAATGGAACAATCGCGGCTTGAGGCTGACCATTGTTGGTCAGCACGACACTCTGCTTACTTGCATCATCCATCGCCTGGCGCAAGCCTGATCGCGCTTCAGCCACCGCCAGGAAATGCTGTGGGCGACTCAAATAATCCGCCACCAGCAGCAAATGCGCCGCTGATGATCCTTCCGAAATAGTCTGCGATTTCATTTCGTTCACCTCCAGTAGCATTGTACATAATTCTGTACAAGATCAGAAGTCATTCTTTATCGTCTGAATCAATGACACCGCGCAGAGACTCATTGCTCTCAGCAACTTCTTCCAGAATCGTGCTGACTGTGCGCGCATCCATTCCCAGATAACGAGCCACCACCGATTCCTGCCCGAAATAAAGATAAGCCTGCGTCACATACCAGTTTCGCAGATCGCGGATTGAAGGCCATTCGTCGCGTCGGAGGCTGTTCATCGCGCTCCAGAACGGCAGGTTGACTTTCCGGTGTTGCGGGTTGGCGACATTGATGTGGCGGAGCACGTCTTCGCGGAAGACGAAGCGGCCTGAAAACGTGACGAGCTGCTGAATCACGCTTTCAAGCTCCCGCACATTGCCCGGCCATTCGTATGCGCAGAGCAATTCCATCGCTTCGTCGGTGACGATGATTTCTCTCGCCGCGCGTTGACAGAAATGCGCGACGAGCAGCGGAATGTCTTCCAGCCGTTCCCGCAGCGGCGGCAACCGCAGCACCTGTCCGAGGCGATAATAGAGGTCGCGGCGAAATGTCCCTTCTCTGACCGCCTGCTCAATATCCCGGTTGGAAGCCGCAATCACGCGCGCGGAAACCTTGATCTCACGGTTCGACCCGACCCGCCGAATCACGCCTTCCTGCAAGACGCGCAGAAGTTTTGCCTGCACCGTCGGCGATGTCTCAGTAATCTCATCCAGAAAGAGCGTGCCGCTCGCAGCCTCTTCCCATAACCCTTTCTTCGTCGCGTGCGCGCCGGTGAACGCACCTTTTTCGTGACCAAACAGATCGGATTCAAGCAGACTTTCTACCGTCGCTGCACAATTCACCGGCAGAAAAGGCCCGATGCGACTGCTGAGATCGTGAAGCAGCCGCGCCACAACTTCTTTGCCTGTGCCGGTCTCGCCGTTAATAAACACACGCAGTTCCGGCGAGCGCGCGATTCTGACGATTTGTTTGGAAAGTTCGATCATGGCGACAGAGCTTCCGATCATCGCTCGGCCACTTTGGTTGGGTGCGGCTCTTGCCTCCTCGCTTTTTTCCTGCCCTGTGAATTCCCCCTGGCTCTTCAGGGCTGCGTATTCGGCCAGCCTGTAAGCGCGCTCCGCGATCTCAAGCAACTGGCTCGGAATGATCGGCCAGCTCAGATAATCCAGCGCGCCATTGCGCGTGCAGAGAATCGCATCACTGATGGAAAGCTGTTCAGCGATGACAATGGCGGATGTCGTTTCGCTCGCAATGGCCGGCTGCAAGGATTGCAGTATCTTCAGCATCTCACTCGACCCGCGTTCGCACACAATGATGACCAGCAGCCATGACGCCTGCTCTGCCAGCAGATCGAATTCATCCTGATCGCTACACGCCTCGACCTGCCACTCCGCCTGTTCCAGAATTTTCCGAAGCGTTGTGGTCATCGCCTGATTA
The DNA here is from genome assembly GCA_016789605.1 of Acidobacteriota bacterium. GTDB lineage: Bacteria > Acidobacteriota > Blastocatellia > RBC074 > RBC074 > RBC074. The sequence continues at coordinate 1,836 of JAEUQO010000138.1, forward strand.
GAGGCGATAATTAACGCCCGGCGTTCTGTCGTGCTGTTGCGAGTTTCGTGAGATTGCATTTCCACTCCTGCGGAAGTCGCGTAAACAAAGGACGGCAGATCGCGGCGGCAATTTCACGCGCGGCGGCAAATCAGCACGAGAATATTTTTTCGCGCGGGTGAAATGGGAAAGCCTTTCTGCCGTCTATTGCTGTCGTGAGAAAATACCGAAGCGTCCAG
>JAEUQO010000156.1 GCA_016789605.1 Acidobacteriota bacterium
CGGATGAAACAACTCAACGCGGAATGGGCAACGCTGAAAGCCCGCGCCAACGAAATGCTCGACAAAGACATTCCCGCGCTCAACAAACGATTGTGGGAAGCTGGCCTCGGCGCGATCTGGAAAGAATAGCGGCTGAAACAAAAGACGCAGCACCGCGAGCGGTAGCGACCGAGTTCCTCTGGCTGATCTTCTGATCGAAAGAGGAACCGCGTCGCTGCCGCTTTTGTTTGCCCAAACTAGCGCCGCCTCTGCGCTGGCTTGCGCTGTTGGTTAGCGGGCACATCATCGGGTAGGTAACGGGCGCGTTCTACATCTGTCAACGCACGCGGAGACAGGCGACGCAAGCGTTCAAGCGTTACTTCAAACGGTTCAAACATTTCCTGCGGCCAAATGCGCGCCGTCAGGTCGTCACTGGCGGTGATGATGAAGCACCCGTTCGGACTGTAGGCTGCGCTATTAACGTCAGCCGCGTGGCCTTTGAGTTCGGCCACCACCTGCCCGCTCGCCGCGTTCCAGACACGCGCCGTTTTATCCGAACTCGCCGTCACGATGAAGCGCCCGTCCGGACCGTAGGTCGCGCTCCTGACGGAAGCCGCGTGGCCTTTGAGTTCGGCCACCATCTGCCCACTCGCCGCGTTCCAGACGCGCGCCGTTTTATCCGAACTCGCCGTCACGATGAAGCGCCCGTCCGGACTGTAGGCTGCGCTAGTAACGTCAGCCGCGTGGCCTTTGAGTTCGGCCACCATCTGCCCGCTCGCCGCGTTCCAGACGCGCGCCGTGTTATCCAAACTCGCCGTCACGATGAAGCGCCCGTCTGGACTGTAAGCTGCTCTCCAAACGAAAAACGCGTGGCCTTTGAGTTCGGCCACCACCTGCCCGCTCGCCGCGTTCCAGACGCGCGCCGTTTGATCGGCACTCGCCGTCACAATGAAGCGCCCGTCCGGACTGTAGGCCGCGCTCCTGACGTAACCCGCGTGGCCTTTGAGTTCAGCCACCATCTGCCCGCTCGCCGCATTCCAGACGCGCGCCGTCAGGTCGGCACTCGCCGTCACAATGAAGCGCCCGTCCGGACTGTAGGCCGTGCTCATGACGCCATCCGCGTGGCCTTTGAGTTCGGCCACCACCTGCCCGCTCGCCGCATTCCAGACGCGCGCCGTTTTATCCGAACTCGCCGTCACGATGAAGCGCCCGTCCGGACTGTAAGCCGTGCAATTAACTTCATCCGCGTGGCCTTTGAGTTCGACCACCACCTGCCCGCTCGCCGCATTCCAGACGCGCGCCGTTTGATCGTCACTCGTCGTCACAATAAAGCGCCCGTCCGGACTGTAGACGGCGTTAGTAACGTAAGCTGCGTGGCCTTTGAGTTCGACCACCACCTGCCCGCTCGCCGCGTTCCAGACGCGCGCCGTTTTATCGAAACTCGCCGTCACGATGAAGCGCCCGTCCGGACTGTAGGCCGCGCTAGTAACCTCAGCCGAAGAAAAAATGTCCTGCCCAAGCGGATTATCAACGTTTCTCACAGTCGCCTTTGCATGATTTCTGATCACCATCCGCATTGGGCTGACCACCAGAAAATTGCGCACACTGTCTTTGGACTGTTCGCCTTGTGCCAACTCCAACGCCTGTTCGTTCAACGCCAAACTTAAATCAGGATCAATCGTTTGCTGTGCAACTGAATACGAGGCCAAAGCTTGAGACTTTGCGGTACGCGCATTGTTCTCTGCCAATACTTGCTGCTGTTTGGCCTTCTCAGCATTGGATAATGCAATGCCTTCTTGGCGTTTGGCCTCTTTAGCACTAGACAGTGCAAGGTCTTTTTGGCGATTCGCTTCTTCGGTTGCCACTTTAGCCTCTTTGTTTTTTTGCTCTGCTAAAGCTTGCGCGTTTGTCGCTCTTTTTTGCGATTCCTCTGCCCGTGAGGTTGCCGCATTCGCCGCATTGACTTTTTGTTGGATCAGCAAGAGAGAAACCGCTGTACCAAGCAAAACAAAGATGCCCGTCGCCACCCATTGCAATCGCACACGCGAATTGCGGCGCGTGTATTTGAATAGCTTATCAATACTGTCAGCCACATTGAGCGTAGGCGTGCCTTGCGCTAAAGCCTCAGAGGTTTCATCTATCCAGGTTAGGTCGTACTGACGAATCAGTTCGCGGGCAGGGACGGCCAATTCGCTGGTGACGCTGTCATCATTCGCCAAGCCAAAATCTACCGGCACTACGCGCCGTCCGGTGCGAAGGAAGTGCTCAACTTCCTGTTGCACGTAAGGCGAATGAAAAAGGGCGCGCTCTGTGCCAATGACTACCTGGACGGCGCTCTGCCCAAGTTTGCGCTTGAGATCGCTGGTCAGCGCGCTGCCTGCGGGCAATTCATCCAGGTCGAGAAAGCAGGTGAAGTCCAACTGTTGCAACTGGTCGCGCAGCTTGAGCGCATACTCTCTGCCATCGCGGCGGGCATAGGAAATGAAAACATCATAGCGAAATCTGAATCTAAAAAGGGCCCGGAAGATAACATCTGACAACTGAGTAACCCATTTCATAATCATCGCTCTCCACTTGTTTCAAGTTGTTGCGAGTAGTTGATATCAGAGAGAAAACACCACTCTCGGTTAAGCAGGTTGAAAAAAAGTTGAGGAATGCGACCTGGCAGAACGGCTGATCTTATATCGCCGCATTCGCGCGGATTATAGCCAATGGCTCCTAGGATGTAACGAAAGCGGCAGCATTTTAGGTAGAGAGTGCCGAAGAACAGCATTCAAGTACAAGATGCGGTGAAAGTGGCCCAAAAAACGTGAGGCGGCCAACCGCGTGGGGTTGGTCGCCTCAGGGAAAGTCGTTTGCCCTCGGTCAGTCCGTCATTTCACGTCGAAGACCGGCACTTCGCTGAGCAGCAATTTGCCGCCCAGACGGCTGAGCACGTACACGGCACGACCGGCGTAATCTTTGCCTTCGATGCGAATCTTGAGCGTGACGTCAACGGCGACGCGGCTGGCGTCCCAGTCTTCTGCGCGCAGGGCTTCGGTTGCCCACGCGCCGGGTTTACGCACGACCAGCGATTGCGCGAACTTGCGCAAATTGCCCAGTTCGATGAACTGATTGACGGCATCGGCGCTGCCTTGCAACACGGCGGCGTCGAATTTCTGCAAAAAGGCGCGCACGTCTTCCGGCGTCTTG
>JAEUQO010000194.1 GCA_016789605.1 Acidobacteriota bacterium
TGGCACCTCGATGTCGGCTCATCGCATCCTGGGGCTGAAGAAGGTCCCAAGGGTTAGGCTGTTCGCCTATTAAAGCGGTACGTGAGCTGGGTTTAAAACGTCGCGAGACAGTTTGGTCCCTATCTGGTGTGGGCGCAGGAGTATTGACGGAATCTGACTTTAGTACGAGAGGACCGGGTTGGACTAGCCTCTAGTGTACCAGTTGTCACGCCAGTGGCACCGCTGGGTAGCTAAGCTAGGCAGGGATAAACGCTGAATGCATCTAAGCGTGAAGCCCGACCGGAGATTAGTACTCCCTATGAGGCTCGTGGAAGACTACCACGTTGATAGGCTGGGTATGTAAGCACAGTAATGTGTTCAGTTGACCAGTACTAATTGGCCCATCGGCTTGACCATAGAATTTGCTCAGAGCAAGTTATTGGCAAGCTCGCATACGCTAACGAGCAATCTATTATTGCCTATTCAATTTTTAAGTTTTCCGGTGGCTATATCGGAAGGGTCACACCCGTTCCCATCCCGAACACGGAAGTTAAGCCTTCTTGAGCCAATGGTACTGCGCGGGCAACTGCGTGGGAGAGTAGGTAGTTGCCGGAATAATTTTTAGAAAAGCCGTTCTGATCGTAGATCAGAACGGCTTTTTGCTTTGGTGCGCCCGGCAGGGTGCATTCACTTGAGGGTAAAAACCCTTACGACCCCGGCAGGGGGAATCGTTAGCTGGACGGCAAGGGGGCCATTGCGAGGTGGAATCCGGAAGAAGTCGCAGGCAAGCCGCTAGCCTGACGAACAGAAATCGCATAGGAGGCGGCAAGACTGGATGAGAAGGCAAATCTCTTCAAAGTCCAATCCCTGCACGGAGAGTCTTGACGTAGATGCGGCGGGCATAAGCGGTCGGGGAGGTCTGTCGGTTTGCCCTAGGGCTAGCGCCGCCGGGAGGCAGCGCGATGAGCCGACAGAAGTCAGCCGAGGGCATAGTAAGTTCGGTGATCGAACTGAAGGCCCGAACGTGAAGTCGCGAAAGAGAAGTTGAATTTCGCTGACGAAGGAGACGCCGACAGTACGACTGAAATGCCCGAATCCCACGCCAAAGATAGCGGTCGGAAACTGCGAAGGTATGCGCTGGGTGCGTCAAACGTTACGGCAAAGAGAGGACTCTCAACCGAATCTCATTGTGGGAGAAATCTGCCGGATCACGCATCAGCAATGATGGAAAGCCGATGACGACCACGAAAGGTTGTAACTTCACGAACCGCCGGATGCGGAACCGCACGTCCGTTGGTGTGGGAGGACGGGAGCCGCAAGGCTCCCCCCTACTCGATCAATTCAAACATTAGTGCCGGAGTTACTGAGATGATCAGCGTTCGACGTTCCGTTTTGCAGTCGGCTATGGCGCAACCCATAGTTGAAGTAAATCAAGAAGCCAATAAGCAGCCAAACGAATAGCCGCAGCCAAGTATCAAGCGGTAAGCTCACCATCAACAACAGTGACATAAGGATTCCCATTGCAGGTACAAAAGGAAACCAGGGAGTTTTGAACGGGCGGGGAATATCTGGCCGTTTCAAGCGAAGAGCCCAAACACCGATACATACGATAACAAATGCCAGTAAAGTGCCGATGCTCACTAGCTGACCAAGTAAGCTGATCGGAAACAGGCCTGAAAATATCGCGACAAAGATTCCGATGACAATGGATGATATCCAAGGCGTACGAAACCGGGGATGGATTTTACTGGCCCAACCAGGCAATAGGCCATCTTGAGACATGGCATAAAAGATACGCGACTGACCCATTAGGGTCACCAACATCACAGTACTTAAACCAGCCAAAGTCCCACATTTAACCAGCAAACTACCCCATTTGGCTCCTGTTACATCAATGGCCATAGCAACGGGAGCGGCAACATTCAGTTGCGAATAGTGCACAGTTCCCGTCAGGACGCAGGCAACAGCAATGAACAAGATCGTGCAGATTAACAAAGAGCCAAGCAAACCAATCGGCATATCACGCTGCGGGTTGCGTGCTTCTTGGGCTGCTGTTGAAACGGCATCAAACCCGATGTAAGCAAAAAAGATCACAGATGCTCCGCGCGCAACGCCCGACCAGCCAAATTGCCCAAAGGCTCCTTTGTTTTCAGGGATAAACGTTTGCCAGTTGGTGGTCAGTACGTTCGGATGACGCCACAAGTATGCCGATGCAATCACAATAAAAATCAGCACTGTGAGCACTTTGATGAAGACCGCAATCGTGTTGAAGCGCGCCGATTCTTTCACTCCTAAAACCAGAATTACGGTGACAATCGCGACGGAAAGAAACGCAGGGACGTTAAATAGCCCTGTCGCGTGTGGCAAACTCGCAGCATTGATTCCTGCAGCACTGATTTGCGGTAAAACCGTTGAAAGCAGTTCCCAGCGACCTTGGAACAGAACCAGCTCTGCGCCAGGTGTTTCGATGAGCTGCGGCGGCAGTCGAACACCGAAATCCTGTAGCAAACTGACGATTGTACCGCTCCAGCCAGAGGCTACGGTTGCAGCACTAAAGGCGTATTCCAACACCAGGTCCCAGCCAATAATCCAGGCGAAAATTTCGCCTAAGGTGGCATAACCATAGGTATAGGCTGAGCCCGAGATTGGAATCATGGCGGCAAATTCAGCATAACAAAGACCCGCAAACGCGCAGCCCAAACCCGCCAGCAAAAACGATAATGTGATTGCCGGTCCCGCGTACTGTGCGGCAGCAGACCCTGTGATCACGAAAATTCCTGCGCCAATGACAGCGCCAATTCCCAGCGAAATCAGATTGTAAGGCCCTAGCGTGCGCACCAGGCCTCCTGGGTTGTCGCTGTGTGCCTCGCGCAACAATTGTTCAAGCGGCTTTTTGATCAGTAACTTTGACATGAACAAAGTCTCCTTATTGTGAGTGAGATAGGGATTTCCAGGACTGCGAGCTTACAAATGGACAGGGGAATGGCAGAGAAGTATGTGACGAATGCGCAGGCTGAGGTGACGAGCGGGCAAGAGGCGTGATGAATACACCTACAATTTACCGAGCAATTGGTAAAGTTGATCGCGATAGCTGCGCGCCAGGCTGAGTTCTGTGCCGTTGCGCAAGATGATTTTGGCTTCGCGTTGCGACCAGGTTTGCAGTTCTTGAATGCGATTCAGGTTGACCAGGCGTGAGCGATGTATGCGCGCGAATTGGGTGGGATCAAGTTGCGATGCCAGATGACTCAACGTTTCGCGGATCAGTGATGATTGGCCGCCAAAATGAAGGCGAACGTAATTGCCTTCCGCCTCGATCCAGTCAATTTCGGTGACGTTCAACACAAAGTCGCGCTCGTTGACCTTGATGATCACCCGAGTCAAATGTTGCGGCTTTTGTTTCAACTCAGCCAACAAACCGAGGATTCGCTGATTTACTGTTTGCTGGCTGCGTTCTTGTAACTGTGTTTTGGCGCGCATTAGCGCCTGCAAAAAGCGTTGTCGGTCAAATGGCTTGAGCAGGTAATCCACTGCCTGTACGTCAAAGGCCCGCACGGCATATTGATCATAGGCCGTCACAAAAATGATCAGCGGGCCGGTTTCAGTCTTCAGCGCTTCAGAGACGGCCAGACCATCAAGCTCAGGAATTTGCACATCCAGAAAAAGCAGGTCGGGCACCAGTTCACGTACAGCGACGAGCGCCTCGGAACCTGTTGACGCCTCGCCCACAATCTCAAGGTCAGGCTCACCTTTGAGCAGTTCGCGCAATCGCTTGCGGGCAAGCGGCTCATCATCCACAAGCAAGATTCGTATGTTGGTGTTGGCCATCAATCTTTGGGCTCGCTTTCGTGGAAGCTGGCGGCGATTTGAAAGGGGATTTCCAGTGTCACCAGGAAGCCGCCGGTGTGAACACGGCCAGTTTCAAAACTGTAGTTTGCGCCGTATAGCTGTCGTAAGCGCGCCTGTGTGTTTGAAAGCCCAACGCCCGTTTCATTTCGCCCGTTGGTTGAAGCGCCGGGACCATTGTCCTGTACCTGCATTTGCAATCGTCCGTTGGTGTGTTGTGCGCGAATCGTGATGCAGCCGACGGCTTTTTGTGGCGCAATGCCGTGTCGAATGGCATTTTCTACCAGCGGTTGCAGGATCAAATTGGGCACGTGCGCTGACAGTACCGACGGAGCGATTTCAAATTCCGTTCTCAGCCGATCCTGAAAGCGTAGCTGTTCGATTTCCAGATAGCACTGCAAAAACTTCAGTTCTTGCTGCAAGGTCGTTTGTTGCTCGCCCGAGTTGTGCAGCGTCAGGCGCAGAAAATCTCCCAGACGGGCGATCATCTGGTCCGCAGCTTCCACATCTTCGCGCATCAACGCGGAAATTGAATGCAGCGTGTTGAAGAGAAAATGCGGGTGCAATTGCATCTTCAGTGCTTGCAATTGCGCTTGCGCCAGTTGCGTTTCGAGCTGCGACGCTTTTAGCGCGCCTTCTTGATACCGTTGGTAGTAATCAAAGGCGTAGCTCGCCAGCAGAATCGTCCAATACACCAGACTCCACCAGGCGAAGCTGGAAAGAAAGACGGGTTGGAATTCGGCCAGAAAGTCGGAAAACGAATGGATGGGAATGCCGCTCAGCCGAGCAGAAACAAAAACGTACAGGACCAGATGAGCAAACGAAAAGACGACGCCTGCCGGCAAATGAAAGAGTAAACCGTCCAGCCATTCGCGCCGGGGAATGGGAAATGTTCTCGCCAGCCACAACACTAACGGTGAAGACACGACCCACAACAACCAGAAAATCAGACCGCGCAACAACGCTTGCGTCAGGGTGAGCGGATGGTTGGCAAACGCGTGTTGTAAATAGACCTGCAGCGCGAAATACAAGCCGGGCAGCGCCCAGACGCCAAAAATCAAAAGCCATTGTGTCGAGCGTCGCTGCCACATTGCGAAACCGTTTGCTCCAGAAATTTAGATGGGCAGGCATCTTGCCGTAGCTGGCAACGCAAGATCAAGTTTCGTGTCAGCCAGCGGATACGGTAAAATCCCGCGCGCAGAAACACAAACAACCAATTTTGCCAATCTTGAAGGAGTAAACGCTGTGCGGAATTTTTTGGAAACCCTCGTGGGAAAAGACTTGGATGTGCAATGTGACGGCGCTGTCATCAGCGGCAAAGTCATTAAGGTTGAGGGCAATGTGCTCCAACTCGAAAAAGAAGAAACGATCTGTTATGTGAATATAGATAAGGTCGTTGCGGTTTGGGAATCGCGTGAACGGAAAGCGCAATCGCCCGGCTTTTTGCCCACCGGTAAATAACGTCTTCTTGCTACAGGTCGGTGCTGTTTGCGAGCAGCAATGCGGTGGGCGTGGCCTAGCTTCACGCCCACCGCCAACCGACTTACCTCCTGGCTATTCCAATCCATTCCTCTTTGAGCGGCAAGGCAACGCGCCGAAAGCCAATGACCCGTTCTCCCCAGTATCCGGTGTAAAACGAGCGCACGACTCCTTGCGACGTCGAAGCGTGATAGAACGAATATGGATCACGCACGATGCCGACGTGTTGCAATCCTTTGAAAAAAACGAGTGTGCCAAATTGCGAGGCTTCTTCTTCGCTGGCTTCGGGAAGTTGTTCCCACAGCGTGCGCGCAGAAGTACGCCCGACATCAATGCCAGCTTCCTGGTACACCCGCCAGACAAAACCGGAACAGTCATAACCGCGATCACCCGTTCCGCCAGCGCGGTAAGGAGACCCCAAACGATCCAACACCGCTTGATAGAGCAATGCTTCCAGCGCTGGTTGGCGCGCGACGTTCCGGGAACGAAAGTTCAGTTTAGATGTTGAAGGAAAAACGTTGCTGTATTCGGCTGACCACGGCGGCGGCGAAGACGACTTGGGTTTTTTGTTCTTCGCTTCAACCGTGTGCCAAGCAGATGTCAACGTCAGAGAGAGCAATAAAGACACTACTAGCCGATATGCGTAACGCATAGTTCGAAAATCTCCTTAATGAGCTTGAGTCGAAAGGGGTCGGCTAGATCGTGAGGTAGTCAGCAACGAAAGGGGCCACAGTAAGGGCTTCTGTGGTTGTATTGGGAGCAGTGCAAAGGGGGCGGGAATGCGGGCGTATATTAGCGAGGCAAAGTCTTGATGTCATCAAAAAAATTAGGACGCAGAAACCGTGAAGCTTTGCGTCCTAATCGTTCGTTTGGCCCCGCGATTTACGGCAACAGGGCGATGATGCGAGCCGGACCGCCGGTGCCGCCTTTGATTTTCATTGGCAGCGCGATCACGGTTGCGCCTTTCGCGGGCAAGCGCTCCAGGTTGGCGACGTTTTCCAATCCGTAAATGTTTGCGCCATTGAGCACCTGATGCGCGATGAAATCTTTTGACGGGCCGTAATCCATGCTGGCTGTATCAATGCCGATGCCGTCAAGTTTGCGCTGTCGCGCGAGAAATTCTGCTGCTTCGCGCGAAATGCCCGGGAAATGCAAATTGGCGGTATCGCCGGGAACATCCGTTCCCAGGTACTTTTTCTTGTCTGGCCAGAACTTTCCCCATCCCGTATGAACAAGCACCAATGAGCCGTCGGGGATTGAGCCGTGTTGGGTTTCCCACGCCGTCACGTCCGCCAGCGTCAGCCGATAGTCGGCGTCTTTGGCGCAAGCCGCTGAAATATCAATCACCATTGCCGGGCTGATCAGGTGAGAAAGCGGGATTTCGTCCATTGCCGCTTTGCCCTGGCCAAAATGAATGGGCGAATCCAGATGGGTGCCGCCGTGTTCGCTGGCCGCATAACGGGCTGCCGTGTACCAATATCCGCCGACTGATTGCCCCCACGATTCTTTTTGCCATTCAAACGGTTTGGCGGTTGGCCAATAAATAGTCTTTTCGTCAAAGGCGTATGTCAGGTCAATCACCTTTGTCTCATCAAGCTTGGTCAGGTCTGTTTTGGCAGGCTCTGGTTTGCCAGGGTCTATCATCGGTGCCGAGCCTGGTTCAGGAGCGTGCGAAGTACGGTTCCACAGCAAAACCGCCGTCAAAACCAGCACTGCGGCAATCAAGGCGAGTAACAGTTTGTGCGTATGATGCATGAAAAAAGCTCTCCTCGTCAGGTCAGCCATTGGCTCAGGCGCGCGACCTGGCAATTCCGCGATACATTTCTGCCAGCAAGCGCGGTGTTTTCGGCAACAGAAAGCGGTCAAGGTGTTCGATGGCGAAACCGCTTTCCGTAATGAGTTTGTCAATCTTGCGATTCATATTGCAGCCCGCGCCGATCACGCGTTGCAGCGGATTCAACCGGTCTTGCCAGCGGGCGATCTGGGCGTCATCGCTGCGGCCATGTTCCCAGAAAATGAATTGCCCTTGCGGTTTTAGTACCCGGCGGATTTCCGCCAGCGCAGGCGCGGTGTTTTCAATCGAACAAAGCGTCAGCGTCGTGACGACAGAATCAAATGATTGATCGGCAAACGGCAATCGTCCTTGTGCATCAAGCTGAATTTTGGTGACGGGCAGGGGACAGGCTGCGATGCGCTGATCCACCAGCTCCGACAGCATGTTTTCTGAATCAAGAACCGTCAGGCGCGTTACGGTTGCCGGATAATGCGGCAAATTCAATCCCGTTCCAAAACCGATTTCCAATGTTTCACCGGTGGCGGGCGCCAACGCCAAGCGCCGGTATTTGCCCATTGGCGGAGTTCCCAAACTCCAATCCAGCAACCGTGGAAACAGATATTTTGCGTACCAGCCCATGACGGTCGTTCCTCTTCTGATGTGATTGCGTGGGCGGACTATAACTTCACTGGCTTCACTGTGCCAAATTTGCGAAGTTATTGTAGGATGATATGCCTGAATTTATTGCAATACGCGCACTCATATATCACGAAAGGTCATGCCAGTTATGCGAGACACCAGAGAGATTGCCAACATTATCGCCAATGATTTTGGCGCCAATGCGACCTATGTCGAAGACCTGCTCCGCCAGTTTCAACACAATCCCAAATCCGTCGGTGACGAATGGAGCGAATATTTCCATTCGTTGTTGGGCGGCAATGGCGTCGTAAAAGCCGAAGCACAGGTTGCCACGGCTGTGGCTGCGCCTGCTCCCGTCACGGTTACGCCGCCGCCTGCGGCTGCTCCTGCCGCGCCGCAACCCGCGACCGCGCCAGGAACGGCCACGCCTGCGACTGCGGGCGAACGGCTGCAAATTCGCGGCCCGGCGCTGAAAATCGTCGAAAACATGGAAAGCAGTTTAACCGTGCCGACAGCGACCTCCATCCGCGAAATCCAGATCAAGCTGCTCGACGAAAACCGCCGCTGGGTCAATCGCTATCGCGAAGCGCACGGCAAGGGCAAAACGTCCTACACGCATTTCATCGCCTGGGCGATGATCAAAGCGCTGGCCAAATATCCGCAACTCAACGACGGGTACGAAGAAGTGGACGGCACGGCGTATCGCCTCAAACGCGCAGACGTCAATCTGGGCGTGGCTGTGGATGTGCAGAAAAAAGACGGTTCGCGCAGTTTGCTGGTGCCCAACATCAAAGCCGCCAACCGGATGACCTTTTCGCAGTTTTACGACGCCTATCAGGATGTCGTCATTCGCGCGCGCGACAACAAATTGCAAGTCAGCGACTTTCAGGGGACGACCATTTCACTGACCAATCCTGGCACCATCGGCACGTCAGCGTCAGCGCCGCGTTTGATGGCTGGTCAAGGCGTGAT
>JAEUQO010000236.1 GCA_016789605.1 Acidobacteriota bacterium
ATGATCTCGAAGCCTTTGATCAAATCACCGCCGCCCAGTTTTTTATACGGCACATACACCGAACCGTGACAGTGCATGCACGTGCCGGGCTGTTTCACCACGACTTGCCGTTCGGTATAAGTCTGATCGTCGAGCATAAAGGCGTGGCCGCGCTCTTCGCGAAAATCTTTGGCGAAAGCATAACCAGCCCACATGATTTTCAACCGTGGGTCTTCTTGGATTTTCGATTGCGCGACGAACGAACGCGGATCAGCTTGCGTCGGCGTGTGTGGTTCGGCTTCGCTGCCGCCGAACCGAGTGTGAACCATATCCACCGTGCGTTTGTAATCGTCGTATTGCAGCGGGAAGTTTTTGCCCCAAATGGCCGGGTCTTCGGTTTCATCCGTCAAATCAACGACACGGTAAAATGGGTTTTTGCCTTCCTGCCGATGCTCGAAAATGTTCATCAGCAAGGCAACGCCGCCGATAGTGGCCAGAGTCGCCACCAGGGCCGTCAATAAAACGAAACGTCGTCTGCTCCAAATTGATTCGCTGTGTGCTTGAGTTTTTTCAGTCATAAGTTTGATGTTGCGTTTCAATAGCCCGCGCGTCAGCAAGGGCTGTGTTAAGCGATTAAGCCCTTGCTTGCGCGCGGGCTACTGATGCTTCAATGCATGTGCCCAACCGAACGATGGCAACGCACGCAGGAAACGGCTTCGCCGTCCTTTGCCGAATGCGTTGAATTGATTCCCTGAGTCAGGTCGGCATGACATTTCAGGCAAGCCTGTTCAGTGATTTCCAGATTTCGTTTGCCGATTTGAATCGGTTCGTGAAACCCGCCAGTGGTGAAATAAAACGAATGCCAGAAGCCGTTGGAAGCTTTGGTCATGTATTTGCCGATAGTGCCCGGCGGGGTGTGGCAATCGTTGCAGGTCGCCACAGCACGATGTGAGGATTTTACCCAACCGTCATATTGTTCATTCATAACATGGCAGTTGGCGCAGGAAGCCGGATTGTTGGTCAGATAGGAATAGCCTTTGGCGTAAACAAAAGTGTAAACACCCACGCCAGCAGCCATCCCCACCAACCCGGCAAGAATAATTCGTCTCAATGTTCGGATTTTCATTTTGATCCTTGTTCTTCAAACTTCTGCACAGGCAAATTCCGAGTCTTCATCAACGGCCAAAATCGGCAGATTGTGTTTGAGAGCTTGATCACGTTTCGGGCCAACGCGCGCCAGCAAGGCTTTTCCCGCCAGCGCCAGGTATTCGACGCCGGAATGTTCCAGCGAACACGCCAGCGGTTCGGTCATCGTCGAAAGATGTTCGTGGATGAATTGCTGCGCGGCTTCGCGCATCACCGCGGCGTGTTCGTCATCGGCGATTGCTTCGGCGTAAGCTTCTTTCAGTTTCAAGTAGGCGACAAATCCTGTTTCGACCGAGACGTGATCCGGCGCTTCCAGCAACGTGCCTTGCCAGAACCGAATAACAAACAACCGTGACAATAGGCAGTAAAGACATAACGGTTATTTGGAAAGGGCATCAAAAGTCGTGCTCCAAAAGAACCCGTTCTGAAAAGCAAACGTCCAATGCGCAAAACTAAGTTTCCTCCGATTCAATCCACCTGAATAGTAGAGTTGGGGAAACACCACAATACTAACGATGAGCGCGATTAAGAATGGCTTCCAACCTACAGCCCCCCCATTAACCAGCAAATCGTAAACCACCTTTGCAATTGCACCGAGAACAACGCCAATGAAGAGCCAAGCCTGACTATGCTGTTCACTCCCGCTACCACCTAATACTGGCCGGGACTCTAAAAGCGAGAAATACTCCTTGATCTTCTGATAGCTAGCCAAGAAACACCTCCATTTCACGATAGTTAGTTTGTTGCATCGCTGCTTGGAACTTGGTCAGTGAATTCTCGTGGCCATTGCTCCCCTTTTGAACAAGGCTTTCAAAGAATTTTATACTGCCCTCATCAGCATCAATCTTGAGTTGCGGGGCAATGACAGCAGCGACCCCTGAATCCAATAAAATCTGAGCAAAACTCTTGAGATCGGAAACCACCGCCGTTTCGCAACAGAACAAATACACAACGGGTTTGTTTGCTGCGATCTCATACCTTCGCGCTTTGACCTGATCTTCTGTTAGCTTTGATCCTTCGGGTGGAGGCGCAGGTAGGTAAATAGAATCATGATCTCCATGAGCGACAATGATGATTACATTTTCATCCCTTGTTAGCGAATCAAGAATTTGCGTTGCAGAAGCATTCGACTGTACATCGAACCCATTACGACTGGCACTCTTCTGCCAATCGGGCAAAACGTGGCTCCAATCTGCCCAATCTGGGGGGCTGTTCTGACTCTCTCTTTTCCCCATTTCAAATACTTTTTCCAACTCTTGGCTGTTAGCAGGCAGGCCGAGATGAAGACCTGTATTTTCAGGAGTAACAGGTTGACGGTGAAGAATTGTATCAAGGTTTGCGTCAAACCTGTCACAATCAGCTTTGGCAGAACGAACTACTATGTTTTTCTCAAATATCGCCTGGTAGTTCAAGGTCTGATAGTCGCCATCAATGACAGCAAGAATGCTTTCGCTAGCAATAAACCCAGAAACTATTTGCTTGAGATGGGTCAGTAACGATCTAACCTCTTCCTCCAACAATTTAGGGATCGTGATAAACACACTCCCATACTGACTCGAACCTATGTGCAGCACAGCTTTTCCGGCATTGTGATGAATCGAAAAAACTGCTTGCTGCTTAGCCTCAGCACGCTCCCTCCATTTCCGAAGAAGCCTGCAGCTTCCAGCGACCGCTTCGCGCGCCACGTCTCCTAAATTTGGCGGTTCAATCGAAACCTTGCACCTTCGAAGTGCATCTCGAATTTTCCCAAAGCCTCGTTTAAAAAAACCGGTGAACCGTGATGTTGACTGAAGCTCTCTTTGCAGTTCGTCAACGAGATGCCCGGCTGGTTGCGCCTCTTGGTGAATTTCTTTATCAAAGCCTTCAATTGCGATCTGTTCCAGATCACGAAACCCTTGATCTTTAAAATAGGCGTGAAAATCTTGTAACACTTGCGCTGCTTCTAGTGGCAGCAGTTTTGGTGGCGCATCAAACATGGTCCTTTGATAGACGTCCCATCGAGAGTTCAAGTCTTCTCGATCCACAGCAACACGTCGCTCATAGGCTTGTTTTGCTTCAGCATCAAGTTCTTCCTGTGTTTTCCGTCTCCGCATAGGTTCTGGTTGCATAATGATTACCTCACAGTTTGGCGAATTGCCAAGTTAGTCCTGACTGAGATTTTTTTAGAGATACACACAAAGAAAGCACAAAGAAACATTAAACGATTAATGTTTTTCTGTCTGCTCTCTTTGTGTGTCTTCGTATGGGAAAATTGCACTTGGGTGTCCGCTCAGACTTCAGCGCAGGCAAATTCCGAATCTTCAACGGCTGAAAGAACTGGCAGATTTTGCCTGAACGGTTTCTCGCGCGGCTGACCGACTCGCGCCAGCAAGGCTTTTCCCGCCAGCGCCAGGTATTCGACGCCGGAATGTTCCAGCGAACACGCCAGCGGTTCGGTCATTACCGAAAGATGTTCGTGGATGAATTGCTGCGCAGCTTCGCGCGTCACCACGGCGTGTTCGTCATCGGCGATTGCTTCGGCATATGCTTCTTTCAATTTCAAATACGCGATGAAACCCGTTTCGACCGAAACGTGATCGGGGGCTTCTACGATAGCAGTCTGATCCGGATGATAAGCGAAGGCTTCGTAATAGCTGGTCAATTCCGACAGCAAATATCCAGGTTGCGCCCAATCGCGATAACTGATTTCGCGTCCCGGCGCAGGCCCGCCAGGGCCGAAGATTGAATGATACAAACCCTCGCTCGCTTCGCGTCGTGCCGCTTCCACTGCCGCTTTCAAATCGGCGTCGGCGACTTCCACCGCCAACGCTTCAATCTGTTCGCGCCAACTCGGCGAAGGACATTCAAACAGCAAACTCAGCAAACGCCATTCGGCAGCTTCTCGCAATAATTGAGTTTGAACAGCGACGGTCATTTTGCTTCCGCTCCTTTCATCGGCTTCATCAAAAGAGGAACCCAGCCCGTGCGCATTTTGCGCGACCCGGTTTCCTGATGCGCGCCTTCCCAGACGGCGAAAGCCACTTGCGTGCGTCCGCCCGGAGCTAATCCGTTCGGCAGCTTGCGCGTAATGACGACCGACCAGCCGGTTTCGGACTTCACGCCTTTGCCTTTCGAGCCAGCCGGTGGCGCGGGTGCGAGCGTGCCGGGGCCTTCGGCGATCAAATCTTCAACCGGCGTTTCGCGTGGGCCGACGCGGCGGTTGCCCAAAGCACGC
>JAEUQO010000248.1 GCA_016789605.1 Acidobacteriota bacterium
CGCGAATTTAGCCGCATCCCCAATCTGAATCTGACAGACTGGGAAATTTGATTTGCAACTACGAAAAGGATTTCATCGCAATGCCGACCAATTTTCACGACAAACTGTTCATCAACGGTCAGTGGGCGAGCCCTGCCGGAACCGCAGCGCCCAAGACGATTGACGTTATCAATTCCACGACCGAAGAAGTCATGGGCCGCATTCCCGAAGGCAGCGCGGACGATGTGAATGCCGCCGTCGCCGCTGCCAAGGCTGCGTTTGAAACCTGGCCCGTGACGTCGGTCGAAGAGCGGCGACGTTATCTGCAATTGATCGCCGACAAGCTGGCGTCAAAGAAAGAGGAAATCGCCGCATTGATTGCCGCCGAAGTCGGCATGCCGCTCGCGTTGGCGACTGCCGTACAAGCCGGTATGCCCGCAATGGTTATGGGATCGTATGCGCAATTGCTCGGCGAGTTTCCATTTGAAGAAACCATTGGCAAGGCCTTGGTGGTGAAAGAACCGGTGGGCGTGGTCGGTTGCATCACGCCGTGGAACTTTCCGCTGCATCAGGTGATTTGCAAGGTGGCTCCGGCGTTGGCGGCTGGTTGCACCGTGGTGCTCAAACCCAGCGAAGTCGCCCCGCTCACCGCCTTTGTGCTGGCCGACATTATCGAAGACATCGGCTTGCCCGCAGGCGTGTTCAACCTGGTTACCGGTTATGGACCCGTGGTTGGCGAAGCGCTCGCCGCGCATCCCGAGGTAGACATGATTTCTTTCACCGGTTCGACGCGCGCGGGTAAACGCGTCAGCGAATTGGCCGCGCAAACCGTCAAGAAAGTCTCGCTGGAATTGGGCGGCAAATCGGCCAACGTGATTCTGGATGACGCCGATTTTGAACGCGCCGTTAAAAGCGGCGTCGGCGCGTGTTATTTCAATTCCGGCCAGACGTGCTCAGCCTTGACGCGCATGCTGGTGCCGCGTTCGCGCCACGACGAAGCCGTCGCCATCGCCAAAAAAACCGCCGAAGGCTTCACCGTTGGCGATCCGCTGGGCGGCGCGGCCAAACTCGGCCCGCTGGTTTCGGCTACGCAACGTGAACGCGTTCTCGGGTACATCAAGAAAGGAATCGAAGAAGGCGCGACGTTGGTTTGCGGCGGCGCTGAAACACCCGCAGGCCTGAGCAAAGGCTATTTCGTGCGCCCGACGGTGTTTGCCAACGTGAACAACAAAATGACCATCGCCCAGGAAGAAATCTTTGGCCCGGTGCTTTCGATCATTCCTTACGAAGACGAAGACGACGCCGTCAGAATTGCCAATGACACGATTTATGGTTTGGCGGGTGGCGTGTGGTCAGGCGATCCCGAACGCGCCAAACGCGTCGCGCGCCGGTTGCGCACCGGCCAGGTCGAAATCAACGGCGGCAAATTCAATCCGCTGGTTCCGTTTGGCGGTTACAAACAATCCGGCAATGGCCGCGAACTCGGCAAATACGGCCTGGAAGAGTTTCTGGAAGTCAAAGCGATGTTGCTTTAGTTTGCTCAGCGTTCAGAGTTCACGCTTTAGCGTGTCTGATACCAGGCTGACACGCTAACGCCTGAACTCTAAACGACCGACCCTTTATCAGCCTGATGTGACGCCATTTGGGGAACTTTGCCATGCTCACCAAAGAGTTGTTCGACCAACTTCTCGCTGTCTTGTCGCCGGAAATGGACGATGCCCGCAGACGCAAAGCCATCATCCAAAATGCGCTGGTCAATAGCGCCGTCCTGCGCAAGATCGTCTGGGAGGGAGACGAACTGACCTTTACCAGAGCCTTGATCTTCGAACTGGACAAGTTCGGCAAACTCGCTTCGGGCAAACTGGCGCTGGTGGCCTTGCTCGAAACCCTGCACGATGACCTAAGCCCGGAACAGCAGCAACAATGCCAGCGTCTGATTGCGCAACTCACCATCGTGACCGCGCCACCGGGTCCTGCGATTCCCGCGCCGTCGAAAACGTTTGAAAGCGACGAACTTTACGTTTTCATTTCCTATGCCACGCCCGATCAGGCCAGCGCCCAAGCCAGCAAAGCCTTTCTGAACGCCGCCGGGATACGCGTCTTTTTTGCGCCTGAAAGCATCGGGCCGGGCGACAACTGGATCGCTTCGATAGAACACGCCTTGCGCCAATGTCAGGCCATGGTTTTGTTGCTGTCGCCGCATTCGATGCCGGAGCGCAAAGAGGTCGAGCGCGAATGGAACTATTTCGATTTGAACCGCAAACCGATCTATCCGCTTTACCTGCAAAAATGCGAAAAGCACAGCCGCCTGGTCGCCCTGAATCACATTGATGCGCAAACGGATTTGGCTGGCGCGTTGGAAAAGCTGTTGCACAAATTGCGCCAGGATTTCGGCGCGCGCGCCGCCAAAACAGAGTCAGCCAAACCGAGCGCCGAGGAAAAAGACGCCGACACCGACCCCGCGCCAGACCCGTTGACGGCATACCGGCGGGCGCGCATTGCCGAATGGTCTCAACCCCGCTATGAACTGGATCATCGTTTTGTCAATTTGACGCTGACGCTGGATCGCCCAGAAGACGCACAGCAACGTTACCATCTGGTCGAAGCGCCGCCGATGAAAGACCTGCGCGAAGTGCTGGAAAAAGCCAAAGACCACCAGGCCCTGGTTCTGATCGGCGCGCCCGGCAGCGGCAAATCAACACTGTTGCGACGGCTGCAACTCGATCACAGTCAGGACGGATTGAAAGACGGCGGAGGGCAAATCAGCTTTTTCGTCGCGCTCAACGAACACAAAGGCCACGAATCACCGCGCGCCTGGCTGGCAAACATCTGGGCAGAGCGTTACCCGGCGTTGCCCAACCTGGAAAACTTGCTGGCCGATGGCCGCATGCTGTTGCTGCTGGACGCATTGAACGAGATGCAGCCGCGCCAGGGCACTTACGCCGAATTGATCGCGGAATGGAAAGATTTTGTGCAACAAGCGACGCGTGCGGGAAACCGGCTGGTTTTTTCCTGCCGCAGCCGTGACATCGGCGCGGCGCAACTGGGCAACAAGGATTTGCCCGTGCCGTTGATTGACGTACAGCCGATGACCGCCGACCAGATGCAGGAGTTTTTACAAGCGTACGCGCCGGAACATCACGAACGCATCTGGGCGGAATTGCCTGGCTCGAAACAGTTCGATCTGTTCCAAACGCCGTACTTTTTGAAGCTACTGTGCGAGCAGGTCGGCCCGGCGGGCGACATTCCCAAAGGCCGCGCCGGTTTGTTCACCGGGTTTGTCCGTCGCGTGCTAGACCGCGAAAAAGACGGCCAGCTTTTCCAGCCCGGCAATCTGTTGAGCGCGCGCGATCGGCAGAAAATGGCTTCGGGCAAAGATTGGCGCGACGCATTTGACCTGCCGACGAACGGCAAGCTGATTCCAAAGCTCAGCCAACTGGCTTTCGGCATGCAAAAAGACGGTTCCGAAGTCAGTCTGGATTACGACGACGCCTGCCGATTGCTGGCGGATGAGCACGCCGAACAAATTCTGGCCGAACAAATTCTGAAAGCCGGTGTCGAAGCCAGCCTGCTGGACGAAGCCCGCGACAAGATCAAGTTTTTTCACCAATCCTTGCAGGAATATTTTGCCGCGCGGCTGCTGGCCAAAGCGCCGAATCC
>JAEUQO010000272.1 GCA_016789605.1 Acidobacteriota bacterium
CGCTGCGGCGGGTGTCGGATTGACGTTGGGCAAGCTGACTGGTTTGGCTGCGGATTATGCCAGCTATGATGCGTTGGGATTGGCTGGTTTGGTCGCCAAAAAACAGGTCACGCCGCAGGAATTGCTGGACGCCGTGCGTCAACGTGTCGAAGCGCTCAATCCAAAGTTGAACGCGTTCTGCTATCTCTTCTTTGAAAAGGCCGAAGCGCAAATCAAACAAGGATTGCCTGCCGGACCCTTTCGCGGCGTTCCATTTGCCCTCAAAGACCTGGGCCAATACCTGGCGGGTACCGTCACGACGGCCGGCAGTCGCGTTTGGAAAGACAACGTTGCCGCTGCTGACAGCACGCTGGTTGCGCGTTACAAACAGGCAGGCCTGGTAATATTTGGCAAGACGAATTCGCCGGAATTAGGACTGACCACGACGACGGAGTCGGTTCTCTTTGGCAAAACACATAACCCGTGGAATCTGGAACACACCAGCGGTGGTTCTTCGGGTGGTTCTTCGGCGGCTGTGGCGGCGCGCATTTTGCCTGCGGCACACGCCAGCGATGGCGGCGGTTCGATTCGTATACCGGCTTCCTGTTGTGGCTTGTTCGGCTTGAAACCGACACGCGGACGCGTGCCGATGGGACCCGGACAATTCGAAGGCTGGAACGGATGTTCTCAGCATCACGTTGTGACGATTTCGGTACGTGACAGCGCGGCTTTGCTGGATGCTACCACCGGCGCAGAACTCGGCTCGCCGTTCTTTTCGCCAACGCCCGCGCGTCCATTTTTGAAAGAAGTCGGCGCTGATCCGGGCAAATTGCGCATCGCTTTGGTGCTGGATACACCTATTGGCACACCGCTCGACCCGGAATGCAAAGAAGCGGCTTTGGCCGCAGCAAAGCTTTGCGAAAGTCTGGGTCACCAGGTCGAAGAAGCCAAGCTGCCGATTGATGGCCCCGCCATGCGACAAGCGTTTTTGACGGTGTTGACAGTTTCGCTGGCGCGCACGCTGGAAGACGCAGCGGCGACATTGGGACGTCCTGTTACGGAAAAAGATGTTGAGCCTGTGACCTGGGCGATGATGCAGCAAGGGCGCAATGCCAGCCCGATCGCGTATTCGCGCGGAATTGCGACAATGCATCAAGTCGGTTTGGCCATTGCCAAATTCCAGCAAACCTATGATGTGATTCTCAGCCCGACGTTGGCCAAACCGCCGGTCAAGCTGGGCGTGCTGAGCCTGTCACCGGAAAGCATTCCCGTATTTAGCAAAGAGGTTGCCGAGTTTGGTCCATACACGGCGTTGTACAACGTAACCGGCCAGCCTTCGATGTCTGTGCCTTTGCATTGGACGCCGCAGGGGCTGCCGGTCGGCACGATGTTCTCCGGGCGTTTTGGCGACGACGCAACGTTGTTGCGGTTGGCGGCGCAGTTGGAACAAGCCAGGCCTTGGGTTGGCCGTAAACCGGCGCTCTAACTTTTTTAGTGTTTCTGGAGCAGAGACGATGAACACAATGTGGGATAACAATGCGCGCGCAGAGCTGTTGCAACGATTAACAGCGCTTGCGCCAAATAGTCCGCGGCAGTGGGGCAAATTCACTTGCGAGCAAATGCTGGCGCATGTGACCGACGGCATTCGCATGGCGTTGGGCGAATTGCACGTTGCGCCCAAAATCACGCCCTTCAAATTCTGGCCGATGAAGCAGTTGATTATTTACAAGCTGCCTTTTCCCAAAGGTGCGCCGACTGCGCCCGAATTACTTGCGCGGCGTCCGGAAAGTATCGAGAGCGAAAAAGCGGCGCTGGCATCCGCCATCAACCGTTTGGCGGATCGCGCCCAGCAACCTGCCTGGCCGGATCATCCTGCGTTTGGCTCTTTAACCGGTCAGGATTGGGGCGCACTGATTTACAAACACCTGGACCATCACTTTCGCCAATTTGGCGTTTGATGGCAGTTTGCGTTGCACCTCGCGCGCAACACAGTTTTGTTGGCAAGTAGCAGGCTTTTCTCCCAATCACAGTGACTGGCGACCGTCCAGTCATACCATCAACTAAGCCGTATTCCTTGTCGAGGAGGACAAACACTATGGCCGAGAATCGCGGTGTCGCCTATATCAAACCAGGCGTGGTAGAGGTGCAAGGCATTGATTTTCCCAAGCTGGCTTTGGGCAAACGGAAATGCCATCACGGAGTTATTCTCAAAGTGGTTTCAACCAACATCTGTGGCAGCGATCAGCACATGGTGCGCGGTCGTACCACTGCGCCAGAAGGGTTGGTGCTCGGTCACGAAATCACCGGCGAAGTCATTGAAGCTGGACGCGATGTCGAATTTATCAAGGTTGGCGATCTGGTTTCTGTCCCCTTTAACATTGCGTGTGGACGGTGCCGCAATTGCAAGGAACGTCATACGGGCGTGTGTCTGAACGTCAACCCGGCGCGTCCGGGCGCAGCTTACGGTTACGTGGATATGGGCGGCTGGATCGGCGGACAGGCGGAATATGTGATGGTGCCGTACGCGGATTTCAACCTGCTGAAATTCCCCGACAAAGATCGGGCGATGGAAAAGATCAAAGACCTGACCTGTTTGTCTGACATTTTGCCGACGGGCTATCACGGCGCATTGACCGCAGGCGTTGGACCGGGTTCCATTGTGTATGTCGCAGGCGCTGGCCCGGTCGGATTGGCGTGCGCGGCTTCGGCGCAATTGCTCGGCGCGGCTTGTGTCATTGTCGGCGATTTGATTCCCGAACGGTTAAAACAGGCGCGCAAGTTCGGTTGTGAAACGGTGGACGTTTCAAACAAGAACGCTTCCGTTGCCGAACAGATTGAACAGATCGTTGGTGTGCCCGAAGTTGACTGCGCGGTGGATTGCGTCGGCTTTGAAGCGCGCGGTCACGGCGAAGGCGCGCGGACGGAAGCCCCGGCGACGGTGCTGAATTCGTTGATGGAAGTCACGCGCGCGGGCGGCGGCATTGGCATTCCAGGATTGTATGTGACGGGCGATCCGGGCGGCATTGATGATGACGCGAAGATCGGCAAGCTGGGCATTCGCATCGGTTTGGGCTGGGCCAAGTCGCACCATTTCACGACGGGGCAATGTCCGGTGATGAAATATCATCGTCAGTTGATGCAGGCCATTCTTTATGACCGCATCAAGGTCGCCAAGGCCGTCAATGTGCAGGTGATTTCGATGGACGATGCGCCCAAAGGCTACAAGGATTTTGACAAGGGCGCAGCCAAGAAATTTGTGATTGATCCGCATCACGCCATCGCGGCGTGAAAAGGGACGCGCTGAAAGCGTCTCTCTGAATCCAAACAACCATCTGGTTAGACGCGCAAACCGTGTCTAACCAGAATTTTTGAGGAGAACATTTTTCGCAATGAGCAGTGAATTCAAAGGACAGGTGGCCGTGATTACGGGCGGCGCTTCGGGGTTGGGGTTGGCGATTGCCAAACGGCTGGTTAGCCAGGGCGCACAAGTGGCGCTGTGCGATCAGTTGAAAGGCCCTGTGCAAAAAGCGGCCAAGGAAATCGGCGCCCAGGCCAAAGCCTATCAACTGGATGTGACCGATGAAGTGCAGGTTGGCAAAGTCGTCAAGAAAATCGCCAAGGATTTTGGCCGCATTGACATCCTGGTCAACAGCGCGGGCGTGACCGGCAAAACCAACATCCAATCGCACGAAGTCGAATTGAGCGATTTCAAATTCGTGTTTGACGTGAACGTCAATGGGTCGTTTTTGACGGCGCGCGCGGTGTTGCCGGTGATGCTGGCGCAAAAATACGGACGCATCCTGCACATCGCTTCGATTTCCGGCAAAGAGGGCAATGCCGGAATGTTGGCTTATTCAGCCTCAAAAGCTGCTGTGATCGGCATGGCCAAAGTGCAGGGCAAGGAATACGCCGAAGCGGGCATCACCGTGAATGCGCTTGCGCCAGCGGTGATTCGTACGCCGATGGTCGCGGCATTGCCGGAAGCCCAGGTCAAATACATGACCGACAAGATTCCCATGAAACGTTGCGGCGAGTTGGAAGAGATTGCCAACATCGCGGCGTTTATCGTTTCTCCCGGAGCCAGCTTCACGACCGGCTTCACGTTTGACATGACCGGCGGACGCGCGACGTATTAAGAGGGCGATATGGCCGGTTTTCGGAAACTGATTTCAGAGGCCGCAAAGCTTTTCTATCTGGGCGTCGGCATCAGCGACCCGGGCACGATTCCGCGCAAGGTTGATCTCTGGAAAATCTCCAGCGGTGAATCCTGGCGCGTGCGCAATCGCACTGCGACCAACCTGCAATACAAAGGCAAAGACGCGGTGCGGTTTGAGGCGCAGCCTAGCGAAGGGCTGGCAATCTATGACGCCATTGAATTTTTTGGCGCGAAAGTAGACATCAGCCTGGCGGGCATCAATCAGCACGTCGGGTTGATTGTGCGCGCCAAAGATGAAGCGCATTTCGAAGTCGTTTCTTTTCAGGTGCAAAGCGAGCCGCAAGCTTTGCACCTGACAATTGACTTTGGTGAAGCCAAAGAACATGTCGTTTTGCCCGCAGATTTGGCAGGCGAATGGATTTCGGTGCGCGTCGTGCTGGCACAGCTTTACACCGCTGTGTTTCTGAATAACCAAAACGTACCGACGCTGAAAGTTTCAGCCAACCCGCCATATGCTGAAGGCGGCTGGGTTGGTTTCTGGATGGCGGATGGTTCTGAAGCGTTGTTGGCCGATTTGAAATACATTCAGACGCGGAAGAAAAATACGAGTGATCTCGGGGCGTAGGCAAACGGAAGGAGTGACGATTTGTTGCGCAAAGCATTTTTGATGACGCTCAAACCGGGGCAACAGGCTGAATACGAACGTCGTCACAATCCAATCTGGTCGGAATTGCAAGCTGTGTTGCGAGCGCACGGCGTCAGCAACTATTCGATCTTTCTTGAGCGCCAGACAGACCGTTTGTTTGCCTATGCCGAAATCGCATCAGAAGAGTTGTGGCAACAAATCGCGCACACCGAGATCTGTCAGCGTTGGTGGGCGCACATGAAAGATCTGATGCTGACCAATGACGACAACAGCCCGCAAGCCATCACCCTGGACGAAGTCTTTCACCTGGACTAAGTCAGTCTGTATCGTGTCCATCACTAACCCCAACCTCGGAAAAGGTCTCTTTATGAATCGAATCGAACGCGTTTGGTTGACGATTGGCCTGGTTGTCTTACTGGCTGTTCCAATGCTGGCGCAAACGCGCCGTTTTCCCGAAGTTTCAGCATTGCCTGTACAACCTGGGTTGCCAGATGCTTTGGTGATGTTTGACGGCAAACCGGTCACCAACGCGCAACAATGGCGCACACAACGTCGCCCGGAGTTGCAGGCGCTCTTTCAGTATTACATGTACGGGTATTTCCCGCCTGCGCCGACAATTCGTGCGACCGTCGCCAAAACTGAAAAAGATGCGTTGAACGGCAAAGCGACGATGAAAGAAGTCGTGATTTCCTTTGGGCCGTCGCAAACGCCTGCGCTCAATTTGCTGGTGTTTATCCCAAACAAACGGCGTGCGCCTGCGCCTGCCGTGTTGGGCATCAATTTTTGCGGCAATCATACGGTCGTCAGCGATCCGCGCGTTTCATTGCCGCAGAACTGGTTGCCGCAACGCTGTCCTGGCGTCGTGAATAATCGCGCCACGGTAGAAGGCCGTGGCAAAGAAACACAAGGTTGGAACGTCGAACAGACGATTGATCGTGGTTATGCCGTGGCGATTTTCTATCACGGAGACCTTGCGCCTGATACGCCGGATTTCACACAAGGCGTCTTTCCGCATTTTCAAAAAGCCGGACAGGCACAACCCGGCCCGCACGACTGGGGCAATATCGCGGCGTGGGCTTGGGGTTTTCATCGCGCGATGGATTACCTCGTAACCGACAAAGCCATTGATAAAAATCGCATCGCGGCGTTTGGGCATTCGCGCAACGGCAAGGCGGCGATTCTGGCTGCGGCGTTTGACGAACGGATCGCGCTGGTGTTGCCGCATCAGGCCGGTTGCGGCGGCACCGCGCCCAGTCGCGGCAAGATTGGCGAATCGGTCAAAGCCATCAATGACCGCTTTCCGCATTGGTTCAACGACACCTTTCCGCTGTTTAACGAACAGGTCGAACGATTGCCGTTTGATCAGCATGAATTGATTGCGCTGGTGGCTCCGCGTCCGGTGTTGTTGAGCAACGCCACCGAAGACACCTGGGCGAATCCCGCCGGGCAGTTTGAGATGTTGCAGGCCGCTGACAAAGTGTATCGCTTATTGAAGGCTGGCGGTCTGGACGCCACTGCAATGCCGGAACCGGGCAAACTGGTTGCCAGCACGCTGGGCTATTTCATTCGCCCTGGTAAACATTCCACCACGCCGGAAGATTGGAACGCCTTTCTCAATTTTGCCGACAAACATCTGAAGAAATAAGCCGTGAAAGATTTATTGACTGACTTTACCGCCCGCGCGTTGCGCTACACCGAGGGCATTGGCGAGCGCAGCGTAACGCCTTCGCCAGATGCATTACAGCA
Organism: Acidobacteriota bacterium; assembly: GCA_016789605.1. Classification (GTDB taxonomy): domain Bacteria; phylum Acidobacteriota; class Blastocatellia; order RBC074; family RBC074; genus RBC074. Next base: position 6,528 of record JAEUQO010000272.1, read on the forward strand.
ATTGGCGCAGTTTGACGAAGCCTTGCCCAATGCGCCGACAGATGCGCGCGAAGTGTTGCGGCGGCTTGATGAGTTTGGTTCTCCCGCAACGATGGCAATTACTGGTGGACGCTATTTCGGTTTTGTCACTGGCGGCACGTTGCCTGCGGCGTTGGCGGCGAATCTATTAGCGGGCGTGTGGGATCAAAACGGCGCGTATCGCGTGATGTCGCCGATTGCGGCGAAACTCGAAGATGTCGCCTTGGGCTGGATGATCGAGTTGCTCGGGTTGCCCCCAGGCGCTGGCGGCGGATTTGTGACTGGCGCCACGATGGGGAATCTGGCCGGGTTGGCGGCTGCGCGCCATGCGCTGTTGCGACGGCAAGGCTGGCGCGTCGAAGAGGATGGCCTTTTTGGTGCGCCATCGTTGCGTATTGTCGTTGGCGATGAAGTCCACGCCAGTGTGCTCAACGCGCTGCAATTGCTGGGGCTGGGGCGCGAACGCATTGAACGCGTTCCGGCAGACGGTCAAGGCCGGTTGCGTGCGGAATTGCTGCCGCAGCTGGATGCGCAAACCATCGTTTGCGCGCAAGCGGGCAACGTCAACACGGGCGCGCTTGATCCGTTGACAGAGATTTGTTCTGCGGCGCATGCCGCTGGCGCCTGGGTTCACGTTGATGGCGCATTTGGGTTGTGGGCAGCGGCCTGTCCTGCGCGCGCACATTTGGCGGCGGGCTTGGGCGAAGCGGATTCGTGGGCGACCGACGGACACAAATGGCTGAACGTGCCATATGACAGCGGGTTGGTTTTTGTGCGGAACCCTGACGATTTGCGTGCGGCGGTTTCAGTGACGGCGGCGTATTTGCCCACGACGGGAGAACGTGAGCCGAGTCATTTTATTCCTGAAATGTCGCGCCGTGCCCGTGGCGTCGAAATCTGGGCCGCGCTGCGTTCGTTGGGGCGACAAGGGCTGGCGGAATTGATCGAACGCTGTTGCCAGCACGCGACGCGTTTTGCCGACGGATTGCGCGCCGCCGGTTACGAAGTGCTGAACGACGTTGTGCTCAATCAAGTGCTGGTTTCGTTTGGCAATGACGACGCGACCCGGCGCGTGATTGCGGCTGTGCAAGCCGACGGCACGTGCTGGTGTGGCGGCACAATCTGGCAAGGCCGTGCTGCGATGCGCATCAGCGTTTCTTCGTGGCGCACAACCGAAGACGACGTTGAACGAAGTCTGGCGGCGATGCTGCGCGTGGCAAAAACGATTTGACGCGTGTTGTTTCACCGAATGCGCCAAACGCGTTTGGGTAAAGCGGGGCAGAAAAAGGGCACGAATCTTTTTCTGCCCCGCTTTTTATTCATTCGCACTGGGTTTCTGTCAGGAGGCGCATGATTTCTGGCAAGGGCGCTTGTGGGTAGGCTTGCTTGGCTCGCACAACCAAGCCCGTCATATTGGCCACCGCAAAGCTGATGCCGTTGAGGTTTTGTTGTAACGGCAGCCCAGGAATCGGGCGCGGATAGCCGGAGGCCAGAAATACTGTTTGCGCTTCTTTCGTGACGGCGCGATAGCTCTCACGCGGACAATCCCAATCCAATCCGACTGGCAATACTCCTGGCAGGATACCGGGCAAAGCTGGCTGCCCATTCATTTCGTGGGCCGCCACCAGGACAAGGTTGCGTTCCAACGCACGCGCAATGATCTGCTCAAAACGCGCACGATGGGTGGGGTTCGTGGTTCCCAGGCTGAGATTGACGACCTGCATTTGGTTTTCGATGGCCCAATCAAGCGCCTGCAAAATGATCTCAACTTTGGTGCGCAATCGCTGATCAAACACCTTCACGGCATACAACAACGCTTCTGGCGCTTTTTCGCGGATTGCTCCGGCGACGGCGGTTCCGTGTCCGGCGTCGTCTTCATAACTTGCGCCGTTCGGGTTCAGACAAATGCCGCCCGCCAATCCGGCCACGTGCGGATGCGCCGGATTCACGCCGCTATCAATGATGGCGACGCGCACGCCACGTCCGCTGAAGCCCGCGAATGGTTCCATCTTTGTTGTGCTCATGAATTTGCCGACGTCAGGTTGTGCCGAACAGCGACGCAAATGCGCCGGTTTCTGTCAGAAGCTGTTTGGGATGGCCAATCTGTGTGACACGCCCCTGATCCAGCACGATTGCTTGATTCGCGATTTGGGCCAAGGCGATGCGATGTGTAATCAAAATGATCGTGCGTCCGCTGGCCAGCGATGCCAACGTTGCGGCCAGGCTCTGTTCCGTTGCCGGATCAAGCGCGGCGGTTGGTTCGTCCAGGATGATCACCTTGGGTTGCCGCAAGACGGCGCGCGCGATGGCAATACGCTGCCGCTCTCCGGCAGAAAGCGCCAGGCCGCGTTCGCCAACGGGCGTATCCAATCCATCAGGCAAGCGTGACAGAAAGGATTCCAACGCTGCGGCGTGCGCCGCCGCTTCAATGTCTGCGCGCGTTGCTTGTGGGTGTGCATAGCCGATGTTTTCCGCAATGCTGGCGTGAAACAGAAACGGCGTTTGGTCTACCAGTGCGACTGTTTGCCGCAAATCGCTCAGCCGCAAATTTCGCAAATCTTCGCCGTCCAGCTTGACCGTGCCTGTTTGCGGGTCATAGAGCCGCAACATCAAATCGGCGATGGTGGATTTGCCCACCCCGCTTGGGCCGACAATAGCGCAGATACTGCCCGCCGGAATTTCAAACGAAACATCGTTGAGCACCAGATTGTCACGGTCGTGGCGCAAGGTGACGTGCGCAAAGCGAAAGGCTCCGCGCACGTCTGATAACGGCTGCGCGGTTGTGGCTTCAACGACTTCTACCGGTTCATCCAGCAATTCAAAGACGCGTTGCAACGACACACGCGCGGTGGTCAGGTTGGTGTACAGGCCCAACAGACTTTGCACCGGCCCGAGTAACCGCAAGTGATACGCCAGAAACGCGACCAAACCGCCAATGGTTAGCGAACCGGCGATGACGAGTTTGCCGCCGTACAGAAATACCGCTGCCGTGGAAAGCGTCAGGATGGTGCCTGGCATTGCGCTGGTCAGATACGACGTCAATTGCATTTTGAGCAGCGCCTGAATGAAGCCGCGATTGCGCGCGCGAAAGCGGCTGACTTCGTGCGCTTGCGCATTGGAAGTGACAACCAAACGCATGGCCAGCAGCGTCTCGATCAAAAAGCTGCCGATGTCTGCGCTGCGTTCGCGGACTTGTTGCACCTGACCGGTCAGGCGGTGTTGATATTGGCGTAAAGCCAACACGGCCAATGGCACCAGCGCAACGCTCAACAGGAAAAGCCGCCAATTCAGCCACCACATCACGGCGATGCTGCCCACCAGAAAGACCAGATTCGACAACAACGCCAGCACGGTGTCTGCCGCGACGCGCTGGACTTCGGCAACATCGTTGTTTATGCGCGAGACGATTTCGCCCAGCTTGGTGCGCGTGTAAAAGCGGGGCGACAGACGTTGCAGATGTTCATACACGGCCAGCCGCATGTCGAAAAGCACTTCTGCCGAAACCGATACATAACGATATGAAGCGAGAATGCTAAAGACGAATCCCAGCACGGTCAGCACCACCATCAAGCCCGCGACAGTCAACAGCGCCTGGGCGTTGCGGCGTAACAGCGCTTCGTCAATCAGCAATTTGGCAATGTAAGGTTGCGCCAAACCAAGCAAGGTAGAGGACAGGCTGATGAGCAGCACGAGTACAAGTTTGCGCCAGTACGGAATGACATACACCAGGGCGCGGCGGTATTCGCTCAGTAAGGGATGCGGGCGTGATGTCGGCGGCGAAGCATTTGACATGAAACCAAGAGGGCGCGGCGCTCAGGCCGATTCGTCAACTTTGTAATAGCACATGAATCCGGCGGCGCAATGTTCCGGCGATTCGCGCAATTGTTTGGCGCGTTCGATGACGTGCAGTTTGGGGACGCCAGCGCGCGTGCGATTGACGATGTCACGCACCATTTTGACGCTGGCCAGTTTTTTGAACGGCGAAGCTTCGCGCCCGACGATTTTTAGTGAAGCCACGCCCATCCGTTGCAAATCGGGCACGGCGCACAATCCGCACGGGCCATACGGCAAGCCTTTGGGCGTGACGCCGCAACCGTTGCCGTTCACGTACCACACCCATTCGCGGTAATCCGTCAGGTTGCGCCGCAACCAATTTTGTCTGCGCGTGGTGAAGCTTTTGCCCGCCCATTCAAATTGCGTATCCATTTCTGACAGGCTGGTGCAAAACGCGCCCACGGTGTGGTGATGCGTGGTCGAACAAAAGCCTTCTTCAAACGCGCAACCGTCGTTGAGCATAAACACTTCGATTTCGACTTGTTGGCCGACGTCGCGCGTGATGGTTGCAATTTCGGCCAGCGTGACGCTGCGCGGCAGGATGATGCGGCTGGGGCCGAAATTCAGCAGGAAGCGGATGGCTTCGGTATTGAGCACCGCCGCCACGGAACTGACGTGCAACTCACAGGCGAGTTTTTCCTGGCTGAGGCGCATCAGCAAATTGATGTCGGTCACGATCAAGGCATCAACGCCGATTTCGTCAGAGAGTTTGTGCGCCAATTCGAGCACCAGCGGAATTTGTTCGGCGGTGTAATACGGTGAGTTGAGCGTGATAAACACCGGCAAGTGCAATTTATGGGCGTCGTCCACCAGCCGTTTCAACTCTGCGTAACTATCCAGGCTGCCGCCTTTGGGGCTGCGCCGGTTCAGCCAGACCGCGCCGGTGTATCGTTCCAGCCATTCGCGCGGAACGATGCCGCAATACAACTCTTCCGCGCCAGCGGCAGCCAGCATTTCCAGTTCTTCGTGCGCAGCGATCGGAGCCAAAACTTTCATAGGCGAAACCAGCACAAACACTCAATGTGCGACAGTCATCGGTAACCTTGGTTGCCAGGTCAGACGTGCGATCTGACCCGCACGGATTTGGGCAAACAGCGCGTGCAACATACTTTCCGTGTGGGCGTAAAAGTATGAATTGCCTTTCAGGAAAAACTTCTGGTCACGATTGCCGAACGGGGAATTGGTATAGCTGTATTCCAGCAAGTGCGTCTGGCATTCGTGGCGGCACGGTGCGCCCGGTTGGAATTTGTCGGCTTTGCGGTAATGCAAGCCCGCCGCCATGCAAATGCGACTGGTGCTGATAAAACCAAACGGCGCATACGTCGCAATGCGCAGTCCGTATTGCGCAAAGCTCAGGTCATTGCCTTGCGGCAGGTTGTCGGTTTCGACCGTTTGCACGCCCAGACCGGTCAACAACGCGGCGTAGCTTTCGCAATCCAGATTGGAACGCTGTAGCACATTCAGCGCACTGCTTGGCGCGGGAGCCGTGGCATACATCGGCGTCACGCGCGGGTCGCGCAACGATTTGTTGAGCAATCGCCCCTGAATGGGAATCAGCGTAGGAAAGTCGCGACGCAGCAGATTCAGCACGCCCCAGTCATTGAAGACGACTTCGCCGCCGCCATTGCCTGCGAGCCGTTCAAACAACGGACGCAAGGCCGCGATGCCTTCGTTGCTGACATACGGCGTCAACAAGGTGAATGACAGTTGCTGCTGTTGTGCGGCAGTCAGCGCCGTTTGCAGCGCCGAGACGGAAGGAATGAGGTGTTCGCAAAATTCGTTGCCGAACGCGCAATGCGTGAACCGGATGTCGCCGAATTCGGTCACCAACAAACGTCCGGCCAATTCGCTCCAGGGCTGAGTCAACTGGCTGCGGTCGGCTTCGACAAACCGGCTTAGCCACAGCTCACTGGCCAGCTCGTGCGCCCCGCCGATGTGAAGAGACCACTCCATAAAACTTCAGCTAGCGCGGACGCACGACCAGCATTTGTGTAGTGATGTCGCCGTCAAAGGTCAGGACGCGTTGCTGTTTGAACGTGTCAGCGTCATACACTTCGATGGTTGGCCCGGCGCCATAAATGTAAATCTGTTTGCCGTCGCTCGACAGCGCAAAGAAAAAGCGCGAGCGGCTTTCAAATTCCTGTTTCTTGATCAGTTTGCGCGCCGCGACATCAAACACCCAAAACTCAGTACGGCGCGTTGGTTCGGCGCGATTGCCGCCCAGATAGGCGACCGTATAACCAAATTTGCGATCCGGTGTCAGACGCAAACCGGTCATGCCGGTGGTCGCCGGACCGATGGGCGCAAAGTCTAAATTGCGCGACGCCAAATCGAGCCGCGCAATGCCAAACATCGCGCGCCGCACGAGCGGGTCAGTGGCGTTGAACACAGAGGTGACAATGCCCGGCTCTTCGTTGGGATCGTCGCCGCCACCCAAACGCACGGTGAACGCGCCGGGATGCGGCGGTTTCGACAGTTCGATTTTGTCTACCTGTTTGAATTCCTGCAGGTCGAAAATCAGCACGTCTTCCTTGAAGACATAGAGCAGTTTGCCATCTGGCGAAACGCGGAAATTCGCCATAAAGCCAAATGGCGAATCGTGTTCTTTGGGAAAGTCGAAGGTCTTGGTGATCTTCTTTTGCGCCAGATCAATGACGGCAAATTTCGGCTTCTCGACGGTGAAACGGTCAATCTGTTTGTTGACGACTTGCACGGTCGTATACAGGAACTGATCGGTGGGATCAGGCGCAACTCCTGCGAAGGTCGTGCGCGCCGGCAAATTGCCGATATTGAGCGTGAAATGATTGATGACTTTGCGCGTGGCGATATCAATCACCTCAATGCTGTTGTTCCAGGTCGTAACGTAGATTTTCTTTTTGTCGTAGGAAAGCGTCAGATCGCGCGGCGTACCGGTTTGCAAGGGAATTTGCTCGACGACTTTCATCTGCGCTTCGTCAATGACCAGAATCAGCCGATTCCACGTACCCAGATACAACATGCCGCCCGGCTTTTGCGCCAGTGCCGCAAGCGGCGTCAGCAACAGCAACGCCAACAACGGTAACAAGCGCGCCGCCAAAATCGTTTTGCCAGTCAGAGTCTTCATGGTCTCAAGTTCCAGTTTCGGTTACAGGCCGAAGAGAATTGCCGATAGCTGATGTTTGCGACGATTTACGGAAACACCAGATCAATCTTGCGCCAGTCTTTGGTCGCGTTGGCGCATTTGCTGGTCCAGTCAGGGTAATTGTTGAGATGGTCTGGCACTTGAGCTGGCCAGTAACAACTGATGTAACAGTCATACAAATCGCGTTCGACTGGTTGGCACAAACCGGCGGTGCCGCCCGTCACGTCAACTTCCCAGCCGGGCGAAAACACCAGCGAACAGCCCACCGGATAATGGGGGCGTTGTTGCGGCGGGCCTTGTTGCAAGGCAAACACGTCATCTTCTTCTTCGTTGACTGCGATGTATTCTTCGACCCGTTTGGCTTTGCGATTGATAGCCGTCAGATGCTTCATATTGCCTTCCTCTCTTCGAAATGAGCCAGAAACTTGGGATTGCGCGCCGCAATTTCGCCGTAAATCTGCAAACAGACATCCGTCCAGCCGCGAATCCAGTCGCAATAATGCAAATTGGCGTGGCCCGTGTCGCCGTAACGGACGTGCGCTTCGTGATAACAACCGCCTGAACAAACCGGGCGCGCCCAGCAGGTATGACATTCCGGCTTGCGTTGAATGTGACCGCGCTCCAGAAAGTCTACTTGTGTTGTGCGATCGATGCCTGTCGCCAGATTGCCCAGTTTGTGCGTATCGGAATCCACGAACCGATGACACGGTGCGATGTCGCCCGACGGCGCGACGCCCAGCAAGCCCAACCCCGCGCCGCAAGGGTGCGATTTGTTTACGCCCGCGTGCAGTTCCTGCAAGGTGTCGCTGACGTTGGAAAATCCATGCTGCTCATCGCGCAACGCACAGGCCAGATATTCCTGCGCCAGTTCGGTGAATTGTTCGAGCACCGTGCGCAATCCGTCATTGCCGATGGCATACAGCCGCACCGGAGACGTCGTCACCGGCGCGAACCCGACTTCGTGAAAGCCGAGTTCTTCTTTTAAGTGGCGATAGATGGCTTTGACGTTGACGACCTGTGACGTCAGCGTGACGCGTGCGCCGATGGGGCGCGTGCGGTGTTTGGCCAGCAATTCTTTGACCTTGGGCGCGATGATTTCATAGCTGCCCTGGCCATTGGAAAACACGCGCAGCTTGTCGTTCATCTCTTGCGGCCCGTCTATGCTGATGGTGACGCCCACGTGATTTTCGGCCAGATAGTCAATCACGGGTTCGGTTAGCAAGGTCGCGTTGGTGGTCAGACTGAAATCAATGTATTTGCCCGCGGCGTGCGCTTGGGCGCGAGCATATTCGATGGTGGCGCGCACCACCTTGAAGTTCATCAACGTTTCACCGCCAAAGAACGTCAAATGCACGGCGCGGCGTCCGGGCGAATTGGCCAGCAAAAAATCCACGGCGGCGCAGGCCGTTTCTTCGGTCATGAATTTCGGCTTGCCGTCCAGCGTGCTGGCCGTTGCGACGCGGTCTTCGCCAAATTCGTAGCAATACTTGCAGGACAAATTGCATTGGTTGGTGACATTGAGCACCAGCGTTTGCAACGGGAAGGGCATCGGCACGGCCTGCACTTCCGCCGGAAAGCCGTTGCCGTTGGCGATCACATGCGCCTGATAGAGTTCCTTGATGGTTTCTTCGACTTCGGGCGCGGCGAACCCCTGAGCGGTGGTGTTAGTGATCAGCTCATCTTGCGAACGCTCTCCGGCTTTTAACTGGCCGAGCAACGAATGCGAAAGCGGATCAAGCGCAAAGATCGCGCCGCTCGGCACCAGATACAGATAGTCCTGCCCGCCGCCGCTAAAAGGATGAAATTCGCCCAGGCGAAAGGTGCTCATCGGCCAACCTCCGGTTGATCCCATTTCACATAGAGCGGCACCGTCACGACGAAATAGGCGCGCGCCGTCAACGGCTTGGCATTGGGGGCGGCGTCTTTGGCTTTGTGCGTGGCGACAACCCAGACTTCGCCGTAATTGTTGCGCTCGAATTTTCGTTTCGGATTCGGCCCTTCGACGCTGGGCGTAAAAAAGCCCGTCGGGCTGAGCGTGCCGATATAGTTTTTATCGTCGTCGTCATAGGTTGACGGAAATTCGTCAATTGACCATTCGACGTCAATCGGTCCCAGATTCAGGTCATCGGCGGTTTGCGGTTTGTTGTCCGCGCCGCGTTGCCAGGCGATGGCTTCGAATTGCTGGTAGCCTTTGGGAAAACGAACGCCGCCCAGTCGCGCCAGCGCATTGTCAGGATTGATTTTGATGTAATCCACCTTGTCATAGAGCGTGATTGCGCCGGGCGCAAATGACCGGCGCAGCGCAATATCGCGCTTGCCGACCGGAGCCGTACTGGCGATTTCGAGTTCGACCGTGACGGCGTTGGCGCTGGCGTTGGCAATGCGTTTGACTTTGACGCCCGCGCCAAAATCAATGTCTTCGGCGCGCAAATCGGCAGGGAAGTTCGCGCCGTACAGCGTCAGCGATTCGGTCGCGCTGGCCGTCGCCGGAATTTTGAGCGCTTGCTGATTGGCGCTTATCACCAGCGGTTCGCTGCTCACGCGTCGCAAACTGACATCAAGGCCAAATTCTTCGTAATCGCCCCAGAACCAGCGGCCTTCGATTTGCGACCAGTCGCGCGAAACGAACATCACTTCGCGCAATTCCGCCGCATCGGTCGTGGTCGTGACAGCCGCGTTGGCGTCGGCGGTTTTCCCTTTGTCATTGAATGAACGTCCGCGCCAGCTATACCCGGCATAGACAATGCTGCGTCCGTTGCGGGTGATGGTTGCGCCGTCTTTCAGATATTGGATTTTGGTTTTGGTGGTGAATTCGTCTTCGACGCCGGTGGGTTCGATGATGACTTCGCCATAAACGCGACCTCTGCCGATTTGATACCCGCTCAGCAACCAGCGTCCGGCCAATTTGGGGGCGCGCATATTGGCGCTCCAGGCGCTCCATTCCGGTGTTTGCAACGGGAAGTTTTTGCTCAGGTATTCGACGGCGCGATCTGCGGGATGGCGCGTGTCAGTGCCGGGCGGCGGTGGCGGCGCATCTGGCGGCGGCGGAAAGCGGCGAAAGCCCTGAAACTCTACCACCGGAAAATAGCCGACGTGCATGTTGACCAGCAGGTCCCATTCTTCTTTGTTGCGGCGCTGCGAAATGATGCGGCCATAGGTGTGACACACCGTGCACGCCGTGCGCACGCTTTCGTCAGGAACAGTTTCTTCCTGCAAGCGATGTTCGGCGTAATACATCGCCGGTTTGGCTTCTTCCGGGGCAAGCCCGTGATACGTGCCCAGATATTTGACGATGGCGCGCGCGTCTTCGGGCGTCAGGCTCAAGCCATTCAACCGCACCATGCGTTTGATCGCTTGTTGCCAGCCTTCCGGCGACAGGCGTTCGTACGAAATTCTGGTCAGTCGGCCTTTGTCGTCTTTCTTATGGCAGGAAGCGCATTTTTGCACCACCAGCGCATTGTTGACAGGCAAGCCATCATCGCCAGCTTTAGCGGCCTGGCCCGCGCCCTGCGCTTGTGGTTGCACAGAGACATTGGCCCAACAGAAAAACAGCACAAGGGAAAAGACAACGGCAACCAACGCTTTGGTGATTTGCATAACCGCCCCGGTCTTCTGAGTTGAAAGGAAACGTAAATGATTGCTTGGAAATGCGCCGCATAGGCGAATTGCTTTTAGCACGGTTGCAAAAAGCGAGTCAAATCTTGTTGCTGCTTGGGTTATCAATAATATGCCGACCGCGAAAGACAAGCGACATTTCGGTGGCAACCACGAGAAAAACAACAGCTTTGTCTGATTTTGTCGGGCGCAAGGCATGACCGATTCACCTCGGGTTGCGTATGATGCCCGCACTTGAGCGGTACTGACAGAACTTCATCACACAAGGAGACGAACCCCGTGTTTAGCTTGCCTGGAAAAAGTCGCCGACGGTTGACCGATTTGCGGTTGCCAAATTTGTTGTTGATTGGATTGCTGTTGCTTGTCTGTTTGGCGGGAACCGAACGGCGCGCGCAAACGCAAACCGCGACCAATACACGACCGAACATTCTCTGGATTTCGGCAGAAGACCTGAGTCCTGATCTGGCTTGTTATGGCGACACCTATGCGCGCACGCCGAATCTGGACGCGTTTGCCGCACAAGGCGTGCGGTATACCAACGCGTTTTCGTCCGCGCCGGTGTGTGCGCCCAGCCGTTCGGCGATGATCACGGGAATGTATCCCACGACGATTGGATCGTTGCACATGCGTTCGAAAGCCGTGCCGCCCGCAGGCATCAAAGCCTTTACCGAATACTTGCGCGCCGCTGGCTATTACTGCACCAACAACGCCAAAACCGATTACAACTTTGAAGCGCCGCCCGGCAATCGTCCGCCTGATACGGTGTGGGATGAAACCAGCCGCAACGCGCATTGGCGCAATCGGCCCGACAAACGCCAACCGTTTTTCGCCGTTTTCAATCACGAAGTCACGCACGAAGGTCAGGTGCGCAGTGATGATGCGACCTATGCACGCAACACAGCGGCGCTCAAACCCGAAGACTTTCACGATCCGGCCAAAGTCGTTGTGCCGCCCTATTACCCTGACACGCCGCTCGTGCGCAAAAACATCGCGCGCTATTACGACCTGATCACGGCGCTCGATTATCAGATCACGCGGTTGTTGCGCCAGTTGGAAGAAGATGGTTTGGCCGACAACACCATCGTTTTTTTCTGGGGCGATCACGGGCGGGGACTGACGCGCGGTAAACGCTGGGTCTACGATTCGGGCACGCGCGTGCCGCTGATCATTCGCTGGCCCGGCAAATTCAAAGCCGGCACGGTCGAAGACCGCATTGTCAGTTTGATTGATTTGGGGCCGACCGTATTGTCGCTGGCGGGTGTGCGACCTCCGGCCTATATGCAGGGACAGGCTTTTCTCGGCCAATATACCGCTCCGGCGCGCACGTATGCGTTTGCGCATCGCGACCGCATGGACGAAACCTACGACATGATGCGCGCGGTGCGCGACAAACAGTTTCGTTACATCAAGAACTTTTTCCCCGGACGGCCCTACGCACAGCACATCGCCTATATGGAAGAAATGCCGATCCTGAAGGAAATGCGGCGGCTGTACAAAGAGCACATGAACGCGCTCAGCCCGGATTACGGACGCGCGCTCAACCAAACGCAGTTGCTCTATTTCCAGGCCGAAAAGCCGCCCGAAGAGCTTTATGATCTGGCCGCCGATCCGTATGAAATCAAAAATCTGGCGGGCGATCCGAAATACCTTTCAGTGTTGAAACGAATGCGCGCGGCCTTGGCGCAATGGCAAAAAGACACCAACGATTTGGGCCTGGTGCCTGAAATGGAATTGCGCGAGCGTATGCGTCCGGGCGGCGTCTGGCAAAAAGTCGCCGCGCCGGTCATTCACGAAAGCGGCGGCAAACTGATGATCAGCAGCACGACGCCAGGCGCTTCTATCGCCTACACGACCGAAGACGGCAAGACGCCGCATTGGCTGCTCTATCACGAACCGTTGCCGCTGACGCGACCGTTGCGTTTACGCGTCAAAGCCTGCCGGTTCGGATATTTGGACAGTGACGAAGTGGTGCGCCGTTGGGATTGAGCAGCGGCGCAAAAGGAGTGTGTATGACGGATGTGCTGCGGCGCAGGGAATTTCTCAAACAAAGTCTGGCGGCCAGTGCGACGCTGGCCGGTGCGCGCAAGCGTGTGCTCGGCGCAAACGACCGGGTGCGCGTTGCGCTGATCGGCGCAGGTCGCCAGGGACGCGGATTGCTGCGCGGATTTGCCGAACACAAAGACGTGCAAATCGTCGGCGTCTGTGATGTGTATGCGCCGCAGTTGCCCCTCGCCGTTGCCGAAGCCCGGCTTGCTGGCGACGTCAAACCTTACAAAGACTTTCGCCAGTTGCTCGACAACAAAGACGTGGACGCCGTGATCGTCGCTTCGCCGGATCATTGGCACGCCTTGCATACGGTGATGGCGTGTCAGGCGGGCAAAGACGTCTATGTCGAAAAGCCGATTTCCGTCACCGTGGACGAAGGCCGCAAGATGGTGCAGGCGGCGCGCAAATACAACCGCGTTGTGCAAGTCGGTACGCAACAGCGTTCCGGCGATCATTTCCAAAAAGCCAAAGAGATCGTGCAAGGCGGCCAAATCGGCAAAGTCACTTTTGTGCGCACCTGGAATTGGGGCAATGCCGCGCCCACAGGCATCGGCAATCCGCCCGACAGCGCGCCGCCCGAAGGATTGGATTGGGATTTGTGGTTGGGGCCTGCGCCGTTGCGTGCGTTTAACGCCAACCGTTGGGGCGTGCATCCTGACCGTTGGTCAAGCTTTCGCTGGTTTTGGGATTACGCCGGAGGAATGCTGACCGATTGGGGCGTGCATCATCTGGACATTGTGCATCTGGCGATGGGCGTCGAAGCTCCCACGACGATCACGGCGCTGGGCGGCAAATACGCCTTGCAAGACAACCGCGAAACGCCCGACACCTTGCAGGTGACCTATGAATATCCGGGCTTCGTTTGCACTTACGAAGACCGCGAATGCAACGCGCAAACTCTGGGCGGACGCGGATACGGCGTGTCGTTTCACGGCACCGATGCCACCTTGTACATCAACCGCGAATTCTTTGAAGTCCTGCCCGAAGGCGGCAAACGAGGATACGAGCCGCCCAAAGTCGAAGCCGCAAACAATTCCGGACAGGCGCACGTGCGCAACTTTCTGGATTGCGTGAAGTCGCGACAACTGCCCGTGGCCGACATCGAAATCGGTCACCGTTCGACGACGACTTGTTTGCTGGGCAATGTCGCGTTGCGCTCCGGCAAACGGTTGCAATGGGACGCCAGCACCGAACGCCTGATCGGCGACCAAACCGCCGCCAAATACCTCACGCGCGAATACCGCAAACCCTGGAAGCTGATCGTGTGAGAACCTGCAGCAAGGCCGGCTGGCAGAAAACCAGGGGCAGAAACATAGAATCAAGGCCATTTTTTGCCCATCTTTTTTGCCAGCGCCAGTCTTTTCTGTTTAGCAGTCTGTTGAAGTCTCGGTAAAATGCCCGCGCGTCCCGTAACCGTAGCCAATGCCAAACCGCCTTTTGTGACCCATTTGTGAGATGACGCTATGAGCCTTCCTCGTCAGGAACAGTCCAACCGGATAGCCGATCAGCTCAACCAGTTGGCCGCCGTGATCAAAACGCGTTCGCGCGCCGGGCTGACCGATGGCAATCAGATTCTGGAACCCATCGCCAAGCGGTTGTTCAATGCGCTGTTTGGGTGGAATCTGATCAATCTGAACGCCGAACAAGCCAACTTTCCCGCCGCCGATCTGGGCGACCGCGCGCAGCGAATCGCCATTCAGGTCACCAACGAAGACAGCAGCGCCAAGATCACGTACACCGCCGCCAAAGCCGTTGCGCACAACCTGGGCAAAGACTTTGACCGACTGATTATCTTTTTTCTGCTGCCCAAAAAGCCCGGCTTGCCCAGACAGTTCAGCCCGCCAGACAACGGCCCTGAGATCGTCACCTGGGACATTGCCGACCTGTTGACGCAACTGAAAGAGCTGGACGACCTCGCCGCGCTGACCCGCGCCGCCGACATTCTCAATGAAGAACTGGGCAGGCTGCCGACGGCGCCGACGGTGGTTGCCGCGCCCGAAATCGCCCTCGCGCATTTTGACGTCATCAAATACGCGCCCGCCGAATTGCTTGGCCGCGAAGCCGAGTTGGCGTTGTTGACCGACGCGTGGGGAAACGTGCAGAGCCAGCAAACGCCGCGTCCGCATGTGTTGGCGTTTGTCGCGCTGGGCGGCGAAGGCAAGACTTCGCTGGTGGCCAAGTGGGCGGCAGAGTTGGCGGCCAACGACTGGCCCGGTTGCGAAGCCGTCTTTGCCTGGTCGTTTTACAGCCAGGGCACGCGCGAACAGAACGCCGCTTCGTCGGACGCCTTTCTGAACGAAGCGCTCGCGTTTTTTGGCGAAACCGAAATGGCCGCCAGCGCCGCCGGTGCACATGAAAAAGGCCAACGGTTGGCGCGCGTCGTCGGGCAAAAACGCGCCTTGCTGATTCTCGACGGGTTGGAGCCGTTGCAATACGCGCCGACGTCGCCTACGCCCGGCGAACTCAAAGATCAGGGTCTGGCCGCCTTGCTCAAAGGCTTGGCGACCGGCAATCGTGGGCTGTGCGTCATCACGACGCGCTATGCCATTCCCGACCTGAACAATTTCTTGGGCAAAACCGTTCACGAAACCAGACTTCAGCGCTTGGCGACGGCAGCGGGCGCAGCCTTGCTCAAACATCTGGGCGTGCGCGGCAGCGAACGCAAAACCATGCCGACAGAAAATCCGCGCTGGAACGAATACGAACAACTGGTCGAAGACGTGCAGGGTCACGCGCTGACGTTGAACCTGCTGGGCACGTATTTGCGCGATGCGCACAACGGCGACATTCGCCGCCGCGACCGCATCAAACTGAGCGAGGCCAACGCCGAAGAGCAAGGCGGGCACGCCTTTCGCGTGATGGATGCCTATGTGCAATCGCTGGCCGACGGCGGCCAAACCGACGCCGACGCCGCCAAAGGCCGCCGCGC
>JAEUQO010000290.1 GCA_016789605.1 Acidobacteriota bacterium
TCACCATTTCCGAAGTCAACGATCCGGTCGTTGCGGGCGACGATTCGGCCACGATGAATGAGGACGAAGTTCTCAGTTTGGCGGCGGCCAATTTGTTGCTGAACGATAGCGCGGGGCCTGCGAACGAAGGCGCGCAATCACTCTCCGTGACCAGCGTGAGCGCGACGGCGAGCACGCACGGTTCGGTGACGCTGGCGAGCGGTACGATTACCTATACGCCGGATGCGCATTATTTCGGACCGGCCAGTTTTGCCTATCAGGTCTGTGACAATGGCACGACCAATGGCGGCAGCAGTCCAAGTTGCGTGTCGGCGGTGGTGAATATCACCGTGCGAGAAGTCAACGATTCTCCCTTGGCCGCGACCGACGCCAAATCGGTTAATCAGGATACGGTGTTGAGTTTCGCCGTGAGTGAATTGCTCGCAAATGATGCGGCTGGTCCGGCCAACGAAAGCGGCCAGGCATTGACGGTGACGGCTGTGTCCGCGACGGCCAACACGAACGGCACGGTTTCGCTGGTGAGCGGAACGGTGGTTTATACGCCCACCGCGTTTTATAGCGGACCGGCGTCGTTTAGTTATCAGGTCTGTGACAATGGCACGACCAATGGCGCGCTGGATGCCAAATGCGCGATCGGCACGGTCAATGTCACGGTCGTTTTCGTGCCTGACACACAACCGCCGACGATTAGTTGTCAATCCGATATCGTGGTTGATTTCGACCCGGCGGTGAATGGCGCTGTCGTGACATACACCGCGCCGGTCGGCACGGATAACCGTCCGGGCGCAACCACTGCGCAAGTGGCCGGATTGGCCAGCGGCGCGACCTTCCCGCTGGGAACGACCAGCAATACCTTTACCGTCACCGACGCCGCCGGAAACACCGCTTCGTGCAGTTTCAACGTGACCGTGGCGCTGACTTCGATCGTGGGCGTTGAGAGCGTGACAATCAGCGGGGCAGCGTATGCCGACAGCTTTGATTCAAACGGCAGCTATCCTGCGACAAAAGGAAGTCAGGCCAACATTCTCAGCAACGGCACGATCACGTTGCTCAACAGCGGCAAAGTGTGGGGCAACGTTCGCTCGACGCGCGCAGGGGTCGTATTGTCTGGCGCGACTGCCGTGACCGGGAACGCCACTGCGGGCACGACGGTTTCCAAATCGGGCAGCGCGGTGGTGAACGGAACGACGACCAACAACGCCTTGGCCCCGGTGATGACCTTGCCTGCTGTGGCGGCGTGCATCTCGTACAGTTCTACCAGCGGATTCAGCGGCACGTATTCCTACAATCCCGCTACAGGCAATCTCAGCCTGAGCGGCACGCAGATACTGACGCTGGCCAACGGTACGTATTGCTTCAATAACCTGACGATGACCAACAGTGCACAGCTCAAAATCAACGGGCCGGTGGTGATCAAACTTACCGGCGTTTTGAATGTGGGCGGCGCAAGCGTCATCAACAATTTGACAGGCGTGCCGGGCAACCTGAGCATTCTGTCGAGTTTTAGCGGCGTCAACGGCGTGATCATCAATAACGGAACCAACAACTTGATGCTGGTTTACGCGCCGCAAACGGGCGTGAGCATTTCAGGCATCGCGCCGGTGTTTGGCAATGTTGTCGGCAAATCCGTGGTGATTGCGAATAGCGGCAACCTGCACTATGACATCCGGCTGACCTCCGTTTGGCCAGCGCTTTGGAGCGCGATTCTGACGCCCTAACCTCTGGCACAAACGAATCGCTGACGGGTGAGTTGTCGGCCTCGGTTGTCTGACGTTGTGGCGGTGAAATCACCGCCACAACCCGGCGCCGAGGCCGATTTTCATGGCTGCTGCCTAATGGGGAGACGTTTTTACGCTTCGGCTAAAACTCTTGGCATTGGTTTCGTGCATCTGGAAATACGATTCCAGCCGCTGCAAGGTATTGTTCAGCGCGTTGTTGATGTGTTGGCGCATGGCTTCGGCGGCTGCATCTGGAGAGCCATTGACCAGCGCTTCCACCAGGTCCTGGTGACGGCGCGGGGTTTCGTCAGAAGCCGCGGGCCTGGGTGTGCACAGCCAGGTCGAAGCCAGCACCTGATTTTTCTCAATGGCATCACATAGCGGTTTGCAGTGCGCGCCTTCGGCAATGCGACGATGCAATCGTTCGTGCAAAGTCAGATACAGAAAACGGTCGCCGTCGGGTTGTGAGGACAGTGTGTCTACGCGTGCGGCCAGCCGTTGTAATTCCGAGCGTTCCTGTGTCGTGGCAACTGTGGCAAACAGTCTGGCGGCTTGCATTTCCAACGCTTCGCGCACGACATAATGGCCGCGCACATCGTCTTCCGTCGGAATTTTGACTCTGGTTCCGGCGCGCGGACGGCTTTCCAGCAACCCTTCAAATTCCAGGCGTTGCAACGCTTCTGACACGGGCAACAAACTTACGCCGAGTTCGGTGGCGACTTTGCGGCGCGAGATGACCTTGCCAATGGGCAGTTCTCCGCGCAAGATGCGCTCGCGCAAGATCAGATACGCTTCTGCCGCCAGTCGGACGGTTTCTTTTGAGTCACTCATTTTCTTACCTCGCTTCATCACCCGTGGAGCAATATTCGGGGCAGCTAAAAACTGGCCGAAAGTATGGGCTGCGCTTCTTTGTCAGTCAAGAACTATGCCATTCTGATATGCCAAATCTGCTTCCGGTAAGCATTCTTTTCGTGCGAAATAGTCAGCGTTTTGTTGTTAATTCAGGCTTTGGCAGGCTGGGATTGCCTAAAAACTGTTATATCAGAATGGCAATCTCAGCTTGACGCATAAGCGGGCAATCTGCATACTGCGCACGCATTTCACTGTCAGATTCATCCACAAAAAATCGTAGCTGGCCGCCTGGGACACATCGGCCTGACCACACAGCGGGACAGGTGTTGTCACTGAGCCGAATGAGGAGCATTGATGGACACGCAAACCACCGCTGAATCATTGCCGGTTTCTGATGCCGCCTGGAACGCCATCGAGGGCGCATATGATTTGCAGGTTCACGTCGCGCCCGATGTGATCGAACGGCGCATTGATGATCTGGATTTGGCCAAAGAATTTCTGGCGCATGGCCTGAAAGGCTTCGTCTTAAAGTCTCATTACATTCCCACCGCAGAGCGCGCTGCGGTGGTGAGCAAAGCCGTGCCGGGCATCGAAGCCTATGGCGCGTTGACGCTCAATCACAGCGTCGGCGGGTTGAATCCGGTGGCGGTTGAAATCGCCGGACGATCAGGCAACAAGATTGTCTGGTTTCCGACGGTGGATGCCGCCAACGAAACCGCCGGGCGGTTGGATGGGCCGAATGTGAAGCTGCCTTTCTGGGCCAAGATTCAACGCGAGATTGCTGCCGCGGGCATCACACGTCCGCCGATGACCGTGCTCAATGAGGCCGGAGCCATCAACGAAGACACGCGGCAATGTTTGGAACTGATCGCCAAGCACGACATGATTCTGGCGACCGGCCATTTGGGACGCCACGAAATCTTTCCGCTCGTAAAAACCGCCAAAGAATGCGGCGTCAACCGCATCATCGTCACGCACGCCGAATTCCCCTCGCAAAACCTGAGCGCCGCAGAGCAGGTCGCGCTGGCCGATCTGGGCGCCATCATCGAACACTGCTTTACGACCTATTACACGAACAAAGCGCCCTGGGAAGCAGTCTTTGCCAACATTCGCGCGGTCGGCATTGAACGAACGATGCTGGCCACCGACCTGGGGCAAAAAACGAATCCGCCTGTGGCCGCAGGCTTCGCGGCATTTGCGCAGCGGTTGTTGGACGCAGGATTTTCGGCCCTTGAGATCAATCGTATGGCGGCGACCATTCCTGCCGCATTGGTTCACTGAGTAACGCTATGGAACAGGATTTTTCAAACGAACGCTTGCTGGTGGTCAGCGCGCACGCGGCTGACTTTGTCTGGCGCGCGGGCGGCGCGATTGCGCTTTACGCGGCGCGTGGCGCGCGCGTGCGCGTGCTCTGTTTGTCTTACGGCGAACGCGGCGAGTCACAAGGTTTATGGAAAAAAGAAGGCATGACGATGGCACGCGTCAAAGAAATTCGTCACGCCGAAGCGACCAAAGCCGCCGACGTGCTAGGCGCGGAAATTCGCTGCTTTGACGCGGGCGATTATCCGCTGGGCGTCACGCCGCAACTGACCGAAGAGCTGGTGCAGGAATTTCGCAGCTTCCAACCGACGTGTGTGATGACGCATACGCCGGTTGATCCGTACAACGGCGATCACGAAGCGACTTCCAAACTGACGATGAATGCGCGCGTCTATGCACAGGCGATGGGCTATCCCAGCCCACACAAACATCTGGGCGCGCCGCCCGTGTTTTACTTTGAACCGCACCAAACCGAAATGTGTCAGTTCACGCCGGACGTGATTCTGGACATCACGCCTGTGTTTGAAACCAAAGTCGCGGCGATGCACTGCATGGATGCGCAGGTGCATTTGTGGAATTACTACACTGATGTCGCTAAACGGCGTGGCACACAGGGCGGGCGCAATTCCGGCAATCCGGCGATTGTCTATGCCGAAGCCTTTCAGCGCGTGTATCCGCAAGTTACCCAAGAGGCGCTGTCATGAAAAAACACGTCGTCGTCAGAAACATTCAACGCGCCGACGCTGAAGTCATTAAGACGTTGGGCGAACAAGGCTCCGCGACCATCAGCGAAGCGCAAGGCCGCACGGGTTTGCTCAACCCATATATGCGTCCGATCTACCCCTCTGCGCGCGTCGCCGGTTCAGCGGTCACGGTGTCGTGTCAGCCGGGCGACAACCTGATGATTCACGCCGCGATTGAAGTCTGCCAGCCGGGCGATGTGCTGGTCGTCACGACGACTTCGGAATCTACCGATGGAATGTTTGGCGAATTGCTGGCCACTTCGTGTCAGGCGCACGGCATTCGCGGTTTGGTGATTGACGCCGGAGTCCGCGATGTCACGGATTTGACCGCGCTGGAGTTTCCCGTCTGGGCAAAAGCGATTTCTGCGCAAGGCACGGTCAAAGCCACGCCGGGTTCGGTCAATGTCGAAGTCGTTTGCGCCGGAGCAATCATTCGCCCCGGCGACGTCATTGTCGGTGACCAGGATGGCGTTGTCGTCGTCAAACGAGAGACTGCCGCCGAAGTCGCCATACGTGGGCAACAGCGTATCGAGAAAGAACAGAAAAGCCGTGAACGATTAAAAGCCGGAGAACTCGGCGTGGATTTTTATGGCTTGCGCGCCAAACTCAAAGAGTTGGGCGTTGAGTATGTTGACGAATAACTGACAAACGAAATTCCTATTTCCCGTATGAAGACAAACTGGACTTTTCTCCTTGCCTTGCTGCTTTTTGCCTTGCCTGGTTTGGCCCAAACGCCGCCGCCCGACGGGCTGGTTTCGCCAGAGGTGCACGCTGACGGCAAGGTTACCTTTCGCATGCGCGCGCCCAAAGCTGCTGAAGTCACGCTGTTTGGTGACTGGATGCCGGTCGGTTCCAAGCATCCGCTGACCAAAGATGCCGAAGGCGTTTGGAGCACAACGATCAGCGGGATTGAAGCGACGATCCATTTGTATTCGTTTACGGTAGATGGCGTGACGATGGCTGATCCGGTCAATCCGCGCATCAAGCTGCGGCAACGAACTTCGGCCAGTCTGGTCGAAATCCCCGCCAAGGGCGCACCGTGGGAACTGCGCGATGTGCCGCACGGCAGCGTCGAATCAAACTGGTTGCGCACGGCTGTCATCAATGGCGAAACGCGACAGGTGTTTGTTTACTTGCCGCCGGGGTACGAAAAGAATCCGAAACAGCGCTATCCCGTGCTGTATTTGCTGCACGGCAGCGGCGACACCGCCGAAAGCTGGACGCAGGTTGGCGCAACCAACTTGATTCTGGACAACCTGATTGCGGAGAAAAAAGCCAAGCCGATGATTGTGGTGATGCCGCTCGGCCACACCGTGCCGTTTGGTTCGCCGCGCGAAATTGCCGCCAAAAACACGCCGCTGATGGAAGAGTACATGTTGAAGGAAATCTTGCCGTGGGCCGAAGCGAAGTATCGCATCGCGCCAGGACGACAAAACCGCGCGCTGGCGGGGCTTTCGATGGGTGGCGGGCAAACGTTCGCCATCGGCTTTGCGCATCTGGATTTGTTTAGCGCTCTGGGGATGTTCAGCACAGCGCCCGACCGGAATTTCTTCGTATCGAAATTCAAAACCTTGCTGGATGATCCGAAAGGCACGAATGCCAAGCTCAAAGTGTTCTGGTATGCGAACGGCGACAAAGACCCCGTATTTCCGCGCGCAAAAGAAGCTTCGGACATGTTCAAGCAGCATCAGATTCGCCACACCTTTCGCGTTTACGATGGCGGGTTGCATACCTGGCCTGTCTGGCGGCGCTGCCTGAGCGAATTTGCGCCACTGCTGTTCCAGTAACTAAGGAGCCTCTGCAATGAAAACTCTAGCGTTCAGTTGTTTGGCGTTGGCCCTGACGTTTTCGCTGTTGCCCTTGCGCACGGTCGCCGTTAACGGCACGGTGAAAACAGAAGGCGGCTTGCTCGAAGGCGTGGCGATGTCTTCCGGTGTGCGCGTGTTCAAAGGCATTCCGTACGCAGCGCCGCCCGTCGGTGATTTGCGCTGGAAGCCGCCGCAACCTGCCGCCAAGTGGAACGGCGTGCGCAAAGCCGACAGGTTTTCTGATAGCTGCATGCAGGCGCTGACGCGTTCGCGCAATCCGTGGACAAAAGAATTCATGGTGCAGAACGACGCCAGCGAAGATTGCCTGGGTCTGAACGTCTGGATCGGCGCAAAAGCCGCCAGCGAAAAACGCCCGGTGCTGGTCTGGATTCACGGCGGCGCGTTTTATGAAGGTTCCGGCGAAATCATCACTTATGACGGCGAAGAGCTGGCGAAAAAAGGGCTGGTCGTTGTCACGATCAATTATC
Organism: Acidobacteriota bacterium; assembly: GCA_016789605.1. GTDB lineage: Bacteria > Acidobacteriota > Blastocatellia > RBC074 > RBC074 > RBC074. The sequence continues at coordinate 6,930 of JAEUQO010000290.1, forward strand.
GGTTAGGCATCTTTGGGTTTTACATACATCCCGAACTGACAAAAGAATCGCCGCAGAACGCTTCTGGCAATTACGGTTTGCTCGATTGTGTCGCCGCGCTGCAATGGATTCAGAAAAACATCGCGGCGTTTGGCGGCGACCCAAGCCGCGTGACGATTGCCGGGCAATCCGCCGGAGCAATGGCCGTGCACGCGCTGACGGCTTCGCCCTTGGCCAAAGGATTGTTTCATCGTGCGATTGCCGAAAGCGGCTCTGGCGTGGGCCGTCGGACAAAAAGTTTGGCGACGTCAGAACAAGACGGTGTGAAATGGGCCGAAACCAAAGGCGCAACTTCGCTCAAGGATTTGCGCGCGAAATCCGCTGCTGATTTGATGGGCGGCGCTCGGTTCGCGCCTGTGGTGGATGGCTGGTTTTTACCTGCGGAGGTCCCTGCGATCTTTGCGCAAGGCAAGCAAAACGATGTGCCGACGCTGACAGGATTAACCGCAGATGAAGGCAGCTCGTCGCCGACGTACGGCAAAGTCAATTTTGAAGAGTTTGCCAAACAGGCCCAGCAGCGATTTGGCGCACAAGCCGAAGCGTTTTTGAAACTGTATCCGTCTGGTGACCAAAACCAATCCGGCCTTTCGCAAAAGCAAAGCGCGCGCGATCAGGGATTGGTTTCGATGTATCTATGGGCGGCGGAACGCGCGAAAACCGGCAAGACCAACGCCTATACCTACTACTTCGCGCGCGGCATTCCGTGGCCGGAGCATCCCGAATTCGGCGCGTTTCACACAGGTGACGTGCCGTACTTTTTCGCCAACCTCAAACACCTGAATCGCCCGTGGGAAGCCGTTGATCGCAAGCTGTCGGAAACGGCGTCAGACTATTGGGTGAATTTTGCCAAAACCGGAAATCCGAACGGCAAAGGATTGCCGCCTTGGCCTGCGTTTGACACAAAGCAAGCCGTTACGATGGAACTGGGCGAGAAAACCGGCGTGCGCGCCGTGGCTGAAAAAGAGAAACTGGCATTCTTTACTGACTATTTCGCGAAACAGCGATGATTGAATTCATGAATTACGAGCAGGAACGATCACAATGAAAAATAAACTGTTGCAAGTCATTGTCTTGGGTTTTGCTTTTGCGCTCATCTCTTGTGGGAATCCTCCCCCGGATCAACTGTTGGCTCGCGTCGTGCTAAATGCGAACCTGCTCTATGGCTTTGCCGGTGCTGGCATGCAACGGGATTTTGCCAGCCCTTCCGTCAAACTGGTGGATGAAAAATCAGGCGCGACGGCTCCGATGAAAAGGGCAGAGCTGTTGCAAACAAAGCTGGAGACAGTTGAAACCAACTTTGCAAAGGTGAAAGCGCTGCGCAGCACTGACGACAACAAAGAAATGCTGAACGCCGCGCTTGCCTTATATGAATTCGTGCTTCCTGTTTATAAAAACGAGTATGCGCAATTGGCCAAGCTGTACGACGATGGCGCTCCGGCAGAGCAAATCGCGGCCATGGAAAAAAGCATACAGGAAAAATACGGCGCAAAGTTTGAAGAGCTTTACGCCGCAGTTGGCGCAACCGGCAAAGCGTATGCCGCCAAACACAACATCCCTTTGAAAGAAGTAAACCCCGCTCCGCCGAAAATAAACTAGGAAAGAGGGCCGCAATCATGAAAGTTCATCTGAGCATCGTATTGGCTGTTTGTTTGGGATTCGGCACGGTGCCGGGCGGCGGGCCAAGCGCCGAAACCAGCCGTTTGCAGGCGGGCGTCAGCAAATCATCCGCGTCGGCAACACGGCTTCCGCGCAGCACCCCGGAAGCGCAAGGCGTTTCGTCCGCCGCGATTCTCGCGTTTCTCGAGGCCGCCAACAAAGAGATCAATTCGTTGCACAGCATTATGCTGCTGCGTCACGGCCAGGTCGTTGCCGAAGGCTGGTGGGCTCCTTATAACCCGCAATCACCGCATATGCTGTATTCGTTGAGCAAAAGCTTCACTTCGACGGCGATTGGTCTGGCGATTGCCGAAGGCAAGTTGAGCGTTGACGATCCGGTGTTGAAGTTCTTTCCCGAAGACGCGCCCGCCGAACCGAGCGCCAATCTGAAAGCGATGCGTGTGCGCGACCTGTTGCGCATGAACACCGGGCAGGAAACCGAACCACCGCGTCCGCCCAATCAATCCTGGAAAAAAGTCTTTCTTGCGCATCCGGTGCGCTTCAAACCCGGCACGCATTTTCTCTACAACACATCGGCGACCTACATGCTGGCGGCCATCGTCGAAAAAACGACCGGCACGCCGTTGCTGGAATATTTGCGGCCCAGACTTTTTGACCCGCTCGGCATCGAAAACCCTACCTGGGAGAAAAGCCCCGAAGGCATCGCCACGGGTGGTTACGGCCTGAGCATTCGCACCGAAGACATCGCGCGTTTCGGTCAGCTCTATTTGCAGAAAGGCAAATGGCAGGGAAAACAGCTCGTTCCCGAAACGTGGGTTGAACAGGCGACGTCTTTCCAAACTTCAAACGGCAGCAATCCCAAAAGCGATTGGGATCAGGGATACGGTTATCAGTTCTGGCGTTCACAAAATGGCGCGTATCGCGGCGATGGCGCGTTTGGCCAATACTGTTTGGTGTTGCCGAAACAAGACACGGTGATCGCCATCACCAGCGGATTGCGCGACATGCAAGCGGTGTTGAATCTGGTGTGGGAAAAGCTGTTGCCGGGTTTGTCAGCGTCGGCGTTGCCAGCCGATAAAGCAGCGCAGGAAAAACTCGCGCAATCGCTCAAAGCGCTCTCGCTCCGTTCGCCGGAAGGTTCTGCTACGACCACGCTCAGCAAGGTTGCCGGTCAACGGTATTCGTTTTCAGAAAATGCGCGAAAGCTGGAAAGCATTGCGCTGGAAAGCAAACAACCTGATGCGACGACAATTGTTGCGCGCTTCAACGGGGTCGAAACGCGCATCGAGTGCGGCCACAAAACCTGGAAGAAAACGACGGCAACCTGGGCCTCTCCGACTCCGCAGCCCATCGCGGCGCGTGGGGCTTGGACAGCCGATGACACCTTCACCGCGACACTGGCGCTGTACGAAACGCCGTTTGTCTATACCGTCAGCTTCAAGTTCGTTGGCGGAGAGTTGCGCTTTGTCAACGAAGCGAATGTGGCATTTGCTCCCGCGCGCGAAGCTGAGTTGATCGGAAAACAGGCGCTCAGCGAAAACAGAAACTAGCGGAAGGCCCCAGTTCACGCGATGACCCAGAGCACGCTGGCAATCGGTTGCGCGGCAGGATTCGGCGGTGACCGTACCGACGCTGCGTTGCCGATTGTCGAAACCTTGATTGCTCGCGGCGGAGCAGGCGTGTTGATCTTTGAAATGCTGGCCGAACGCACGCTGGCGCTGGCGCAACTGGAGAGGCGAAAAAATCCTGAGCTTGGTTTTGCGCCTTTGCTGGAACTGATGGTGCGGCCAGTGTTGCGCCGCTGTCTGGAAAACGACATTCCGATTGTCAGCAATTTTGGCGCGGCCAATCCGCAAGCGGCGGCACGATTGATTCAACGCATTGCCGCAGAGCAAGGCATTCACAACGCGCGCATTGCCGTGGTCGAAGGCGATGATTTATCCGATGAGCGTGGGCGCAAACTGTTGCGCGCTTATCTGAAGCCCGCCGATGCTGCGCGCGAAATCGTCAGTGCGAATGTCTATCTGGGCGCGGAAGCGATTGCCGATGCCTTGCGCGCAGGCGCGCAAATCGTTGTCACGGGGCGCGTGGCCGATCCTTCGCTCGTAGTTGGCCCGGCGCTCGCCGCTTTTGACTGGCCTGCGGACGATTGGGACAAACTCGGACGCGCAACGATGGCCGGGCATTTGCTGGAATGCGGCGCGCAAGTCACCGGCGGTTACTTTGCCGATCCGGGCTGCAAAGATGTGCCGGAGTTGCACAACGTCGGTTTTCCGATTGCTGAACTTGAAGCCGACGGCTCTTTCGTCATCACCAAAGCCGATCACACGGGCGGCATCGTCAATGCGCAAACCGTCAAGGAACAATTGCTTTATGAATTGCACGATCCGGCGGCCTATCTGACGCCGGACGTCGTGGCGGACATTTCCGACGCCGAGGTTGAAGTCATTGGCGAAAATCGCGTCGTGGTTGCGAACGTGCGCGGGCATCGGCGGCCAGACACGTTGAAAGCAACGGTTTGCTTTGCGGGCGGCTGGCTCGGCGAAGCGGAAATTTCCTATGCCGGGCCAAATGCCGAACAGCGCGCACGGCTGGCGGCGGAAATCATTCGGCGGCGCATCGGCAACGAATTGAAACTGCGGGTTGATTTGATCGGCTCGCTAAGCGTTTTTGCCGACGATGACGGCAACGCGCTGGCGGCGTTTTCGTCGGCCAATGCCCGCGATGTGCGTTTGCGCGTGGCCTGCGTTCACGATGACCGCTCGGCGGTCGAACAACTCACACGCGAAGTCACTGCGCTTTACACTTGCGGCCCGGCGGGTGGCGGCGGCGTTCGGACGACAATTACGCCCAGGCTCAATTCGGTTTCGTGCTTCATTCCGCGCGAGCTGGTTCCGGCAAGATTCAGTTTTCTACAGTAATGACACCCACAACGCGACAAATCGAATTGCACCATCTCGCCCACAGCCGTACGGGCGACAAAGGCGGCACAGCCAATATCAGTTTGATCCCGTACGAAGCGGAATGCTTTGCGTTGCTGTTGGAGCAAGTCACCGAAGAAGCGGTTTACGAATTGTTTCGCCATCGTCGCCCGGCTTCTGTGCGGCGATACGTGTTGCCGAAACTCTGCGCGCTGAATTTCGTGCTTGAAGACGTGCTGGATGGCGGCGTCAACGATTCGCTGAATCTGGACACGCACGGCAAAACGCTTTCCTTTTTGCTGCTGAGTTTGAAAATCGAAGTCCCGGCGGAATTGGCGATGAGATTCGCCCGCAAAGGAGCCGCCGGATGATTGCTCTGTTAGGTTTGCTGACCATCGTTGCGCTGGCGGCGGCCATTCTCAGCAAAAAGGTTTCGCCGCTGGTGGCCCTGATTGCCATTCCGATTCTGGCGGCGCTTCTGGGCGGCTTCGGGCTGAAAACGGGCGCGTTCATTATCAAAGGCATTCAGGGCATTGCGCCGGTGGCGGCGATGTTCATCTTTGCCATTTTGTATTTCGGCGTGATGTCCGATGCGGGAATGCTCGATCCGATCATTGACCGCATTTTGCGCGCGGTGGGCAATCGCCCTTTGCGTGTAGTGTTGGGAACGGCGCTGCTTGCCGCCATCGTGCATCTGGATGGTTCCGGCGCGGTGACGTTTTTGGTGACGGTTCCGGCGCTGTTGCCGCTGTATGACCGTTTGCAAATGGACAGGCGCGTGCTGGCTTGCGCAACGGCGATGGCGGCGGGCGTCAACAATATGCTGCCTTGGGGCGGGCCGACCTTGCGCGCCGCTGCCGCATTGAAAACACCCGTCACTGAAATCTTCAATCCGCTCATCAAGGTGCAACTTGTGGGTCTGGCGTTTGTGTTTGCCGCCGCCTGGTGGTTGGGCAAACGCGAAGAAAAACGGCTGGGATTTGTGCCGGGCGCAAGCGCCGAAACGCCTGTGGCCAGGCCTTTGTCCGAAGCGGAAAAAGAGTTGCGCCGTCCGCGCAATTTCTGGCCGAACCTGCTGTTGACGGTTTTCTTGATGGCCGCAATGGTCAGCGGCAAAGCGGAACCGGCAGTCGTCTTTATGCTCGGCACGGTGCTGGCGCTGACGCTGAATTATCGCGACGTGAAAACGCAGCGCGAACGAGTGGACGCGCACGCCAAAGCCGCATTGATGATGGCCAGCGTGCTGCTGGCGGCGGGCGCATTCACGGGGATTATGAAAGAGTCTGGAATGCTGACCGCAATGGCGCAATCCGCCGTCGCGCACCTTCCCGCCGGTCAGGCCGGGCACATTCCGTTTGCGCTGGGACTGCTTTCCATGCCGTTGAGTTTGTTGTTCGATCCCGATTCGTTTTACTTCGGCGTCTTGCCCGTCGTTGCCGAAGCCTCAAAACTGCTGGGCGTTTCGCCCGTACAGGTTGCGCAGGCGGCCTTGCTGGGACAAATGACGACGGGCTTTCCGGTCAGTCCGCTGACGCCGTCAACGTTTTTGCTGATTGGTTTGACGGAACTGGATCTGGGCGAACACCAGAAATTCACTGCTCCGTTCTTATTTGGCGCGTCGGTTGTGATGACCTGCGCCTGTTTGTTGTTCGGACTTTTTACGCTGTAACCAGAGGGGACTTGTTATGGGAACCATCGTCGCGGCAATGGCGACGTGCCATGCGCCGCAATTGTTCACCTATCCGCCGGATGAAGATCACGCGCAACTTGACGCTTCAATCGCTGGCATGCGCGAACTAGGCAAACTGCTGGACGAAACCCAGCCGGATGTCATTTTGTTTCTGGGCAGTGACCACCTGGAAACCTTTGCCATCAACTGCGTGCCGACGTTTGCGATTGTGGCGGGCAACCGCGCGAATGCCGAATTCGCCGGGCGCAAATACGATTTGCCGATTCACCGGGAATACGCCGAAGACCTGCTCGACAAATTGGTGAACGCCGGATTCGATCTGGCGTATTCGGAAGACGCCGTGCTTGGTCACACGTTTGCCGTGCCGTTTGAATTTGTCATTGGCGGACGCGCCATTCCGGTCGTGCCGCTGCACGTGAATGTGTATATGCCGCCGTTGCCGACGCCGAAACGTTGCGCGGCATTTGGGCGCGCAATTGCCGATGTTGTTGCCGCACGATCCGAACGCGTCGCCATCATTGCCAGCGGCGGCATGTCGCATTACCCCGGCACCTGGAAGTATCCGCATCCCGAATTCGAGTTCGACAAATGGATGATT
>JAEUQO010000296.1 GCA_016789605.1 Acidobacteriota bacterium
GTCAGGATTGATGCGTTGATCGAATTCGACAAACAACAACGGATTGCGTGTTTTGCCGTTGCCCGTTGGCAATGTTTTGACGATGGTCGGCGGCGGCGTCGCAAACGTCCAGCGCTGGGTGTCAGTGGTTACACCGCCGACGGCAGACCGTGTTCCGGCGGGGACTTCCAGGGTGAATTCCGTCGCCATCGGCAAACGGGTTTCCGGGGCGAAGAGCAGCGTTTTCGTGCCCAGCCAACGCCATTTGCCAGGCGGTTGCGGCGTAAGTTTGACCGGCACTGAGGCTGCGCTCAGCGTTTCGACCGACGTCACGGGGACCATCGGTTGCGAAAACGAAATGGTGACGTGGGCGGCAAGTTTGGTTTCGCCGCTTGGCGCAACGCGCGTAACGGTCAGCGTCGGGGCCGCCGTCGCATCCGCCGACAACACATTGGTTTTGGCCGGAAAGGTCTCCGTGAGGGTTTTTCCGCTGCGCGGCGGCGGCAGGGATTTTTCGCGCAACGCCAGGTGTTTTCGCTCTGCGGCAGGCGATTTGGGCACGGGCAAACGACTGAGCAGCGCCCGCGTTACGGCAGCGGGCAAGGGCGCGCTGGCAGGCTGAGCCTGCGGCGGTGTCGGTGTGGGCTTTGCGTTTGGGCTTTCGCGCAAACGAAATTGCAGCCCTGTTTCTTCCGGGTCTTGTTGTCCGCGTACGGGCAACAGTGAAATGCCAATCGCGCAGCAGGTGAGTATCAACGTCAATTTGAGAAACCGCAGCATGGGTGACCTCTTTTTGAAAGGCTTTGGTTTTGTGTTCCCAATCAGGAACAACGGCTTCAGGCATGACGAGAACGGAGCCCGGCGGGAAAGTTGCCGTGAATTTTGACTCAGCGCGCGGCTTGGTTATGATCCGACACAAGAGAAATCAAAGACAATGTTAGGAGAGAGTTATGAGTGTTCCGACGGCTGCGATTCTGGTGATCGGCGACGAGATTTTGAGCGGCAAAACCGAAGACCAGAATGCGCGCTTTTTGATCCGCGAATTGCGCGAATTGGGCGTGGCGTTGAAACGCATTCACGTGGTGCCGGATGAGATCGAAGACGTGGCCGCCGCCGTGCGCGAACTTTCAGCGCGTTTTGTGCACGTGTTTACTTCGGGCGGCGTCGGGCCGACACACGATGACGTGACGTTGCTCGGCATTGCGCGCGCGTTTGACGTGCCGATTGTGCGCCATCCTGAATTGGCGGCGCGGCTGAAAACGCATTTCGGCGTGGATGCCGACGAATCGCATTTGCGCATGGCCGATGTGCCGGAAGGCGCTGAGTTGATCGCGCAACCTGACACGCGTTGGCCGATGCTGGCTGTGCGGAACGTGTACATTTTGCCGGGCGTGCCGGAACTCTTTCGCAAAAAGTTTTTGGCGATTCGCGAGCGCTTTCGCGTCGCGCCATTTTTTACGCGCGCGTTTTTCACCCACGAAGACGAATTCGATATTGCCGCCGCATTGACCGCCGTGGCCGCCGCCCATCCGCTGGTCGCTATCGGCTCCTATCCGAATTTTTCCACGCCGGATTACCGCGTCAAACTCACGCTGGAATCCAAAGACCCTGCCGCGCTCGAAGCCGCCGCGACGGCATTGCGCGCCATTCTCTCGCCCGAAAAACTGGTGCGCGTCGAATAGCGGCGCGTGTCAGTGTTTCGGCTGCCGTTGCTTCAACCGCGCAACAAAGCTCTCAGCTTGTTGTTGATGTTCGGCTGATGCCAGACACGCAAAAATCGTTTCTTTCATTTGCCGAAATGCGGTCGGCGTATCTACGTCCAGCAATTCGCGCGTCAGTCGTTTGGTCGCAAACAGCGCCTGACGCGGACGCGCGGCCAGCTTTTCGGCCAAGGCCATCGCCTGTTCCGGCAATTCTTCGGCGGCGTAAATGTGATTAACCAGCCCGATGCGATAGGCTTCGTCGGCGCTGATCGCGTCACCGGTCAACGCCAGTTCTTTGGCGCGGCTCAACCCGATGATTTTGTAAAGCGGATAGCTCATTTGTGTCAGTCCCAGCAGCACTTCGGTTTGGGCAAAGGTCGCCGCCGGGGCGCACAACCGAATGTCGCACATCGCCGCCAGGTCAAATCCGCCCGCGAGCGCCGGGCCGTTGATGGCGGCAATCACCGGTTGCGGCAAGGTGTAAAGTTGCTGAAACAGCGCGAACACGCCTTCCAGATAGGCCATTTTGCCTGCGGTGGATTGCGCCAGCAGGTGTGTCAGATCGAGTCCGGCGCAAAAACTGGAGCCCGCGCCCGTGAGGATGACGGCGGCGATTTGGTCATCTTGCGCGGTTGCCGCCAATGTTTGCTGCAACGGCGCGAGCAAATCAGGATGCAGCGCATTGCGTTTTTCGGGTCGGTTGAGTTGCAACCGCAAAACGGCCTTGTGTTGTTCGCTGACGAGCATTGAGTTCTCCGGTAAAGTGAACAGGAATTTGGCGAAATGAATGGCTATGCTACAATCGGCGACTTGATTCTGTCAGGCTCAATCCCGCCTGCGAAACCATGCAAAGTCAGCCGTCGCTGATGCGGCAATTCCAAACCACAATCCGGGCGTTGGCTGGCAAGGATAACAATTTATGATTCAAACCGTTCGAGGAACCAGGGATTTATTGCCAGAAGACATGCCGCTCTGGCACCGCGTGGAAGAAGTCGCGCGCGAAGCATTTCGCCGCTACGGCTTTCGCGAAATCCGCACGCCGATTTTCGAGAAAACAGAGCTGTTTGCTCGTGGCGTGGGTGAATCCACCGACATCGTGCACAAGGAAATGTATACCTTTGTGGATCGTGCGCGCGCCGATAGCGAAGGCGAATCGTTGACCTTGCGCCCCGAAAACACGGCGTCAGTCGTGCGCGCCTATCTGCAGCACAAAATGTTCGCCGACAAATCGCCGGGCGAACTGACCCGTTTGTATTACATCGGGCCGATGTTTCGCCGTGAACGCCCGCAGGCGGGACGTTACCGCCAGTTTTACCAGATCGGCGTCGAAGTGATGGGCTCGAGCGATGATCCGGCCATCGAAGCCGAAGTCATTGAAATGCTCTCCTGGTTGTTGCAGGAACTGAAAATCACCAACACGACGTTGCTGATCAATTCGGTGGGCGAACCAGCCAGTCGGGCGTCTTATGTTGAGACGTTGCGCGAGGCGCTCAAAGCGCAACTCGACAAACTGTGCGCCGATTGCCACCACCGTTACGAAACCAATCCGTTGCGCGTGTTTGATTGCAAAGTCGCCAGTTGTCAGGCGGTCATCGCCGATTTGCCGACCATCACCGATTCGCTCGACGATGCGTCGCGCGCGCACTTCGAGCAGTTCAAAGCGCATCTGGATGCGCGCGGTCTGGCCTATACGGTCAATCCGCGTATGGTGCGCGGGTTGGACTATTACACACGCACGGCGTTTGAAATCGTCGGCCACGACGGTTTGGGCGCGCAAAACACCTTGATCGGTGGAGGCCGCTACGACGGATTGTCGGAAACGCTGGGCGGGCCGCCGACCAAAGGATTTGGCTTTGCGTTCGGGCTGGATCGCATGGTGATGGCTTTGCCTGAGGCAGAAGCCCAACGCTTGCGCGCCAACGATGCGCCCGATGTGTTTTTGGTGTTTCTGGGCGACGCGGCACGGCAACATACGTTTCAGGTGGCGCGCGATTTGCGCGCAGCGGGAGTTTCGGTCGCGCTTGAATTTGAAGACCGCAAGATGAAAAAAGCCATGACGGCGGCGGCAAAATCGCGCGCGCGTTATGCGTTGATCATCGGCGATAACGAAGTCAGCAGCGGTCAATATGGTTTGAAAAACCTGGCGACGGGCGAACAGGAATCGCTCTCCTTGGGTGATATCATCGCCAAATTCAAATAACAGATGGCGATTGCGCCGGGCGCAACCACCGGCGAATTTTTACGGAAGCGAAATTTTACTCGGGTAGGACACACAGAATGCTTGATCATTTAGGACAAACGAAACGCACTCATCATTGCGGCGAATTGCGCCCGGAACATGTCGGACAAACGGTGACCTTGATGGGCTGGGTCAACAGTTATCGTGATCACGGCTCGTTGCTGTTCGTGCATTTGCGCGACCGGGCAGGCATTACCCAGGTCGTGTTTGACGAAGAGCGCGACGCCGAATTGCTGGCGCGCGCGCGGCAGGCGCGCAGCGAATTCGTGCTGGCTGTCACCGGCACGTGCATCGCGCGCGACGAGAAAAACTTCAACCCGAACATGACGACCGGCGAAATCGAAGTGCTTGCGACGGAATTGAAAGTGCTCAACGACGCGCAAACGCCGCCGTTTGAAATTGACAATTGCCGCGCGGCAGAAGATTTGCGCCTGAAATACCGGTACCTGGATTTGCGTCGCCCAGAGATGCAACACAATTTCCGTATGCGTCACCAACTGGCGCTGGCGACGCGCCGCGTGCTCGATGCGCAAGGCTTTTACGAAATCGAAACGCCGATTCTGACCAAATCCACGCCCGAAGGCGCGCGCGATTATCTGGTGCCTGCGCGCACCGCGCCGGGCAAATTCTTTGCCTTGCCGCAATCGCCGCAATTGTTCAAACAGTTGCTGATGATTTCCGGCATGGAGCGTTACTTTCAGATTGCGCGCTGTTTCCGTGACGAAGATTTGCGCGCCGACCGCCAGCCCGAATTCACGCAAATTGACATCGAAATGAGCTTCGTTCAGCCGGAAGATATCTTCAACACCATCGAACCGCTCATCGTCGAATGCTTCAAGGTGGCGGGGCTTGAACCGCCTGCGACGCCGTTTTTGCGCATGCCCTACAACGACGCGATGAACCGTTTTGGCTCTGACAAACCGGATCTGCGTTTCGGCACGGAATTTGTGGATTTGAGCGAACAGTTTGCGGGCGGGCCGTTCCCGGTGTTTGCCGACGCCGTGAAAAAAGGCGGCGCAATCAAGGCGCTGGTTGTGCCCGGCGCTGCCACCTGGTCGCGCAAACAGTTTGACGAAATCGTCGAACACGCCAAGAAATACGGCGCGGCAGGCCTGGCCTACATTCAGGTGCAGGAAGGCGAAAGCAAATCGGCGCTGACCAAGTTTCTGGGCGCGGATGGCATCAACGCCGTGATTGCCGCCGCAGGCGCCAAGGTTGGTGATGCGATTCTGATGATCGGCGGCAAATGGGACCTCGCTTGCGAATCGTTGGGCCAGGTGCGCCTGGAAATCGGTCGCCGCGAAAAGCTGATCAACGAAGGCGAAAACAAATTGCTCTGGGTCGTGGATTTCCCGATGTTTGAATATCACGACGGCGATGGCCGCTGGTATGCCAAACACCATCCGTTTACTTCGCCGGTGGATGACGACATCGAAAATCTGGAAGGCGATCTGGGCGCGGTGCGCGCCAAAGCCTATGACCTGGTGTTCAACGGCAGCGAATTGGGCGGCGGCTCTATTCGTATTCACCGGTCTGACGTGCAAGCCAAGATTTTCAAAGCGCTGGGCCTGAGCGAAAGCGAAGCGCGCGAAAAATTTGGCTTCTTCCTGGATGCGCTCAGTTACGGCACGCCGCCGCACGGTGGCATTGCGCTCGGGCTGGATCGCCTGACGATGCTCTTTGCCGGAGCGAAATCGTTGCGCGACGTGATCGCATTTCCGAAAGTCGCCAGCGGTTCTGACTTGATGACCGACAGCCCGAGCACGGTCGCGCCGGAACAACTGGCCGAATTGAAGATCAAGTCGCTGGCATAACGCGGCGCAACCATTGCCAGAAATTACAAAAGCCGTAGGCCATTGCGATGACCTACGGCTTTTGTGCAAGCGCTCGGAACGGGCAGGGAAGCGTTACCAACGAAACACCAGCCCGATTGCCACCTGAATGTTGTGTTGTTTGTTGGCCAGCAACGACGTGTTCAGGCGCGGCGTGCCGGTGACGAAATCGCGCACTTCGCCGCGCACACCCAGTGGCCCCAACAAGCTCATGTCTATGCCTCCGCCGTAATTGATGGCATAGGTGTGGTTGCGGCGGTCGCTGGTGTTGGGCTGCCCGTTGCTCAAATCCTGGCTTGAGGTATAGCGGCCATAGCCGATGCCGAATACGCCATACGGCGAAAAGCCGCCGTTGGGAAAGAGCTTCAACTTGACACCGGGCGTCAGAAACAGGGTCGAATAGTTGCGCGGCAGCAACAGATTTGTGCCTTTGACGTTGGTCGTGGGGGCGCCTGCAACCAGAAATTCCCAGTGCAAAGACGCCACCTGTCCGTCCACAAAGCGGCGGGCGTAATTGATTTGATACATTGTCGCGCCGTCAAATGCGGTTTTGACCACTTGTGATGATT
>JAEUQO010000365.1 GCA_016789605.1 Acidobacteriota bacterium
TTTTTACTTCTGGCAACCAACTAGATCAGATTTCCTTTTGGCGTACGGGTTTTGCCACAGAGGCACAGAGCCACAGAGGTTTCTAAGTATTTCTCTGAGCCTCCGTGGCTCTGTGGCCAATCCGTAAAGCGAATTGAAAAACGAACTAAATCAATGGAGAAAAACATGAGAACCCCAAATATGATCAAACAAGTTTTCTTTGTCTGCGCGTTGTTTTTGCTGATGTTCGTCACGCAGGCCTGCAATCAACCCGCCGCCGAAACCAAAACAGATGCCGCCAAAGCCGCACCGCCTAAGGAAACGCCGGAATATTTCATGCTGCGCCCCGAAGTCGAAAAGCAATATGGCTACACGCACGCCGTCAAGATCGGCAATGACCTGAAAATTTCCGGCGCGGTCAGCATGGACGACAAAGGCAATTTGGTTGCGGCAGGCAATCTGGATCAGCAGATGAAAAACTGCTACAGCGATCTCGAAAAAGTCCTGAAGCATTACGGCTACACGTTCGACGATGTCGTTGCGGAAAACATTTACACGACGAACATGGCTGAATTCATCAAGGTTGCCAGCTACCGCAATTCCATCTACAAAAAACAATTCCCGACCGGCACCTGGCTCGAAGTCAAAGGCCTGGCCTTACCCGGACAATTGATCGAGATTGATATGGAAGCCCACAAATAGACTTGGCGCATTCGCTGTTTGGCTGTTGAAAGCAAGAGGTTGCCATGAATCAAATTACCCAAAGGTTGTTTCTGAGGTCTGCATTCGCTTCCGCGCTGCTTTGTTTTTGGCTGAGCGTCGTTAGCCATCAGGCGGATGCTCAATGGGCGCAATTTCGCGGGCCGAACGGGTCGGGCGTGGATTCGTCCGTCGGGTATCCGGTCGAATTTTCGCCGACCAAAAACGTGGCGTGGAAGGCGACAGTGCCTTACGGACAATCGTCGCCCGTCGTGGTAGGCACGCGGCTTTATGGCACTGCCAGCGCCGCTGAGTCCTTGATTATCTTCTGCCTGGATACGCAGACAGGCCGCGAACTGTGGCGGCGCAACCTCAAACGCGAACGTGTGCAAACCGCCTACAAAGCCAACGATCCGGCGTCGCCGACGCCCGCTGCTGACGAACGTGGCGTGGTCGCGTTCTTTCCTGAACTGGGGTTGATCTCGTACGACAACAGCGGGAAAGAACGATGGCGTTACGCGCTCGGCCCTTTCAAAAACTTCTACGGCATGTCGGGTTCGCCCATTCTCGCCGGAGGCTTGGTCGTACTGGTTTGCGATCAGGTGTCGGGGTCGTTTGTGATTGCGCTTGATCGCGTGACCGGGCGTTTGCGCTGGAAGACAGACCGACCGGGCGCTTCGATTGGCTGGTCAACGCCGACCATCTTTCGTCCCGAAGCGAATCGTACAGAGCTGATCGTGCTCGGTTCCTCGCGGCTCGACGCGTACGACCTGGCTTCTGGCGCAAGCCGTTGGTGGTTGCCGCTGGCCTCTGATGGCTCAATGGGAACGCCGGTGGTATACGGCGATACGCTGATGGTTTCCACATCGGGCAGCAATCAACCGGGGCTGCCAACCTTCGCATCCATGCTGGAGAAAAATGACAAGGACAAAGACGGGCGTCTGTCTTTTCAGGAGTTTCGCGATATTCAAGATTTAGGGGAACACTTCGGCTGGATTGATGAAAACGAAGACAAATTTATCGTCGGTGCGGAATGGGAAAAGGCGCGAGTCTATGGCCAAGGCGAATGGGGTGCGATTGCCGTTCGTCCGGGCAATGCGCGCGGCCAGCTTCCGTCAACCGCAGTTCGCTGGCGAGTGCAGAAAAACATTCCGTACATTCCCGCGCCGCTGCTGTATCAGGGCGTGTATTACCTGGTAAAAAGCGGTGGCATCATCACGTCACTTGATCCCCTGACTGGCAGCATCCTGAAACAAGGCCGCAGTCCCAACGCGCTGGGCGAATATTACGCTTCGCCTGTGGCTGCCGATGGCAAAGTGTTTTTGGCGAATACCGAAGGCAAGATCACCGTCCTCAAAGCCGGGGCCGAATGGGAGGTGCTGGCCGTCAACGAAATGGGCGACGAGATCAGCGCAACACCCGCCCTGAACAATGGACGGGTTTACGTGCGGACGCGCGGCGCAATATATTGCTTTCGCGTTGCGCGTTAGATGTGAAGACAATTGGCACGACAAAGGAAGTGTATGGAAATTCAGATGTTCTCAATCGGGCAAGTGCGCGATCAAATCACCCAAGCCTATGCGCCGGTCAATCTGGCGACGGTAGATGGCTTTGCGATTCGGCTGGTCAAATTTCAGGGCGAGTTTGAACGTTGGCACGCGCACGACAATGAAGACGAAAGCTTCATCGTGTTGGAAGGTGAGGTGTTGTTTCAAACCGAAGAAGGCAATTTCCTGCTCACGGCAGGTCAAGGCATCGTCATTCCCAAAGGGCTGCGCCATTGCCCCAAAGCGGCACCGGAAGGACCGATGCCGCTGGCGCTCATCCTCGAACGCGCCGAAACCAAACGGCTGGGCGATTGAGCAATCACAATGCAAGAAATTCATCTGGCGGGACAAGCCTGCATAGTGCGCGGTCCGCCAGGTGATTCCCAACGACCTAACGGCCAGGGGCTATTTGGCCAGCCACCCACCATCAGGCGCCAAGGCTTGTCCTGTCACAAAGCTGGCTTCCTCCGAACAAAGCCAAAGCACCGCATTGACGATTTCTTCGGCCTCTGCAATGCGTCCCATCGGAATATCATTGGTCAAAAGCTTCTCAAAGAGGGCCGGTATTGCCTCAATCGCAGCATCCACCAATTCTGTATGGGTGAAGCCGGGGCAAATGGCATTCACGCGAATTCCCTGCTTGGCGTATTCAAACGCCGCTGTTTTCGTCAATCCGATGACGCCGTGTTTACTGACGGCATACGGTACGTGCCCGACCGTGCTTGCGCCCAAACCGTAAATGGAAGAATTGTTCACGATACTGCCGCCGCCGTGTTTGAGCATCTCCGGGATTTGATATTTCATACACAGCCAGACGCCCTTGAGATTGACGCTCATCACGTTGTCCCAATTCTCTTCGCTGTGATCCGCCGTGAGCGTCATGGCGTCGCCACCGATGCCAGCATTGTTGAACGCGCAATCCAGCCGCCCATAGGTCGCAACAGTCGTCTCGACCAGCTTGATGACGTCTTGTGTACGCGCAACATCCGTCTGTATGAAGACGGCCTCACCGCCAGCGGCCTTGATCTCAGCCGCAATTTGGTTGCCTTCCTCCTGACGTCGCGCCGCCAACACGACACACGCGCCTTCTCTGGCAAATGCGCGCGCAGCCACTTTGCCAATGCCAGAACTGGCCCCCGTGACAATGACGACTTTGTCTTGAAATCGTTGCTTCATTTGTTTTGGTTCTCTTTCTGATAAGTTTCTTTTTGCCTTCGCATACTGCAGCTCGCTTGCTTATACGATAACCATCCTCCATTCCGATTCCACACACATTGTTTCGAGCAAGAATTTGAACTGCTGACGCAAGTCCATTATCTTGACAGCGGTGCCGACACATCACATCAGTACCGGGATTTCATCACGGCAAACGATTGCCGTGACTCGCTCTCTTAACGAAGGAAAATAAATGATCGTACGCTTGGGCGAAGGAGCGCTGAAAACCAAATTCGGCGAATTTTTGGAAGTGCTTTATTACGACGGGCGCAAAGAAGCCTTTGCGCTGGTGATGGGAGATGTCAAAAACAGTGACGACGTGCTGTGTCGCGTTCACTCTTCCTGCATTTCAGGGCACATTTTCAACAGCATCGAGTGCGACTGCCGCGAACAAATGGAGCTGGCGCAAGCAAGCATTGAACAAGCAGGAAAAGGCGTCATCATCTGGCTGGATCAGGAAGGAAAAGGAAATGGCCATCTGGCTATTTTGGCCAGCCGCCCGCTGAAACGACAGGGAATGAGTCAGGGCACGGCGTACGAAAAAGTCGGGTACAAGGCGGATGCCAGAGATTTCACGCCAGCCGCAGAAATTTTGCGCGAATTGGAAATCCGCTCCGTCATTTTGCTCACCGACAATCCGCAAAAAGCCGACGACCTGCTCAACGTGGGGATTCGCGTGTCAGGCACCAAACCGATGAATGTATTTGCCGACCAGCCTTAGCAACCGGCAGAGCTGTCCATTTGTGTCGCTTTTTGGGCAGGAAACGAAATAAACCCTTTCGCCCCTTGCGTACAAGTTCTGCCACCGTCAACTGGCATGGGTGAGGGTTTATGTGTAGAATGATGAATCGCTTAGCGGGCTTGCATTGACTAATAGCATTGGTCAGATTTCGCAACTTCCGCTCATTTCTGTAGTTGTAGCGTCAGACGCTGCGGGAAAGAGCAGGCCCACTTCGGAAATTCGAGGACCCCAGAGTTTTCGCCCTGCGGAGGGTTTTGCAGCTATGATCCGATGTTATCACTGCGGCACCGACAATCTTGATGGTTCGGAATATTGTGACGAATGTGGCACGAAATTGAGCGTTGCGGCTGCGCCCGCACGTCCTGCATTTGTGCCGCCACCGCCGCCTGCTCAAATGACGGCACAAACTGTTCCAGCTCCGACACCAGTCGTCCCGCCGCCGCCTGCGTTCACGCGGGAAAGCGTGACGCCCAAACCAGCAACCCCGTATACGCCGCCGCCGCCGCCAATCCCGCCGCCACCAGCGGTACAGGCGGCAACCCAGATTCCGCCGCCCCCGCCTGTGATCACCAGTGTGGTGCCACAGCACAATTCGACCATGACCTACAACGGTCCCGCGGACGGGTTGTCCGCCAGCGGTTTCAGCGCTCACAACGCGCAGGCACCAGCGATGAACAATCAAGTCACAGCCAATTCGGCCCCATCGGTCCGGGCAAAGTTGATCATCCAGCGTGGTGGTCAGGTCGGCAAGGAATTTCCCATCGCCAATGCAGAATCCATGATTGGCCGTTGGGATGCGGATGGCGGCATTTTCCCGGATATAGATTTGGACCAGGATGACCCCGAAGCCAAGGTTTCGCGCCGACACGCGCGCATTCAGTTCGCCAACAATCAGTACCTGATTGAAGACCTGGGCAGTACTAATGGAACATTCATCAATCGGGGGCCCCGTTTGTTGCCCGGCAACAAACAACCGCTCAACCACGGCGATGAGATCATCGTCGGCAAAACGTTTCTTAAGTTTGTCCTGAGTTGATATCAGTGCAGGGACTGAGTGCTGAGGACTGAGTCGCAGTTTCGGCGCTCCGTGCTCCTCTGCAAGTTCTGACCTTATGCCATTCTGTCCCGAATGCGGAGCGCCCACCACAGCCGGAGATCCTTACTGTGGCGAATGTGGCGCATGGCAGGACCATTCAATCAATTACGCGGTACCGCCGGCAGGCCCGGCGCGTACCGGAGTGCTGAGTATGACCGGATCCGGCAACACACCAACAGGAATTCAGCTCGCCCCTGGCACACTGCTTAACGAGCGCTATCAGATCGTCAAACGCATCGGCGGCGGCGGCATGGGGTCGGTTTATCAAGCTGAAGACCGAAACCTCGCCAACCGCAAAGTCGCCGTCAAAGAAATGGTCGAGATGTTTGCCGACGAATCGGCACGCACCAAGGCCATCGAAGATTTCAAACGCGAATCTGAGTTGCTCGCGGGCCTGGAACACATCTCAATCCCCACCATTTACGACTATTTCTTTGACGCAGGCCGGGGCCGCTATTACCTGGTCATGAAGTTCATTGATGGTGGCGATCTGGCAGCCCGCCAACGCGCGATGGGCGGCAAAGTAGACGAGCTGACGGTCACGAAATGGGCGATGGATGTCTGTGATGTGCTCGATTACATACACTCGCAAAATCCGCCGATCATTTACCGCGATTTGAAACCCGCCAACCTGATGATTGATACACGCTCGAATCGCGTGATGTTGGTGGATTTTGGTATTGCGCGTTTTGTTGCGCCGACACAAAAAGGTGTGACGGCCATCGGCACAATGGGTTATGCCCCGCCTGAACTGTTTGCCGGAAACGTCGAAGCCCGCTCTGATATCTACAGCTTGGGAGCCACGATCTTCCACCTGTTGACCGGACATGATCCGCAAGACAATCCGCTGTTGATTTTCGACTTTGCCAAAAATCCCAAACCGCGCCAGATCAATCCGGCGATCACACCGCAGATGGAAGACCTGATTTGCCGTGCGGTCGAACACAAACCGGAAAATCGCTTTGCTTCGGCCAAAGCGTTCGGACAGGAGCTGCAAGCCCACCTGCGCTTTTTGCAGGACGGCGGCCCCACCGAACTGCCGCCGGTCAATCCGTTTGAAACGCAAGCTGGCTTCCCGCAAACAACCGTTTGTGTCAATTGCGGACGCGCCTTGGCAAATGATGATGTCTTTTGCGCGTATTGCGGAACGCGGCAGCCTGCCAAAAAGACGACCGCCAAGCTGATCGTCATGGGCACCAATGAGATGAGCGCTCAATTTGCGCTGAACGCGGATGGTGAAAGCCTCATTGGACGGCTTGATCCGAATCGCGGCATTCGCCCGGAAGTAGATTTGTCAAAATACGATCCGTCGGCGCGGGTTTCGCGCCGCCACGCCCGCATCGTGGTTCAGGGAAGCAATTTCTATATTGAAGATTTGGGCAGCGCCAACGGTACCGTCATCAACGGTTCTGTCAAATTGCCGCAAGGTAAATTGCACATGCTGATGAGCGGCGACGAGTTGAAACTGGGGGAAACCACGCTGAAGTTTGTGGTTTCCTGAACACGCTCGCCCGGCGCGCTGGTGAGTCAGCGCCCGTAATGAAATAGGTGGTTGTGTTTGTACAACCCAACGATTTTGAGAGAAAAGCAGATTCTGCCTTGAGACCGATAGAAACAGAAAGCTCCGACCTGGAAGCAAACGATTTCCCCGTTGCCCCGCAACGCAGAAACGACGCACAAACGGTGCTGGCCAGTTTTAGCCTGCGCTGTAGCGCGTTTTTGCTTGATTACATCCTTACGCTTTTTATTCCTGTCGTAATGCTGATGTTGGCCACCTATGCAAAACGGCGCTGGCAAGCGCCAACTTTTGCCGATGCGTTGGTCATCATCGGTTATCTGGCTGCGGCGACGGTGATTCTGTTCAATTGGGGTTATTCCTACGTCCAATATGGGCAGAGTTTTGGCAAACGCTTCATTGGTTTGCGCGTCGTCCGCACAGATGGTCAGCGCCTTGATTATCAAACAGCGGCGCTGCGCCATTTGGCAGGGTATCCGTTGTCGCTCTTGGGGTTTGGCCTGGGATTCCTCTGGCCGCTCTGGGATGCTCATTGCCAAGGATGGCATGATAAACTGGCGAAGACTTTGGTCATCAAAGAGTAATCAAAGAAACGCGGGACCTGCCGCCTTTTGAAGCTTTGCAACGTCTTGTTTTCCTGTTCGACTCGCTGACAACTCGCTGTGCTTCTGCCACCACGGGGAGCGAGCCGTCTGACTTAATCAACCAGTAGTTAGTGAGGATCGCTGAGCCCCCACCTTTGCCTGTTAGCTTGCTGGCTGACACAGCGGTCTTCCGAGGGATGAAGTTATGACTATGACTTATTGTGGGAGATGCGGCTCTGCCAATGGAAGCGCGGCGCGTTACTGCCGGCAATGCGGCGCGGAATTGAGCAGTCAAGCGGCGTTCTCTTCTTCGTCAACCCCGCTCAATGTCGAATTCTCCGCGCGCACATCCAGCGCCACGGTCAAAGAACCAGCGCCCGCTGCGCAGGAACCTAAAGTAACAGCGGCAGCGGCAACAGAAAGCGACCAATCCGCCCAACAACAAGACGCCAAGGCGATCAGCGAATCATTGCGCCGCATTCGCGCTTCAGGCCCATTGCTGGTCGAAGCCGCCAAGAAAAAACAGGAACGCATTAGTCAGATCATCTCCGATTCCATCGAAGGATTTTCGCCGGATAAAGCCGAGACGCCGAACAAAAAAGAACCGGCTCCGGCCACCGTCGCGACAGAAAGCAAAGCGGCCAACACGGGTCCGCTCAAACCGCCGGTGTTGCCCAAGAAAAGCACGTCACAAGCCAAACCGGCTTTGCCCGCGCACACCTCGTCAGCAGCGGGCAATCAGGAAACGCACTCAACGTCTCGCCGTCCCACGGGCAGCTTACCCACACAAACGACGCACCGTTCCACGGGTTCTTTGCCGAACACTGGCCATTTGCCGCCGTCCGGCCCGGCCAGCGTTCTGGTACAGGCTTCCGGCTTAAAAACGCAATCCAGCTGGGCTTCCAGACTTCGCGTGGGCGTAATTATCGTTGCGGTTGCCCTGGCAGCCAGCAGCTATTTCCTGTTGCGAGACCGCTGGATTTCACCGAGCCGTGCGGGCGAAGCAGGCCGTAATCTGATGCGCGCCGCCGATCAAAGCGCCAATTTCGTGCAAACAGCGATGCGGGATCGAGATCAAGGACGATACGAACAGGCAGCGGAAAACTTCCGCAATGCGCTGTTGCTCACACCCACCAATTCCGACGTCATGTTCCAGTTGGCGCAAACCTACGTCAGCTTGAAACAAAATGATGACGCACTGAAAACGTACCAATCGTTGTTGCGCATTGCGCCGGAACACCTGGAAGCGCGCTTGCAACTGGCAGAGATTCACCGCCAACGGGGCAATTGGAATGCGGCCTATCAGGAATACCAACGGATCATTGCGCTGAACCAAAACAGCAGTCAGGCGGCAGCGGCATTGGATGTCATCGAAGCACATCAAGCCGGCAAGCCGGAAGTGGCGCTCAACAAGATCAAACGGCCTCGCACAGCGCCAATCAATGTCCCCACATTGCCGCCTGGAGTCGTGGCGCAACCACAAATCGTGTTGCCGACACAACGGCCTGACGAGCTGGCGAACATCAAAGCTCCTGGCCCAAATACGCGCCCGCTCGAAAAACCCGACGGTCGTGCGCTTGCTGATCCGCACAAGAAATTGGGCGTGCGGTATTTCAACATTCGCGAATATCGCGCCGCGATCAATGAATTTTTGGCGGCGTTGCGCATTACGCCCGAAGACAAAGACCTGCTCTATTTCCTCGGCTCGTCTTATCGCGGTCTGGGGCAAAACGCCTTGGCTTACGAATACTACATTCGTGTTGACAGCGGTCCATACAAAGACGTTTGTCAGAAAGGCGCCAAGGAAACGGAAAAGGCTGCGCGTGAGGAATACAAACGCCGCGAAGCACTGCGCAACGAACCCAAGAACGAAGTCAAAACCAATCCTCTGAACGAGTCCAAAAAAGCGGCTGATGACAAAGCGAACGGCAAAAACGCTTTGAATAACAGCCTGGAATAGCTGTTTGGACAACATTTGAAGGAGAAACCGACTCAGAGGCGTCAAGGTAAGTTGATGGGAGGAGCTGGCAACACGTCTCTGCCCCTTCACTTCTAACCGTCGCTTCTGACTGCTTTCCCCAGTAGTAAAGCGCCTCCCCTATGCCACGATTACTTGTCAGAGCTACGCCTGGACGCGGAGATTCGATTGTCGAATTGTCCCGACCACGCACCACCATCGGACGCTCCGCCCGCAACGATCTGTGTGTCGAAGACCCGTTTGCCTCTCGGTTGCACGCCGAAGTGCGGCGGCGGGGAGACTCTTATTGGATTACCGATCTGGGCAGCGCCAACGGCACCTTGCTCAACGGCGCACGTCTGACCACGCCGGTACAGCTCAACGACCTTGATACCATCCGCATCGGCGAAACCGACATCGTTTATTCCGAACGCGCTGACACGGCTCCGGCGCGCGGACGAACCAGCATTCTTTTCAACGACAGCAGTCTCGCCCCTGTCCCCGAAGCCACCATTATGGGTGGCGCGCGGAATTCTGCGGCTAATCTGTTGTTGTCGTTTGAATCTTCGCCGATGACACAAATCGGCCAAGCGCCAGCCAAACTGGAAATCGCCCAGGACGATTCGCTGGCCGTCATCAGCCGCGTCAGCTTGACGTTGCTTTCGCCGTTGTCGCTCGACGAAACCCTGCAACAAGTGCTGGATTGTATTTTTGAAGCAGTTCCGGCAGATCGCGGTTACGTGATGTTGCTCGAAGCCCCGGAAAGCGATGCCAATGCCGAGCCGGAGCTCGTCTGCAAGGCCTCGAAAACGCGCAAGGGCGATGCTGGCGAAGGTGGCAATGTCGAACTGAGCCGCTCAATCATTGATCAAGTGCTGAAGCAGGGCGATTCGGTGCTGACCTCTGACGCGTTGCAAGACCCGCGCTTTCAGGAACGGCAATCCATCGTGCTGGGCAATGTGCGCTCGGTAATGGCCGTGCCGCTCGCCGTTGAAGGGCGCATCGCCGGCATGGTCTATGTTGACAGCCCGTATCATTCCAATCGCTTCACCAAACGTGATTTGCAATTGCTGGCCTTGATCGCGGGCGTCGCGGCGATTCGCATCGAAAACGTGCGGCTGCTCGAAGTCCAGGTGGAACAAAAACGCCTGGCCAACGAATTAGCCGTCGCCAGCGAAATCCAGTTGCGTCTGCATCCGGCGGCGTCGCCGCAAATCAGCAGCTACGAATTGCTGGGCGTCAGTTTTCCCTGTTACGAAGTCGGCGGCGATTATTTCGACTTCATCGAAAAACCCGATAGCCGTCACGTCATCGCACTGGGCGATGTGTCGGGCAAAGGGACCGGCGCTGCCTTGTTGATGTCTTCAGTGCATGCTGCCGTACGCGCGCACACGCGCACGCGGTTATCGGCCAGTGAAATCGTCGGCGAAATCAATCAGTACATTTACGACAACACGCCTTCCAATCGGTATGTGACGCTGTTTTACAGCGAGCTCGATCCGCGCACGAACCAGTTGACCTATATCAATGCCGGGCACAATTCTCCGCTGCTGGTGCGTGCCAACGGCGAAGTCATTGCGCTCGACATCGGCGGTTTTCCGGTAGGGATCACGCCTTTCGCCGATTACCGCGAAGGCTGGGCCGAATTGGAGCCGGGCGATGTGCTGGTGATTTACTCTGACGGCGTATCGGAAAGCGTCAACGAAGAAGGCGAGGAGTTCGGCGAAGCCCGCTTGATCGAAATCGTGCAAAAAAACCGTGGGCGAACGGCTGCCAGTTTGCGCGACCGTATTGACGAAGCCCTGACCAAATTCGTGGGTAAAGCCAACACCGTGGATGATCTGACGCTGGTGATTTTGAAACGCAAGAGTTCTGCGGAATGATCCCCGTTTCGCCGTTATAGACATGGCCGCACTCCAGCAAATCATCTTCATTCCCCTGCTTTCGCTTTTGCCGTGTGTTTTGTGGCTGTGGTACTTCTCTTCGCGCAGCCGTTACAAACGCACGGCCTTCGGCGTATTGGGCAAAACCTTCCTGCTGGGCGCGTTGGCAACCATCCCCACGCTCTTCCTCAATCTTTTCGGCCAATCCATCTTCATCGAACTGTTTGGGCGCACGCAGTTGTCCCATGCGTTGGTGCTTTTTTTTGTCGTCGGCCCGGTCGAAGAGCTGATCAAACTGCTGGTCGTCTACCTTTACGTTTACCGCCGTCCTGAATTCGACGAACCGCTGGATGGCGTTGTCTATAGCGCGACGGCGGCGCTCGGTTTTGCCGCCATCGAAAACGTCATCTATCTGGCGCAAAACGATCCGATGCTGGTGCTGCTGCGCGGCCCGTTGTCCAATCCCGGTCACGCGTTGTTTTCGGCTCTTTGGGGGCTGAGTTTGAGCCGCGCCAAAGCTGCGCCCAATCTGGCCAGCAAACGCGGGCCAATCATCCTGCGCGGTTGGCTGGCGGCGGCGCTGGTGCACTCTCTGTTTGATTTGTTGCTGGTCGCCTCGTCGCAACTGAGCATTCTGTTTTTTGCCGTCCTGCTGGCCTCGATGGTGGGGCTGTTTTTCTGGGTGCGCAGCCGCATCAAACACCACAGCGAAAATTCACCACACCGCGAAGGCACCTTGCTGATGCCGTTTCGCCGCTATTGCCAGGAATGCGGCACCAAAGGCAATGCGGGCATGCGCTGTACCAAATGCGGCGCGTTCATTCCTGAACCTGACGAACTCGACCTTTGCCCGGTCTGCTCGACGTTGCAACGTCCCGGCGCGAAGTTTTGCGCGCGTTGTGGCGCCAACATCAAATTACCCGCCAAGGAAAATCTGGACACACGTCCGCATTTTGTCGCTGTCTCGCCCGAAGGCGAGGAGCACATCGCGTATATCCTGAATGAAGCGGAAGTGTTGGTGGGAAGAACGCTCAACAACGGTTTTGTCATTGAGCATCCGTCTGTTTCCAAACGGCACGCGCGGCTGGTGGCGGAAGATGACGAATACGCCCTATACGATCTGGGCAGCAGCAACGGCACGTACGTCAACGGCAAACGCGTCAGCGAAACCAAACTGGTTGACGGCTGTGACGTGCGTTTTGGCCGGGCACATTACGTTTACCGCGCACAACATTCTCACACCGAAGAACAGCCGTCCTGACCGCGTTCAGCCTGAAGCCTTTATTGTTTCTCCAATCCCATTTGCTCAAGCGTCTGGCGTTGCTGCAATTCCGCGCGCACCCAGTTGGTGGCTTCGCGGCCTTCGGCTTTGAGCTGACCAGCCGCATCGTAAACCTTGAAGTTCGGGACAAATTGAAGGGCGTATTGCTGGCTGACCGGCGAATCAAAATCGCCGATGTTCACGAAATGAATGGCAAGATCGTCGTGCTTTCTGCTTGTTTCTTCGAGGATAGGCCCTACCCTGCGGCAACTGGCTCACCAATCGGCGTAAAAGTAAAAGACGTTCGTTTTCCCCGCAACCAAATGATCGCGCAATTCAACGGGCTGGCCGGCGCGGTTCAAGCTACGATGTGATGCAGTGGAACACCCCGCCATCAGCAAACACAGCACAACACTCAGCCTCCAGAGAGTCCGTCGTCCATAGCTCTCAACCAGCCAGCCGCGTTTGAACATAAGGTCTTACCTCTTACCACATAAGAATTCTCAAGACGCCGCGCAGGCGCCCAACCCAAATTGACTTTGCTGATTGAGGACATACAGATACGTCGTTAATTCATGGTAGCACGGGAGCGAGTGCTTGAGCTGGGGAAAATTCTTGGAATCTATTTCTTCGCCGGTGTTCACCTGCTGATACAACGGCGGGACGGTCGGGACAAAATCCGGTTCGTTATAAACGCGGAAGCTATTGGGCACCTGTTGATTGAACAAATTTTTGAAATCGTCGCCGCCGGTTTTAGGAGCCGCCAGCGTGTATAACGTCAGCGCGCCCAATCCGTCATTGACCGCCAAATCCAGCGCCAACATATTCGCCAGTGATCCGCCCAGACTGTGACCGGTCACGACCAGACTGCCTTGCGCAGCCTGTTGCTTGATGAACGTGCGCAGGTCCTCCACTTGTTCTCCGCTCGGCAAGACTGCCGTCATCGTGTCGTAAATACTAAAAAAGCCATCTTCGACATCGCCTGCAGCGGGAACCGGTGTAAACGGCGTCGGCAGAAACTCTGCGTCAATCAGCCATTCGATCAATTTTTCCGTGCCGCGAATGGCCACGACCGTTTCAGACGGCGTGGCTTGCGATTGCGCGATGAAGCCGAAGAATTTGTTTTCCTTATCACAGAGGATGTGATCCACCGCGTTGAGATACAAAATCAGGTTATAGCCTGCCGGGAAAATGTCTGTGGGAATGGGCGGACGCAAGTTGCCCGGATTGTTGTAAAACATCTGATAGGCGACTTCGACAAACGAGCCGTATTTATATGCAGTCATCGGGTTATACGCTGCGGCCATTGCCTGTTGCTCCTTGGTGGTAAAAGACTCATCCTGAACGCGACACCGCGCTCTTCTGCTTTCTCTATCGAAAAATACGACCAAGTCCCCTCAACAAATCTATGCTGGTGTAAAGAAAAATGAAGCGGCGGGGAGAAATCAGAGCAAACCGCGCTCTTTGACTTCCAGGTATTTGTTGACGAGCTGGAAGGAAAGTTGTCCGGCAGGAACGTCTAGGGCAAGTCCGCCCAATTCAGTGATACGCGCCAGGGCTTCTTCGCGTTGTTGCAACAGCTCCTCGGCTACGCTTTGCCGATACACACCGGCAACATCTTGCGGCTCTTGCACGACCAGCGCGCCCAGGTCTTTGTCGCCGATGGTGACGATCAGCGGCAAATGGCGCGGCAACAATGCCGCCGTATAAGCCAGCAATTCCGCCGAAGCGTCACGATCCACCAAATCCGTCAGAATAACGACCAGTGAACGCTTCTTGCAGTTTTGCGACAAATGCTGAAAGGCGCGCGCATAAGACGGTTCGATCATTTGCGCTTTGACGTTGTAAAGCGCTTCGGTCATGGCATTGAGCTGAGCGTGGCCGCGTTGCGGCGGCAAATAAGAAACAACCTGCCGATTGAAAACCAGCAATCCGACATTGTCGCCGCCGCTGGTCGCAACGTAACCAATTGCCAACGCCGCATTGATGGCGTGATCGAGTTTCGACAGATGCTCGATTTTCGAGGTCATCAGCCGTCCGGCATCCAGCAATACAACAATGCTTTGATTGCGTTCAATCTGGTATTGCCGCGCCGTCAGCTTGCCGCGCCGCGCCGTAGCCGTCCAGGAGATATGGCGCAATTCGTCGCCGACAACATAATCGCGCAAGCTTTCAAATTCCCTGCCCTGGCCACGCAATCGCGTGCGGCGTTTACCAGCCAACAACTGACGGTTCCGTTGCGCGAATAGTTCGTGCCGACGTGCTTCGTTGATATTCGGATAGACTTTGACGCGTTCGACAGCAGACACGCCTGCCTGTTTGATCACCAATCCCCAAGGCGCACGCCAGCGCAAGACCATATCGCCAAAGCCATAATCGCCGCGCGCCGCCGCGTAGAGCTTGTAGGACGTTTCCGCTTCGGCTTCGGCTGCGCGCGTATTGCGTCGTTTGGGAGTCACAAGCAACAGTCGTTCGCCACGCAATTCCAGGTCGGGCGGATATTCATCTTTGATTTGCAGCGTCAGCAAGCGGCGAGAACGTTGCACAATCTGCAGTTGGACTTCGTTTTCTTCACCGATCATAAAGCGGCGCGGCAAATGACGCGTGATCGTAAATTGCGTAACGTCGCCAGCCCGCCGGTGATCCAGCCAGGCCGCCGCCAGCAACGCAATGTCATATGCCAGCAAGCCCCATTTCAAGCCGGGTCGCGCGCCAAACGAAGGCCACACTGCCAAAAGCGGCAGCACGCCAAGCGCAAACAGGATGAAAAATCGGCGGGTGAAAATCATGCGAGAAAGCCGAGGGGAAACGGCAAACGGCAAATGGCAAACCTCACGCGCACCATTGCCCCGGATAAACGAGTCCTGATTTTGAGAGTGCGATTTTTGCTGCGCATCGCCGTTGCTCGTTAGCGCGGAATTTCGACGGAAGAAACGATTTCATCCAGCACCGAATCTGGTGTGATGCCTTCGATTTCGGCTTCGGAACGCAGCAGAATGCGATGACGCAATGCCGGATGCGCCACATCCCGCACATCATCCGGTGTGACAAAATCACGACCACGCATGGCAGCCAACGCTTTGCTGGCCAGCAACAACGCCACCGAAGCGCGCGGACTGGCGCCCCACAACAAACTTGGATGCTCACGCGTACGGCGCACCAGACTGACCAGGTAATTCTGTACGCCAGGCTCGACGTTCACTTGCCGTACGATGGCGCGGCATTGCGGGATCACGGCCGGATCACTGATGATTTGCAACGGTACAGCTTCGAGTTTGCGCGCATTGAATCCGGCTTGCCAGTTCGCCACGACTTGCAACTCTTCTTCCGGACTCGGATAGGAAATCAGCACCTTGAACAAAAAGCGGTCAAGCTGAGCTTCGGGCAATGGATAGGTGCCTTCGTATTCGATGGGGTTTTCCGTCGCCAACACCAAAAACAGCGGCGAGAGATGATGACTTTCGCCGTCAATGGTCACCTGGCGCTCTTCCATCGCCTCTAACAACGCGGCCTGCGTTTTGGGCGGCGTTCGGTTGATTTCATCGGCCAGCAGGATGTCCGTGAAAACCGGGCCGTGACGCAAAGTGAATTGCGACGTTCCGAAATTGAAAACGTTGGTGCCTGTGATGTCTGACGGCATCAAATCCGGCGTGAATTGAATACGGTTGAACCCCGCGCCGATCAAACGCGCGACGGTTTTGACCATCAGGGTCTTAGCGGTACCCGGCACGCCCTCAAGCAATGCATGGCCTTCCGCAAAGAGACAAATCAAAATCTGATCAATGATGGCCTCTTGTCCAACGATGACTTTGTGCGCTTCCTGGCGAATGTGCGCGGCGACTTGGCTGACGTAATCAGTCATGCGAAATGACGGGTGCGTTCCCTTTCTATGATTTACAGACGATTTGGAATCTTTGTTGCGGGCGTCACTATACCGAAAGACCCCGGCAGCGACAATGCGTATTGCTCTCCGCAAACGGACGCGGTAAGCTCCGCGCGCAACGACCGTTGCGTATGCTTCAAGTCTAAAAGCCGAACCCGGCGCAAAGAGATGTGAGTTTGAATTCGTCTTATGCCGAACCTGATCATCGGCGCGCGCAGCAGTAAGCTGGCCCGCTGGCAAGCCAACTGGATCAAATACCAACTGGAAAAATTTCATCCAGGACTACTGGTTGAAATTGAGATCATTAAGACTGCGCACGATGACGCGGCCCAGAACTCTGCCCAATCTAATGGTGAGCTGAGTCCATTCAGCAAAGAAATTGCGACCGCCCTACTCGACCGTCGCGTCGACCTGGCAATTCACAGTCTGGAAGATTTGCCGCCAGTGCTGCCCATCGGCTTGCACCTTTCTGCCATTACCGAACGTCAGGACGTACGTGATGCGCTGGTCGTCAGCGCAGCCTTGCGTGAACACGTCAAAACGCTCAAAGACCTTCCTTCAGATGTACGTCTGGGGGCGAACCAGACGCGACGAATGGCACAACTGCGATACCAACGGTCAGATTGGCAAATCCTGCCTGCCTCAGAAAACGCAGAAACCAGCTTGCAAGAATTAGATGAAGGCCGGTTTGATGGTGTCATCCTCGCCGCCTCGGAACTGACACGCCTGGGATTCAGTGACCGCATTACGGCCAAGTTGCCGCCGTCTGAACTGCTTTCCGCCGCCGGACAGGGCGCGTTTGGCATTGCGTCGCGGCTGGACGATCAACGCATCAATTTGTTGCTGGAACCACTCAACCATTGGCCGACACGTTATGCCACAGAAGCGGAACGCGCCGTTTTGCGCGAACTGGGCGTGGATAACACAGCTCCGGTTGCGGCTCTCGGACGCGTTCTGACAGACCGCGACGGCGAAAAACTGGTGCTGATCGGATTGGTAATTGACCTTGGCGGACAACGTCTGATCCGCCAGCAAATCAGCGGCAAACCGTACGAAAGCGAAGACCTGGGTTTGCAACTTGCGCAAAAGCTGATCGCGGCAGGCGCGCAGGAACTGTTACAAAAAGTAGAAAACGTTGCTGCGGTCAGCGCACCGCTCGCCCAACCTGCGCCGCAACAAGAAGCGTTGTCAGTCGCCGCCGCCTCGGCAGGCGAAGCAGTGATGGCTGCGCCGTTGCCTGCGCCGGTCACGGAAGTTGCAGAAATGCAGTCACCAGCGCCTGCATTTCCGTTGACCGGTTGTCGCGTACTCATCACACGCGCCCTGAAACAAAGCAACGAACTAAGCAAAGCGCTGCAAAATCTGGGCGCGGAAGTCACGACCTGCCCAATGGTCGAAGTGCGCGATCCAGCCAGTTGGGCGCAACTTGACCGGGCCCTG
>JAEUQO010000395.1 GCA_016789605.1 Acidobacteriota bacterium
GCATCGAAAACCAATGGGTAGCGTGGGACAGTGCGGCTCGTATAAAAGAGCGTTGTCCCTTTGTAATACTTGACCACCTCGCCTTCGATCGCAATACGAAAGACCTGATTGCTCTGATACGTTGTCTCTGCTTTCCAGATACCGTTTTCACGAACCTCGGCGACATAGCCGCCGCTGACGGCATAGGTCGTCAAGTGAATGCCAAAGTTGATCGTGTTCCAACGATTCCCGGTGTAATCGTAAGTCAATCCGGCATAACGGTCTTTATTCGTTTCTACCGCAGTAAACTCTACAAATCCGTCGCCACTGGTAATTTGTTGGGCCGAGTTTGCGCCAGCGTCGAACCATTGATCGCTGCCACTCGATTTGCGCAAAGAGCTTCCTGAAACGGCGCTTTTCTGCACATTTGTCCAACTGACTGGTAAAGCAACGGCCGCTGCTGAGACTGCTGTTTCTCCAATTAAACCACGAATTCCGTTCTGAAACTGCGTCTCCTTCTTTTGCAGTGGAAAGAAGCTAAGCGCACTAAAAACCAATAAAACAAAGAAGGTTGGCACCATTTTGGATCTCATCTTAATCACCTCACACATAATTCTTCACTAAGGCATAGGTCACCCTGTGAGAGCACACAACACCCTGCCGCCCGCCAGCGGACGACGTGTCACCTCATCACCGAAATCAGTGATCAGACCTACAGCTCTACGGGGATTTTTGAGCCAGGCGTAATGAATGGAATGCTGGAATGCCCAGTCGCGTCATCACACTGAGCATTGGGGGATGAATGAGGTATCGGTAGACTAAGTTGGGATGCAGCCTAGACCGACAGGTGGCAAGTAACTCAAAGGAGTTTGTGTGCAACGTGGCATCAAGCACACAACTGTCAACTCAATAACTGAGTGACCTGGATTACGTATGGCACAGGGTCGGGGTATGCGTGGCTTACGTAAGCAGTGATAATCCAGTCCATCTGAGACTTGTATATGGGATGCAACGAGTGTTTGGGGATTATCGGGGTTTATAAGGATGCTTGTTTACGAATATCGGGAGCTGCTATTCGCAAATCAGGAACGGGGGCATTATACGTTTTCGCTTCAGATGCGCAATATTAAATCTGCAATTATCTGGAAAAAACTTTGAATTATTCATGTGCGAACGTTTTGCATGATATGCCACTCATTGGTCAGCGTGCTAATACGGGGACGCTTTCCTGCTGAGCAATTCGCTCGCTGTTGTTCTCTACCGAACCATCTGCAGATGGCAACGAAGTCAATCGCAAAGAATTGCCAATGACTGAAAGACTGGAAAACAGCATCGCCACAGCAGCGAGGATCGGGGTCAGGATTCCAGTGATGGCCAAGCTGATACCCAATGTATTGTAGAAGAATGCCCAGAACAGATTTTGCCTGACGACGTGCCAGGTCTTGTGCGCCAGATCAAACACCGGCAACAGGCGATTCAGCGAACGAGATAAACAAACGATGGCGGCAGCCCGCATCGCGATATCCGCACCGGAACTCACGGCCACCCCCAAATCAGCCTGGGCCAATGCGGGAGCATCGTTCACACCGTCCCCGATCATCGCAACAACCTGACCACGTGCCTGCAGTTGTTTAATCACGGTTGTTTTGTCCGTCGGCAATGTTTCGGCCAGAAAGTCATTCGCGCCAACGCTCGCCGCAACCCAGGCTGTCGTCGCGCGCGCGTCCCCCGAAACAACCATTGTCTGAATCCCCCGCTGTTTCAGCGCACTCACCACCGCCGCAGCATCCTCTTTGATGCGGTCACCAAACATCAGCAAGCCACATATCTGTCCATCCCAACCAAAGAACGCGACCGTGCGCCCAACGCTTTCCCAGGTTTGCGCTTGCTCAGCAAGAAACGCAGGCACACCGTGAACTTCGCGCTCCGCCAGACGCCGATTGCCAACGAAAACATTGTACCCGGCGACAGTGCCCGTGATTCCCAACCCCTTGTGGACTTCGACCTGCTGAGCGTCCAGCCAGGTCACATTCGCCTGTTCAGCACGTCGCACAATCGCACGTCCGAGCGGATGCTCAGAGTAGCGCTCCAGCGACGCCACCAGCGGCAATGTCTCCGCGATAAAGCGTTCTTCTTTTGCGCTTTTCTTTGGCGAAAAACCTTCTACACCAAGGCTTCGACTGGCAGATGCGCCTCTCACGCTATGCGCGGCCTCGTCAACATAATCCAGCAATGTGAAATCGCCTTCCGTCAAAGTGCCGGTTTTATCAAAAATAACCGTATCTACGCGGCGAATCGTTTCAAGCACGCGGCTATCACTTACCAGTATCCCCTGCCGCGAAGCGGCGCCAATGGCAGCGGTAATTGCCAATGGCGTTGCCATTCCCAGCGCACAAGGACAGGCAATCACCAAAACCGTGATCGCGCGCATCAACGCCTCACTAACATCCGTCCAGCCAGATAGCCAACATCCCAGAAAGGTCAGCGCCGCAATCACCAACACAGCCGGAACAAAAACGCGCGCCAGACGATCGACCGTCCGTTCCAGATTTGATTTACTGCCTAATGCCTGTTCGACCAAATGGATGATTTGCGCCAGCGTCGTATCGGCACAGATTTTGGTCGCACGAATCTGCAAAACACCACCAATGTTTATGCTGCCTGCTACAACCTGTCTGCCCGGTTCCTTCTCGACTGGTATTGATTCGCCCGTCAGTAAAGATTCGTCAGCGTGTGAAGCGCCTTCCACCACCACGCCATCAGCAGGAATTCGTTCGCCAGTTTTGACAATGAATAGATCGCCCACCGACAACGACGCTGCCGCAACAAAGCGCTCTTTGCCGTCAAACCACAAGCGCACCTTTTTGGGCATCAACCGATACAGCCAGGTAATTGCCTTGGTCGTGCGCTCTTTTGCATTTCGTTCGATCAATTTGCCCAGCAGAACCAGCGTCACAATGGCTGACGCCGTGTCAAAATACACGTGCTTTCCCCCACGAAAAGCCTGTACCGCGCTATAGACATACGCTGCCAGAATGCCGATGCCTAATAGCGTTTCCATTCGTACGACACGATTGCGAAAACCTTGCCACATCAACCGCAGAATCGGTTGGGCTGAATAAAACACAACCGGCGTTGCCAAAAGCAGCAGGACAAAGGGCAAGCCGCGCCGGACGCTTTCAGAAATCTGCTCAAAGTATCCGACGTAAAGCGGCGTGCTGAGCGTCATGATGTTCAGCCAGAGAAAGCCGCCAATCCCCAACCGCAAAAGCAAATCGCGTTTATCGGCAGCCATCGCATCCTGATCCGCGGTGTCCTGCGTCGCTTGATAGCCAAGCTGACGAATGCGTTCCGCCACGCGATCAGGCGGCAGGTACTGAGGGCAATACCGCACTTTGACCATGTCCGAGGCAAAAAAGGCTTCGACAGAAACCACGCCACGTTCCTGCGACAACGCGTGT
This sequence comes from Acidobacteriota bacterium, assembly GCA_016789605.1. Taxonomy (GTDB): domain Bacteria; phylum Acidobacteriota; class Blastocatellia; order RBC074; family RBC074; genus RBC074. The sequence goes on from JAEUQO010000395.1 coordinate 3,441, forward strand.
TCGATCAGCCAGGCGCAAGCTGAACACCACATTCCCGAAACCTGCCACATCCCTTCTTGCGTTGGCGTCTCCGGCAAAATGACAGCCGATTGATCCACAGTCTGTTCGGCTTTCCACTCGCTATTGGAAATCAATCCCATCGCCAGACTGCGCTGAAACAGCTCTGTCTGCCGTATGTCTTGCCCTTCGGCAAGCGCGCCGCTTTCGCGCAAAATCGTATACACCTGCAAACAGCCCAAACAGCAAAACGATTTATCCGTGCCGTCGAAACTGCCTAGAAATGGATGACGGCCCACGGGCAAGTCGCACAAGCCACAGCGGATTGCAGATTTCTGCTCTAGCATCTTTTCGTTCAGCATATTGTTCGACTTATCGCTCTGTCGTGTCTGTAAAACTTTTGCGCAGCAGCAAGCGTTACGCAGTGATCAGTGATGCCCACCCGCTTGCGCAGGAATCGGGCGTCCTGTTTCGTCCAATAAGATGGGGTTGGCGCGTTTGGAAACGATGTAGGTCGTCACCAGAATGCTGATAAACAGCAGAAAGATAAAACTCAGCATTACCGTCAAAATCGTGCCTTGTTTTCGCGCCAGATAGTTCGTAATTCGCCGTAGCATCATTGCTTCCTTTCGTTTGGCGTAATGAAAGTCATCTTGGCCGTGGTCGAATCGTCGCCCGGCGTGGCGTGACTGACGATCTCAAAATGATTGACGCCCGCCGGCAACGCGCCTGGCGGAACTGCAATTTCAAATTCCATTTGCAGCTCCTGGCTCGCTTGCAATTGCAACGGTTGTGGCAATTGGATTTGCGCTTGAGGTAACTG
>JAEUQO010000413.1 GCA_016789605.1 Acidobacteriota bacterium
TGGGGATTTGTGGTTTTGCTGGCCGTCACGTTGTTGGCCAACGTTTTGGGCTATGTTGCGCTCTCGCGCGTCATCGGACGCGGTGCGATCTCAAGCCTGACGGTCGGCATCATTCTTTATGGCAGCGCGCGCGTCTTGAACGTCGTGTTTTCGCTGCTGCTGCAAGTGCGCTGGTTTCAATCGCTGGCGTCAGTGCGTTTGCAAGGCGCAACCATACACCGCTGGTTTTTCCGCTTGCTGCTGGCGCTCACCGTTTTGCTCTGGGCGCTGGCTACGCTGCGTGCCTTCACCATCACAGACGAAGCGCAAGAGCTCTTCAACAAAATCTTCCGCACACCGCTCGAAGTCGGTGCGCTGAGTTTTAGTTTGTGGGATGGCGTGGCATTTATTGTCGTGATCCTCGGCGCGTTCGCCATCTCAAAGGCCATACGGTTTTTTCTACAGGAAGACGTTTTGCCCAAAGTCAGTCTGCAACGCGGGCTGGCAAATGCCATTCTGTCAACCATCCAATACGGCGTGCTCTTTATCGGGTTTCTGTTGGCGATGGGGGCTGCCGGGTTGGACCTGACCAAATTTACGGTGTTGGCCGGAGCATTTGGCGTTGGCATCGGCTTCGGCCTGCAGAATATCTTCAACAACTTCATTTCGGGGTTGATTCTGTTGTACGAGCGGCCAATCCAGTTGGAAGACATGGTTGAGATTGGCGGTGTGACTGGCACAGTCAAGCGAATCGGCATTCGTTCCAGCACTGTGCGTACCTTTCAAGGCGCAGACGTAATTGTGCCCAACTCCAATTTGATTTCGAATCAGTTCACCAACTGGACCTATTCAGATCAATCGCGGCGGCTGGAAATCAAGCTCGGCGTGGCCTACGGCACAGACCTGGAAAAAGTCTTGCAGATACTGACATCAGTCGGAAACTCACACCCCAAAGTGCTCAAGGAACCGGCCCCAATCGCAGTCTTTCGCGGATTTGGCGACAGCACGCTGGACTTCGAGCTGCGGTTGTGGGTGTTTCACCCTGACGCGCTGCAAGTGGAAAGCGAGTTGGGGCTGGCAATCAACGCGGCGATGAATGCCGAAAAGATCGAGATTCCGTTTCCACAACGAGACGTGCACGTGCGGAGTATGCCTATCGTCAGCGTGACTCCGCCCACCCCAACGACAGGCGCAACAAAGGAGCAGCAATGAAGCATTTGGACGGCAAAGTTGTGTTGTTGACCGGAGCCACCGGCGGCATTGGGCAGGGAATTGCAGAGGCTTTTGCCGCTGAAGGCGCACGGTTGATTCTCACCGGTCGCAATCAGGAGAAGCTGCAAGCGCTGGCCAACAAGCTGTCCGCGCTGACTGACGTCCTGGCCGTTGTCACAGACGTGACCGATGAAACCCAGGTGCAAGCGGCATTTCGCCAGGCCATTGAACGCTTTCAGCGGCTGGATATTCTGGTCAACAACGCAGGTGTGTTTGACGGCGGCCCATTGGATGAACTGTCACTGGCCGCTTGGGAAAAAGTGCTGGCCGTGAATTTGCGCGGCCCGTTTTTGTGTACGCGAGAAGCGCTGCGGATCATGAAACCACAACGCAGCGGACGCATCATCAATATCGGCTCCATTTCCGCGCAGCGCGTCCGCCCAAATTCTGCTCCGTACAGCACCAGCAAACATGGACTGTGGGGATTAACGCAGGTCACCGCACTCGAAGGCCGCGCGTTTGGCATCTCCTGCGGTTGCATCCAACCCGGGAACACCGACGTCGAAACGCTCGCCGATGCCCAGCGCCGTTCGGGCGAACCGGTGATGAAAATCGCCGACTGGGTGCAAACCGCTGTCGCAATGGCGTCGTTGCCGCCCCACGTCAATCTGTTAGAAGCCATCGTGCTGCCCGTCGAACAGCTCTATTTGGGGCGCGGGTAAGCTCTGCGCTACCCCTGAGTCAGCCCCTGTTGCCGTGCGGCCAGGCTTATCCAAAGGAAATGTCATGACTAAAAAAGGAAAGGTGTTGGGAATCATCGTCGCTGGTGCGGCGTTGCTGGCAATCTGGTTGCTCTTTACCAGCAACGGCAAGCGCACGCAATTTCTGTTCGGCGGAGCCATGGTCAATCTGGGCTACCGCTTGCAGGATCATCTGGCAAGCTATGATTTCGAGCACGAGCACGAAATTACGCCGGATGAAGTCTGGAAAGAAATGCAGGAACAGAATGCGCTGGCGGCGTCAGTGCGCAAGACGTTTCCTCGCACAGCGCGTCATCCACTGGTCGCAATGATTGTTTGTATGGACGCCCGGCTGGACACCAACGAACTGACAGGCGACACACGCCGCTACTATTACACCATCCGCACCGCAGGCTCCGTGCTGGCCGAAAAGGAAGAAGAAATGCTGGAACTGGCCGTAGCCAATGGCGTAGAGCTGGTCTTGCTCAGCACACATTCAGATTGTGCCGCAGAAAAAGCCGCCGCTTCGCCGGACATGCGCCAACGCTTCCCGGCCTTGGCCAAAGCAGTTGATGAACGCGAACAACGCACCAAGGAATTCCTGGCGCGCCCCGCCATCGCATCGAAAATTGCCGCAGGCAAGCTCGCCGTCAAACTCATCAACATTGATACGATGACCGAGAAAATGCTGCCGCGCTGACCTTCAACGTGCACTGTTCAACTCAACCTACGGCTAATTTGCGGGCAAGAATTGATAAATTGCTTGCAAGGTCTTGCCTTATCTAAATCTCATCCCTACACTGCGCGCATCTTTCAATGATTTGTCACGCATTTTTGTCTAATATCCAAATTCAGCTAACAATTCAAAACCACTGCTGCTCAAACCTTAGAAATGGGGTGATGTATGAAACTGAAGGAGTTTAGGGTTCGCGAGTTTAGAAGCATCTGGGATTCCGGTCCGGTTAAAGTTGACAACCAAACAACTTGTCTAGTCGGCAAAAATGAGGCAGGAAAGACCGCTCTGCTAATGGCGCTTTACCGCACGAATCCGATAATTCCAGCCGCCGCTGTTTTCGATGAAACCTACGACTATCCCAAGCGCGAGGTCGAGGATTATCGCTTTGAGGTCGAAAATGAAGACCGTGAAGAGGCCGTTATTATCGAATGCCTTTATGAATTAGAGGACGATGATCTCGAAGCTGTATTTTCCGTCTTTGGAAATAGTGTTCTTAATGGCAATACCTTTAAGCGCAATACTTATTATGGTGAGCGCAACAGCAAGTTCATACTCAATGCCGACGACTCTGCCGCGCAAGCACACCTTACGAACAATCCTGGATTGCCTGATGAACTGAAACAGGAACTCAAGGCCGCAACCGACTGGACCGCTTTTGCTGCCGCATTGGAGGCGACTGAAGCCACTGAAGCAGCCACGAGGCTCAAAGAACTTGTGGCAAAGGTTCAAGAGAACGGACTTGCTCATTACATCATTAACTCTTTGATCTGGCCGCGTGCCCCCAAATTTCTCTACTTTGATGAATACTACCAGATGAAAGGTCGGGCAAACCTAAATTCTCTGATCGAACGTGAGAACAGCAAGCAACTTGAAGATTCCGATTATCCGCTTCTCGGTCTCATCAACCTCGCGCGACTTGATCACCGCCAACTCGTACAGACAAAAAATACAACTGAACTGAAAAACAAGCTCGAAGGAGCCGGAAACTACCTGACCAAGCGGATAGTGAAATACTGGTCACAGAACCAGCACATCAAGATGGAGTTCGATGTCCGCGACGGGAAACCCGAAGACCCAGAAGACATGCGACAGGGCATCAACGTTTGGGGTGAGGTATATGACACGGTGCATTGGGCACACACGCCGCTCGGTTCTCGTTCGCGTGGCTTCGTATGGTTCTTTTCCTTCCTTGCTTGGTACGAAGATATTAAGCGCCAAAAGCAAAATGTGATTCTTCTACTGGACGAGCCTGGCCTATCACTGCACGGGCGTGCACAGGCTGACTTGCTAAAGTATTTTGAAGCTGAGTTAGCTGATCACCAGTTGATTTACACAACCCATTCTCCTTTCATGATTGATCCTCAGAAGTTTGAGCGTGTGCGGATTGTGCAAGACCTAAGCATTGACGCGAAAGAACAGCTGCCGAAAGAGCAAGACGGTACCAAGGTTCTGACTAACGTGTTCGATGCGACCGATGACAGCCTATTCCCTTTGCAGGGAGCTCTCGGTTACGAAATTCAACAAACACTATTTATTGGACCAAACTCGCTTGTTGTCGAGGGGCCCGCCGACATGCTTTACCTACGAGCTGTGTCCGCACAGCTTGAGCGCGAAGGCCGCGTTGGCCTCTCCGAAAAATGGGTCATTACCCCCGTGGGCGGCAGTGGCAAGGTCCCAACATTCGTAGCTTTGCTGGCCCCGCAGAAAGGTATGAACGTTGCTACGCTTCTGGACATTCAAAACAACGACCGCCCACTAATTGAAGACCTCTATAGAAAGAAACTTCTAAAGAAGAAACAGGTTGCGACATACGCGGACTTTGTGGGGCAGAATGAAGCCGATGCCGAAGACATGTTTGATCGTGAGTTCTACTTAAGCCTTGTGAATGCCGAGTTTGCTAAGGAGTTAGAAGGACCGATTGATCTAGCTGTGCTTAATGCAAAAGAGCCTCGCACGTTGCGTGCTATTGAAGCTTATCTTGTTAATAATCCGTTCAAGACTGGCACATTCGGGCATTACAGGCCCGCTCGATATTTTTCGGAGAATGTAGCTACGCTGTGGACTCAAGTCTCAGACACTACCAAGTCCCGCTTTGAGTCTGCTTTCAAGCAACTCAATGAGCTGATAAGGTAAAGACATTTGTAATGGTAAAGATACTTCCTGGTCCTAGTTCATCAGTGAGATACGATTCCCAACTGAATCGGGCGTTGCAACAGCCCTGCGCTCATAAGTAATCGCGCAAAAGAAAATCGGGATAAAGAGTGTCAAATTGCAGCAAAGACAGGTGTTTCCGCATTCTAAATCCCGAAAAACATTTGCTCGACTACTTACTTACCGATACTCAGTCGCTTTTTGTTTCGGCGGAATTACAAATGCTTCGCGCTCCTGCTTGAGCGACGGCGTTGCTTGGTAACTGCCAGCGCTAGCGACTTTGGCAGGTTGCTCAACGCGCAAACGTGCTTGTGGTGTTTCGGGTATCGCACTGGCCAAGCCAACGCGGACGGTGCCGGTTTTGGTGTTCAGTTCAACGGTGTCAAAACGTCCAGCATCCAGCGTCGGCCACAATCTGCGCGGCGCGAGTGCGCCGCGC
>JAEUQO010000453.1 GCA_016789605.1 Acidobacteriota bacterium
ACGCGAAATTCCGCGTCATTGGTACGCGCCGGAATATCCGATCTTCATCGGCGAATTTGCCACGAAGTTTCATCGCGGCTGGCCGGATTTGCGCAAGGCGGATGTTGAGCAGGTGATTTCGACGCGGTTGCGTTCGCTGGCGGAAAAAGGCTACCCGGCGGCATTTTTGTGGTCAGCGCGGGCCACAGATGAGGCGACAGAATGGACTCAGAGCGAGATTGGAGATACGGTTGCTTATCTCGGTGCGCGAAGTGGCGGAGCAGGCAAAGACGTGGTTTGAGCAGGTTGTCTCAAGCACAATCCAGCCCGCCGGATTGTGCTTGAGACAAATTCTTTATGAGCCGCTGAAGCGGGCTGATATTTTCGGCTTATAAATTATTCCGCAGGAGGAAAACACTCAAATTCACACCTACAAGGGCTTCCTTCTTGGCAATCATATGTTTTGACTCCGCCCTTGCAGAATTTTCCCGCTTTGTCGGCACATCTATCACAGAAAGAATCGTTACAATCACTTTCATCCACGCTTAAAGGGGTAAATTGTAGGGTTACACGCTTGGCAGAAAGGAACAACGGGTTTGTTGTGAGTATTGCGTGGGTGCTGGATCCGCTATTGATGTCAACTTTTGTGGTCCACTCTCCACGCCCCAGCATATCCCCCTTTGCATCATAAGCAGTCAGGATGGCTTTTACGAAAGGGATGTCAGCCCCGGAAATATTACTGATTCTGTATTCAAGGTGAGGCTGTCGGCCAATGTTTTTTACATTTGCGTAGTTTACGGAAAAAGCATGACTTGGTAACAACTCTACGCCATTAGTCTGTCTTCGCCCCTGACTTATATTTTTCCCGGCCAAGGAAATTCCGGCAAGGGCCAGGCATAAGACGAATAACATCGTTAACCTAATCGTCTTCATATTGGAAACCTCCTATTGAGTTAATGTCCCTCAGGCTGATATTTCTGGCAGTCGGGTACTTCTTGAATACTTCTGTAGCGGCAGGGAGAATCGTATTCAAACATCAACGAGCCGTCAATAGAGCTGTAGTATTTTTTACTTTATAGCTTGTTTTGGCTGTAAGTGTGGTAGTTATGGTGGCTAGTTTAATAAAAATCCATTAGCGCTTTCCTCGCACATTCAGGACGAGATTCAATAGGGGATTAACGTGCCTGATGGTTTCGGCAGTAATTGCAGGCTGGATTCCTGGCTGAATTCAACGTCCTGATAAATTTCCGCAAGCGTCAGCGTGCATTCAATGGTCGGCAAGTGAATACTGGCTTCAAGACCGTTGATCTCTTCGTAGCTCCAGACCTCGGCGCCTTGTTTGACGAAATGGGTGATGTGCGGGCGGTGTTGAGCGATCAACAAATATTCGCGAAAGCTGGCGATGGATTTGTACCAGGTGAATTTGTCGCCGCGATTGAACGCTTCCGTGCTGGGCGAGAGCACCTCCCACAGCAACACCGGATTGAGCAGTAAGTCCACGCCGCTGAACCGCTCATATTCGATTTTGTCACAAGCCACGCTTCCGTCTGCATACCGATAAGGCAATGCTGCCGGAACTTTGATTTGCATGTTGCCCGTGAAGGGGCGACATTTCTTGTTGCGAAGCAGGGAACTGAGCGCCAGAAACATATTGCCCGTAATGCAATCGTGCTCTTTGGTGCCGCCGCTCATGGCATACACCTCACCCTCCCAGAACTCGTATCGTTCTTCGGCAGTGCGTTCCAGCTCCAAGTATTCTTCCAAGGTATAACCAGTTTTCGGCTGTGCGCTCATCGTGCTCCTCCACCGCAGATGCGGCTCAGCTAGTTTGCTGTTTGACGGCCTCGCGAATCAATTTCGAGACCGGATTCCACGGGCGCAGTTGTGCGATGACATCCAGTGCCGTTTCAGCGCCGCGCTCTTTGACCAGCTTTTGTAATTCCGCCGCCTGGGCATCGCCTTCTTGGGCAAAGGAAAGCGCCGCCGCGCAACCTTGGATCAAATACGTCGGTTCGATGCTGTAACGATAGGCGAGTTTTACCGGACCGATCAGGCGGTCATCGGCCTGAAGTTTGCGGACCGGATCGCGGCCAACGCGCGCGATGGTGTCCATCAACGCAGCGTTGGCAAAACTGGCCAGAATGTCACTGATCAAATTGCCGTAATGCAAGGTCGTGCCGTGTTTGCGTTGCATGGCGCTTTGCGCTTCGAGCATTGCGCCGACCACCGCCCGGTTGATCGTTTCGTCAGCCATGGCTTCGTGAATGTACTTGTAGCCGCGCTGATAACCTAGATATGCGCACATCGCATGACCGCAGTTTAGGATGTAAAGCTTTTCTTCGATACACGCCGGAAAGTTTCCCAGCCCTTTGAACGGCGGCAGGGCGTCGAAGGGGCTTTTGACTTGCAAGGTGTCGAACAGCACATCGCCCATGGCGTCGGCGGTGATTACGATGCGGCCCTGCTGGTCGAATTCCTGACCAGAAACGATGCGGTCTGAAATGGCGGCGTTAAAGCCGGTGCGGTCTTGCACCTGTTGCGCGTATTGAAAGGGCAGATTGGTAAAAATCAGGCGTTCGAGTTGCGAACCGGCATTTTTCAAGTTCTCACAGCAAAAGACATCGAGCGGTTGCGGTACGCCAGCCTTGATGCGATAGAGCAGCGCTTCGGCTAACAGCGAAGAGATTTCCGGCAGATTGTCAGGTCGCACCGAGGTATAAATTTGATCGGCGCGGGCGACTTCCTGGGCAAATTCCGGTTCGGCCAGATTGACCGCGCGCACGCCGCGCACTTCGATGCAGGCCTCGACCGCGCCTTTGGTGATGACGTCGTAACCGAGTTGGTTGATGGATTGAATGACTTCCGGGCGACGCGCGGCAAAAATGACTTCGTGTCCTTGCAGCACCAGCGCCACGCCCAGCGCGCCCAATCCGACTCGTCCTGCTCCAATGATGATGATACGCAAAGCCTGACTCCTTCTTACCGTCACAACCTAAATCGTAACAGCCGTCATCAGAACACGCGACGCTGAAACATTCCGATGAATCTTGGCGTCCTGACTTGGCCGTGTACCAATGTCGCGTGTTCTGATTTAGCGCAACAGCGCTTCGACCTTGGCCAACAGCTCTTCAAACACCAAGCCGCGTTTGCTGAGAAAATCGTCCGCGCCTGATTGCAGGGCTTCGATTTTGTCTTCGATGCCTTGCCGTCCGCCCAGCAAGATGACCGGTGTGTCACGTTTGAGCTTGCGCAATTCGCGGCAGACATCAAAGCCGGATTGGTGCTCCAACAGGGCATCGAGCATCAACAACTGATAGCCGCTGCTTTGATTGGTCGCGCGGTCGAGCGCTTCGCGCCCGTCCTGCACGCGATCCACCAGATAATTTTCGGCTTCCAGACCGCGCCGCAATACGCCCGCCAGCTCTTCATTGGCCACGGCCAGCAACACGCGTTGCAAAATGGGCAACGCCGCCGTCGCCAGTTTCCCGGTTTGCCGTGACAACGAAAGTTGCGCTGTGCTGTTTAATGACGGCAACGCCACCGTCATCGCGGGCAACACGTCCGAGAGCGTCGTTGAGGCCAGTTTACTTTCGACGCGGCGCGATTCGAGCGCTGCGCCCAGTTTGGCAAACAGGTTGCGCGCTTCTTCCAGGTGCGCGCGTGCCGATTCGCGCCGCGCTTGCGTCAGACGCAACGTGCCGATGGCGGCGTGACATAACGCCGTGCGGAATGGGTCGCCGATGGTCTGAAAGATTGACAGGCTTTGGCTGAAATAGCGGTTGGCTTCGTTGGTTTGCTCGGCACGCGCGTGCAAACAGCCGCGCGTGTAAAGCGCCCGCGCCATCAGATTCAGCGCCGGATCGAGCGAGGTTGACGCTTCTGCTGCTTCCAGATATTCGCGCGCTTTGTCCAGGTCGTTGTTTTCAATGTGAACCAGCGCCAATTCCAGCGCGAGCAACACCTGTTCTTCCAGTGCGCCGCGTTCGCGTGCCGCAACCAGACCTTTTTCCAGTTCGGTCAAGGCGTCGGGCAATTGCCGACGCGTTTGCAGGATGCGGCCCAAGATGCGTTGCGTGCGGGCGTAAACGGTTGTGCCATGTTGTTGGCGCGCCTGTTCGATTGCTTGTCCGGCAGCCTGCAAATCGCCTTCGAGCAATTTGAGTTCGGCCAGATCGGTTAAGGCGACGGCTTCGGCTTTGGCCAGGTGCTGTTCGCGCGCCATGCGTACGCGGGTTTCCAGCAATTTTTCTACTGCCGTCCACGATCCCAGCCGCATCAGCACGCGCGACAACCCGCTATACGCTTTGAGCAACAGCCGCACGTTGCCTGCCGCCTTCAACGACTCGATGGTGGCTTGATAGACCGGCACGGCGTCTTTGAGCTTGCCTTCGGTATAAAGCACGAGGGCTTGTTGCATCTGTACGCGACCTTGCAAAAGCGGGTCATTGGTTTCTTCGGCCAGTCGCGCAGCGCGGCTCCAGTTGTAACGCGCGCCTTCAAAATCGCTTTCTTTCCAGTCCACTTTGCCCAGCAGGTAATGCGCTTCGGCGCGCAGCCGGGCATTGCCTGCGCGACGGCTGCTTAGCAAGGCACGATGCAGATGGTCGCGCGCGCCGAGATAGTCGCTTTGATTCAGCAAGGCGCGCCCCAACGACGCATGCACTCCGGCCAATCCGTTGTCGTCGGTTTTGCCGTCTGACGCTTGTTGATAAAAATGCAAACTGCGCGTCAGCGCGTCCAGGGCCAGTTCGAGTTGTTTGCGTTCCAGGTACACGCGACCGACCCAGAGCAGCACGCTGGCGCGAAAGGCCAGCGGCAACGCCACCAGATTGGTCGTGTCGTTGTATTTGGTCAGCGTTTCCAGCGCGCGGTCGTGTTCGCCCTTGTTCAGGTGCGCTTCGGCCAGCACTTGCCGCAAATTGGCTTCTTCGCACACGTCGCCGGGCAGCGCGCGCAATTTGCCGGTCAGCGAATGGATCAGACTTTCGGTGGTGCTTTTCGGATGTTGCGGCGGGGCGCTCAGCTTGCTGCTTTCGTTTTCCAGACGGCGAAAGGTGGCTTCGGGACCGTGATTGCCAAACCGCAGCAGGTCACCGTCATTGAGCATTTGCTCAGTGACGCGCGCGCCGTTGACGAAACAGCCATTGGTCGAACCGCTGTCGCGCAGCAAAAAGTCATCGCCCAGGCGGACGATTTCCGCGTGCGCGCGCGACACAACCGAAGAGGGAATACAGAGAGAATTTTCCGGGCCGCGTCCGATGGTGAATCGCGCCGCCGCCAATGAGAAGGTTTTCGCTTCGCCGTTGAGAGTAATTTGAAGTTCTCCGCGCAAGCTCATCGCAAAGACTCCTTCGGGGCTTCTGGGGCCAAAATGGGGAACCGATCTGAAACCTCAGGTGCCAGTCTGATCGGTTCAAATTGTTCAGTTACCTAGCCTTATATGGGCGAAAATCGGCGCGCAGTATACCATCGGCGTTCGCTGGCGGCAGCCTAATATTTTTAGCGCGCCTGATCTTTCTGCGCCTGAAAACCCGCATGTATAGAGGGAAGCAAGGCGGGATATTTTTCTTGACCGAGCGGAAGGCGCGGCTATAATTCGCCGCGCTGTATCAATTTATGAATGCTCAAGTCGGCCCCCCGCAAAGCATGTCTCGCCTGCTGATCGTTGTTCTAGCAGTACCACGTAACTGACCTTAAGGTTGTTCGCCCGCCGGACAACGAACTTTGAACGCTGATTGAGGATCCACACCCAATGTCTTCTCCGCTCAGAATCGGAGTGCTCGCCGAAGCACGCTATTTGGCACAAAGCCAACCTACCGGACTCATCGTCAAACTGAAAGAACAAGGCCAAGACGTCACCGTCATTGACCCGCAACAGTCGTTTTACACGATGGGCGATGACCAATGGTGCGCCACGTTTGATGTGTTGGTCGGACGCGGTCGCAGTTGGGGCTTGCTGGGGTTGCTCGCCTGGGCTGAACGCAGCGGCAAACTGACGATCAATCGTCAGGCTGCGATTTCCGCCGTGCACAACAAAGCCGCCATGTCTATCGCCTTGGCGGGCAGCGGCATTCCCGTGCCGCAAACCTATTTTGGCAATATCGCCTATCTGGCCCAGCACATTCCCGCCGAAGCCTATCCGATCATCCTGAAACCGATTTTTGGCGACAACTCGCGCGGTTTGCTGGTGGTCAGTTCTCCGGCGGAAATGGCCAACACCGACTGGCCAGAGCCGGTTGCGCTGGCGCAACGTTATTTTCAAACCGACGGGTACGATTTGAAACTGTATGGCATCGGCGACGACATCTGGGCCGTGCGCAAACAGTCGCCGTTCAATCAACCTGTGGCCGGTGGCGAGAACAAAGACGGGTTGGCCGAATTGACGCCGGAACTGGAAGACCTGGGACGCCGTTGCGGGCGTTTGTTCGGGCTGGATTTGTTTGGCGTGGATTGCATCGAAACGGCTGACGGCGTGTTGGTGATCGAAATCAACGACTATCCGAATTACACCAACGTGCCTGACGCCAACACGCGACTGGCGGATTTCGTCGTGCGCAAAACGCAGGAAGGAAACGCCCAGTGAAAATCGGCGTCATCACCAAACGCGAAAAAGCCACCAAGTCCGGCTCTGTCATGCAAGCGGCGGCGGAATTGCTGACCGCGCGCGGCATTGAAATCGTCAATCTATATCCCGAAGACGCCTGTCTGAACGTTTCTCACGTGCAATGCGACTGTGATTTGTATTTGCTCAAATCGGGCACGGAAATGGCGCTCAGTCTGGCGGGCGTGCTCGCTGCCGCAGGCGCAAACGTTCTCAATCCTTATCGCTCAGTCGTGGCGATGCGCGACAAAATCATTTCGACCAAGTTGCTGCAAGCCGCTGGCGTGCCGCTGCCCGACACCTTTTTTGCCGCCAAAGCCGAACAGCTTGCCGAATTGCTGGCTGACGGACCGCTGGTCGTCAAACCTTTTTGGGCCGCTTCGCAGGGACGCGGAGTGCAAATCGTCAAACAGGCCGAAGAACTCAGCGCTTTGACCACGGATGAAGGGTTGTTTTTTGCCCAGCGGTATCACCAGCCAGATGGCCGCGATCACAAACTCTATGTCATCGGCGAACAGGTTTTCGGTGTGCGTCGTGTCTGGCCGCCCAAAACGCTGGAGGACAAACTCGGCGAACCGTTCGAGGTTGACGGTGAGATGAAAGAGATTGCGCTGCGTTGCGGGCAAGCGTTCGGCGTCGGGCTGTATGGCGTGGATGTGATCACCAGCAACGGCCAGCCGTTTGTCGTGGAT
>JAEUQO010000006.1 GCA_016789605.1 Acidobacteriota bacterium
CCTTGCGGATGCGGTTGTTGTTGTTGCCGTTGGCATCGTAATACTCGTACTGATAATCAATCACTTTGTCGCTGGCATTGCTGACGCGATCCACCTTCATCGAAATCGGCTGGTTGCGGTTGGCGTTGTACCCCATCGTCAGCCGCCGCCCGTTGCCATAATTCAGGCTCTTGAGCGCGCCGCTGCCGCGAAACGTGACGGTGTTCAACACGTTGGTGGTGTTGTTCGGATCGCTGCCGATCAGGTTCGTGCCCACGCCCGCCAACGCGCCCACGCTGTTGTAGGCGTAATTCACCGTCTTGTCGTAGAAGGTTTGGGGCACCGGCCCGCCCGTAAAATTCGCGCTTGTGATGTTGCTGTTCAAGCTGTTATAGGTGCGGCTGGAGGGGGCAAACGCGTAGCCTGTCAGCGACGGCGTCACCGTGTAATTGCCTCCCGCAGACAGGTTGGTGAAGCTGTACTGACCGCTGCCATTCGTGCTGGTCTGTCCGCTCTGGCTGCCGCTTAAGGTCAGGGTCACGGAAGAGAGCGGCTGATTTTGTGCATTTGTCACCTGACCGCCGATGCTGAATGGACCTGGCAACAGACGCCCAGTGTTGGTTTCGCTATATGGCGCGCCTGGCTCACTTCCCGGAATGCCGACCCAATAATTCACGCTCTTGACCTGATCCGCCTGGTTATAAGCATAGCTCAGCTTATATGTCTTGCCTGCCAAAGACGTAAACGTGCGCGTCTCGCTTTGCAACTGCCGCAAACTGTTGTAGCTGTAATTCAACTGACCTTCGCCATCAGCCATTGTCAGGCGCGCCCCATACTCATCATAGGTATAACTTGCGCTTGGCGTGCTGTCGCTAAAGCTGACGCCGGTCAGCAAATTGCGTGTGTTATAGCTGTTGGTCGCCGTCACGCCGCGCGCATCCAGCACCGCTTCGACCAGGTCATTCGGCTTGTAGGTGTAAGTCACCATCCCCGCTTCGGGCGTTGTTTCGCTTTGCAAACGACCATAACCATCGTAATTGAAATACCGATATTGAATCTTTGCGCCGGTCGTGTCGCTATGCCGAATTTCACGCAACCGGTCCAATTCGTCATAAAAGTATTCGGCCTTGCTGTAAATGCCGCTGGCTTGCGCATCGTCAGGTTCAATGGCTTCTTTGAGACGGCCCAGAAAGTCAGTCTTGCTGATGGTTTGGTGGCCTAACTCATCGGTGATGCGTTTTTCCGCGTTGCCTGCACAGCCACAGCCCGTGAAATCATACTGAATCGTATTGCCATCCGGCAGGGTCACCAGCTTTAGCCGCCGTAGTTCATCGCGTGTCAGGTGAGTAAAGAGAAAGCTTTGCCCCGCATCTTCAAAATCCGGCTGCCAATATCCATTGCCATTTGGTGCGCCGTTGATGGCCAGTACGTTTGAACTGTCTTCGGTGCCGCCCAGCTTATCGAAAGCAAACACCTGCCCGGAGTATTTGCCGCTTACCCCATCAGGGTGATCGCTGGCCTTGCGAAATGCACGTCCAGCGCCATCCAACAAGTCAAACTTGTACCGAATCTTGCCCGTGTCCATTTGCTGCGCAGTGACGACACCTAACCAGTTATCCCAATAATCCGTGCGCGCCCAACCGCCGTCTGGCCGGGTCGTTTGCACGGGTCGGTCAGCGAGGTCATAGGTTGTTGTGACGACCTGCTCTTCCGTCCCCGAACCGGCTTTCAAGTTGAAGGTTTTGCCCGTCAACCCATTGTAATAGTTGAATTGCGCCCCTGACCGGAAGCCCGTCGGGTCAGCCGTGGTGTATGCGTAAACATGCGTCTGTCCGACTCCGCCCGGTTTGTTGCTGTAATTGTCGGTATAAACAATCTGTTTGCGATTGCCTGCGCCATCGGCCTCGGCTCTCAGGTTGCCATTTGTGTCATAACTGACGCGCTTGATGGTTCGCGCTCCGCTCACCGCGCCATTGATGACGTTTGCTTGCTCAACGCGGGTTAGGTTGCCGCGCGACGTAAAGCCGGAACCGTAATTTGCGTTGTCGTGTTGTATAACGCCATCACCAGTCGCATCAATGAAATAGCTGGCTGACTGGCCATTGGAATCGGTGTAACTTCCCGCATCGTCATAGTGATTTGTCATGCGCGAGAGCAAAGTCGTGCCCGCTCCGGCATAGACCGAAACCTGTTGCGGCAGCCCCAAGATACGTTGTGTGGGATAGCTGGTGTAGGTCGTCGTTGTGCGACGATAAACACCGCCGCCAAACGCCCAATCGTCTTTGCTGACGGGCAACCACATGCCATCCTGTTGGGTATAACTGAACGTGCTCTTTCGTTCGTTCGGACTGCCGTTTTGACTCTCTATAATTTTGCTTTCGGTTGGGCGTGGATTGGAGCGATAAGACAGTCCGGCATCTTGCTCATATGTAATTTGTTCCTTTTTTGTCCAGTTTCCCTGACCTGCTCCCCAGGTAAACAATGACTGTGTCAAACCGGAAATTTGAGCGACAAAGTAACGGCCGGTCGGATCTGTGACGCTGTCTCCATTCTGACCATAGGCGTAGACCTGCGCCTGGCCTCCTTGCCAGTTTTCGGCTTGTTCGTTGCGGTTGGTAAGATAGGGGCAGTACCCCAAAGTCGTGTAATTAAAGCTCGTGCCAGCAATCTTTCGCTCAGCGCCTTGCCCGCTAATGGCAGGCACCCACTTCTCAACTCCCGTCATCTGCCCATAATTGTTGTACCCAAGGCGCAGATTGACGCCCGTGGGATAAGTAATGCGCGAAGGCAGGTATACCTGTGTCCCATTGATGTTTGACGGGTCAACAGCCACGCCATTTGCAAAACTGGTCTGGATTGTCACAGGCTGATAGTCGAGCCGCACGAAATAATACGGCGTGCCTGCACGATCCTGGCTGAGCGAAACCAACCGGTTGTTTTGATAATTGAAGTCTATGCGCCGACCAGCCGTATCAATGACATAATCCAGCACGGTCTTTTGTCCTGCGGGGCTAACGTTGAGCGTTTTGTAGTAAATCGAGAGGTGATTGCCGTTGCGGTCTTTGATTTCAATCGGAAGCGCCTGGTAATCGAGCACATTGGTGTCGTATGAATACGCCCCAAACTTCATCTGCGTGCCGTTGGGAAATGACAGTATCTGTGTCACAGCGTCAAACCGCAGATAAGACGAATCGTAACTTTCGTAAACATCGGTGCTTCCTACACGCGCCAAATCGCGGCGAACGCCACTTGGCTCAAGATAAACAAGCCCTTGTTTCCCGGTCACGCTATTGGCATAAGAACCGCTCAAATCTTTGATCTGAATCGCACCAAAGCCCAGACGCCAGCCCGGTGCAGGGTAGCCACGATCAGCATTAAACACCATTGTGTTAGCAGCCTGTATCCAAACCTTGCTGCTGTAGCTAAGCGCAAGTCCGAGGCCCAACCCGGCTCTGCCAGCCAACGCCAAAACCGGCGCGGTAAAATTGAACTGGCGGTTTACCAAATCAACCGATATTCCCCCCACAGCACTTTGCCCGGTGGTCGGATCGGCGGCTTGTAACGGCAAACTGCCAGCCGGGCCACTGGGATTTCCCGGTTGGGTCAATTGCGTCAGATACGCATCGTAATTCGTTGTCGCTGTCGGTTTGGGGTCGTCATACCCGGCTGCTGGCAATGTGCCGGTTTGTTGGTATGCAGCGGGCGATTGCGGCAGATTGCCGCGCATGGTGTCCAGGTTGGGGCCAGTTTGAAACAGTGTCGTCAGGTTACCGAGCGCGCGTTTTAGCCACAGAACACTGGCTGATGGTTGCGGCGCATAATTCAATGCGTGAAGCGCTGGGTTGCTAGCAGCGCGTACTGATTTCACCGTCCTTAGCGCTAGCGGCGGGGCATAAAGCAAACTGGCACTCAACATCAGCGTGAACAAAGAACGCAACAAGCGACGAACGGGACGACGCATATACATATCTCCTGATACCACTGGCTGTGGCTGAAAAAACAAGCATGACAATCTGCCAGACGATAAAAATGTCTGCTCAACCGCGCATTGAAATTGACAATTTGGAAATCGGATGTGAGTTGCCGTTCAGAGTTGGCAGGTAGAACGGCAAAGGCAAAATAGCAGAAGTCACTACCTGATCGTCAACCTCATTTTGAGTTTTTTTAAACTATAACAGTCTGTAAAGGTCTCTCTTACAACCCATCCCGGTAAAATTCCTCACCGCTAGTAACATTCTTTTGAACGACAGAAAAGGCGCGTGTGACCGCTGCAAACAGTGGTCACACGCGCCTGGGAAAGTCGCCCCGAAATCGCGGCGAGGGTTATTGGATTGAAATGGTCAGGCCATTGGCGCGCAGCACTTTGCCTGCGCCGTCGTTCACCTTGACCGTGACGGTCAGGTTCGCGCCGGTGACGCCGGTCGGAATTTCAGCGTTGATTTGATCCAGGCCGACAAAGCCGGGGGCTTTGCCCGCAAAGATCACCGGCGCATTGGCCGTGCCGATGGTGACTTGCACGTTTTCGGCGACGCCGTTTAGCGCATTGCCGTCCATATCATCAGCCTGGCTGAAGCCTGAGCCGAAGATGATCAGGAACAGCCGTTCGCCCGCGCGACGTGTGATCGTCACGGGTTCAAATTTGTTTTGACCAGCGAGATAACGCGCCAGCGGTTCATAGGTTTGCTGTCCGTTGGCCGCGACGCGCAGCAACAAACCCGCCGGAGCGCCTTTGCCGCTGGAATCTGCCGTGAACAAGCCCGGCGCAGCCACGCCGACATTCAACGAACCTTGCGCGACGACATTGCCATTGCGCATGACCATGACTTGCGCCACGCCCGGCAAAACGTCTTCGGGCACGAGGTAGTTGATCTGGGTCGGCGAGACAAAGAATAACCCCGCCGGTTTGCCGTCAATCAACACGGACGTGCCGCCCAGCGTCGTCGGCAATGGCAAACTCTTCACCGTTTCAATGCCGCCCGCCAGGTTGCTGCCAAACGAAGCGATGATGGTGTTAGCCGCTGCTTCGCCCAGATAGCTGCTGGCGCTGACCGAAGCCAGCGGTTCAAACGTCACGAAGCTGGAACCAGCCGGGCCGTGTTCGACTTCGATGAGCTTGGCGTCCACCGTGCCGTCGGGCAATTCCGCGCCATAGACTTCGACCGAAACGCCCAACGCCACCGCCGCGCGTTCGCGCTGGATATTGGTGCGGCGTTCGACGTGAACGGTGCGGCCTCCGACGACCCAATCGCCGACGTAGTTGGTGGTATCAGGCAGTTTCGTCACCGTGCCGATGAATTCGACAAAGCTGCGGTTGACAGCAGCATTGCCGGTCGGCGGTACGGGCCGCACCTGAATTTTGGTCGCACGCACCGAACCGTCACCGAGCAAATAGCCATAGACTTCGACAAACGCATTGACGGCGATTTGTCCGCGTTGCGTTTCCAGTTTGGTTTCGGCCACGACGTGAACCGTCTTGTCCGCCACTGTCCAATCACCCACGAAGTTTTGCGCCGTGGGCAAGGTCTTGACCGAACCGTAGAAGTTGATGAATCCGACCGTGCCAGTGGGCGCGGTGGCATCGCGTTCGACTTCGATCTGGAAAGCGTCTACCGAACCGTCAGTGCGCTGGTTGCCTTCGACTTCGACAAATGCGCCCACGCGCGGCGCGCCGTGTTCCTGGCGAATGCGCGTGCGTTCGGCGACGTGGATCGTCTTACCGCCGACAGTCCAATCGCCAATCAGTGAGCCGGTCGGCAGCGCGCTGATTGCGCCATAGAACCGCACGTAATTGGCTGTGTCGTTGAACACGTGTTTGACTTCGATCTTGGTGGCGTCAACCGAACGGTCGTCACGCAATTTGCCTTCGACTTCGACCAAGGCGCCGACCGCGACGCGGCCTTTTTCCTGTTCGATCTTGGTGGCGGCGACCACGTGCACAGTGCGTTCGCCGACTTTCCAATCACCGATCAGGGTTTGCGTTCCGCCGCTGCTCGGCGGCAGGCTGACGACTTTGCCCGCAAAACGAATAAAGCCGGGCAATTGCGGCGCAGTTTTAACTTCGACGCTGCTGGCTTTGACTGAGCTATCAGCTTGCAACGTGCCTTTGATTTCGACCGTTGCGCCAACCGCGACTTTGCCATCGTCTTCGTCAATCTTGGTGTCCTGGCTGACGCGCACGGTGCGTCCGCTGACTTTCCAATCGCCGATAAAGCCCGTGGCGCTGGGCAACGTTTCGATGACGCCCCGGAAGTTGACGGTGATCGTCGGCAATTCGGCGAGTTTGACTTCGACGGAGTTGGCAATCACAGAGCGATCGTTTTGCAACAAACCGTCCACTTCGACCAGCGAACCGATCATCGCCTGGCCTTTGTCCTGTTTGAGCTGCGTGGTTGCGGTGACTTTCACCAAACGTCCACTGACCACCCAATCGCCCACACGCGTGCTGGCTTCTGGCAATTTTTCGACGCGTCCCGTAAAGCGGAACCGCAAACCGTTGCTCACATCGGGCAAGACTTCGATTTCGAGCGCATTGATCGAACCGTCGGTTTGCAACAAACCTTCGATAATGACCATGGCGCCGACGGCCACGGGGCCGCGTTCCTGTTCGATTTTGGTCGCGGCAGAAACGTGGATCACTTTGCCCGACACTTTCCAGTCGCCGACGCGACCGGGCGTGCTGGGCAATTCTTCGATTTTGCCGCTGTATTTGGTTTCGATGCCGCTGGGCAAACTCATGAGCACTTCGATTTGTGTCGCCACAATCGAACCATCATTCTGTTTTGCGCCTTTGGCTTTGACGACGGAACCGACGGCGACTTTGCCGCGCGTCTGGTCAATTTTGGTGGTATCGGCAACTTTGACTTTGATGCGGCCAACGGTCCAGTCGCCGATGAAGTTGGTGGTATTTGGCAAACTCACGATTGGGCCGACCACTTCTGCCGAGCGGTCATCCTGATCAGCCATCGCCGCCTGCTTGCCGGGAACCAAGCTCAAGCAAAGCGCGAGCGCCAGACAGGAAAAAGCCACAGATTTCCAAGCCGGTTGTAACCAGCCAGTCAATGATCTTCTCATTTGAGTACCTCGTAATTTTCGACCTGTATTTTTCTTTTTTGTACTTAACTTCTAGGTACGGGGGAACAGCGGTCATCTTTGCCCCGGTGTCCTGTGTGGAATCACACGAAGATGCGGGGTTCAGATGTTGACGCGGGAATTCAGGTTGGATGATTGCGTCTCACCCCAAAAGAACTTTTTGTCAGGTGGAGGAAATTCGGCGCGTACTCTATGCACGGCCAGCCCCTATGGCAAGCGAATTAATTCTTTGGAAACCCATTCAGCCGCAGCGGCAGATTAATCCATACCGCTGAAACTGAAGAACTTTCCCGCTCTGAGTACGTCAAAGCATTTCTATGAACCCGACGTCTTGCGGTAAACTGCCCGGGCGCGGATGGAGAAGAAAAAGCGCAGCAGCGCTGGTCGTTCATTCAACTTCCTGGCATTCATTGCATCACCGAAATCTGCCCGGCAATTCAGCCTCGTCCAATGACAACTTGGCGGAGCAAGCGTTGCCTCAAACCAACAAGGCCTCAGCAGCCACGGCCCAGCCACGCTGTCAGGGGTGCCCTTGTCTGTAATAGAAACAGAACAAACATGGTGCTTTCAAAACGTTTCTCGCTCGTTCCCTTCTGCCTATTGTGTGTTTTCTGCGGCCTGCTCGTGGGAATGCTGTATGCGCCTTCGGTCTGGCAAAGCGCGCAAGCCTCAACCTCGGCAACCAACGCCGCAACCGCGCAAACGGGATGCGCGACGATTTCCCCCGCCAACGCGTATTTTGAAGCGGGCGGAGGCAGCGACATGATCACAATCACTGCGCCGGGCACGTGCAACTGGACGGCCAGCAGTCCGGTGGGATGGCTTTCGCTGACGCCGGGCAGCGGTAACGGCAATGGAACGATCAATTACACCGTGGCTGCGAATCCCAGTCCCGAAGCGCGCACCACAACGCTGACCGTTGCGGGCCAATCATTCATCATCGCGCAAGCAGGCAACGGCGGCACTTGCGCCATTACGCCGATTTCGCCGGGCCAGGCCATCAATGGCGCATTGACGATCAGTGACTGTTCGACGCCCCGCCCTAATTCGACCTTCCATTCCGACCGCTATTCTTTCACCGGCACCGCCGGACAGCGCGTGGCGTTGTGGCTGACCTCCAGCGATTTTGACGCGTATTTGTTGTTGCTGGGGCCGACTGGCACCGTGTTGCAGGAAAACGACGACGCCGACCGCAGCAATGCGCGCGTGCCCGACACGGGCTTTTACACTTTGCCCGCCACGGGCATTTATGTGGTCGAAGTCACTTCGTATCGTGGCAACCCCGGCGCATATACCTTGCAATTCAGCACGGCGACAGCCAATTGCAGCTACACGGCCAGTTCCGCCAATTTGAATTTCGCCGTTGGCGGCGGCAACGGCAGCGCCACGATCACCACCAACGGTGGATGCGCCTGGCAAACGACCAGCAACGTTGATTGGCTGACGGTGACGTCAGGACCAACGGGCAGCGGCGCAGGCACAGTCAATTTCAGCGTTGCGCCTAATCCCGGCGTGACGCGATTGGGCAAACTGTTTCTGGCCGGTCAGGTGTTGAACATCGTGCAAGCGGGCAATGGGTTTGGCGCAGGCGGCTCCTGGGGGCCACTGACAAGCGGTACGACCAACCAGCTCAATTCCGTCTATTTCTCCAACGATGAACAAGGATATGTGGCGGGCGCCAATGCGACGTTGCGCACCAGCAGCGATCAGGGCCAATCGTGGAATGCGATAGACACGGGCGTGGCTGCCACAACGAATTTTCACACGGTGCGCGCTTCGGGCCAGTTTTCGTTGTGGGTGGGCGGCGAACGCGCAACGGCGCTAACCAGCGATGGCGGAGCCAGTTGGGGACGCGTGCTCTCTGACACGGGCACACGTCGTCGTTTGTTTCCCATCAATTCGACCGATGCCTGGGTTGTCGGCGATGCGCAAAATCAGGGCGCACACTTTTTCACCTACATCCTGCCCTTCTTTGGCATCGGGTCGGAAACCTTGCAGCAAAACACGCCCGACGTATTGAATGACGTCTATTTCTTCACGAGCGATGACGGCTGGTCGGTCGGCAACAACGGACGCATCATTCGCATCAGCAAAGCCGCAGCGCCGGGCACCGCCGTATTCACCACGCAAACCAGTGGCACCACGCAACCGCTCAATGCCGTGTTCGTCTTGAACCTGAATGTTTGCTGGGCGGTGGGCAATAACGGAACGATCCTGCGCACGCTGAATGGCGGCACAACCTGGACGCAACAAACCAACTTGAATACGGCGCATTTGCGCGATGTGCATTTCACCGACATTGACCACGGCTGGGCCGTGGGCGACGGCGGCGTAATTCTGGTCACCAGCAACGGCGGCCAAACCTGGACCAGCGAAACCAGCGGCGTCACAGGCAATTTGAATTCGGTATTTTTCACGCCCAACGGAACAGGCTTTGCCGTGGGCAACGGCGGTGTGTTGTTGAAACGCGCGCAATGCTCGTATGCCATTGCGCCGAGTTCCGCGCAGGTCGCAGCCAGCGCAACCACTGGCCAGGTGACCGTCACGACGACTGCCAATTGCGCCTGGACGGCGACCAGCAATGCGTCCTGGTTGACGATTACTTCTGGCGCAACGGGCAGCGGCAGCGGCACAGTCAATTACAGCGTGGCCGCCAACAGCACGACCGCTCAACGCGTCGGCACGCTTTCGATCGCCGGGCAAACCTTTACCGTCACCCAGGCCGCCGCACCGGGCAACCCGGTGCCGACGATTGCCAGCCTCAGCCCGAACACGCAAGCGGCGGGCAGCGTCGGATTCAGCCTGATCGTTAACGGCACAAATTTCGTCAATGGCGCGGTCGCGCGCTGGAACGGCGAAAACCGCACAACGACCTTCATTTCCGCGTCGCAACTGAGCGTGCAAATCCTGCGCAGCGATCTGATGACGCCCAGCGCTCCCAGCGTGACGGTGTTCAATCCCGCGCCGGGCGGCGGCACGTCAAACGCCAGCACGTTTAC
>JAEUQO010000032.1 GCA_016789605.1 Acidobacteriota bacterium
CCGTTAGCTGCGCAAGCGATCCCAGTTCCAACGCCGACTGGTTTACCGGTACAACCCGCTGACCCACCAATCTCGGTTGCGGCTGTGACTGTTCCCGCCGCAAAAAAATGGACGCGCATTTCCGTTTTGGGTTGTGCGGCAGTGTTGCTGGTGGGAGTTGTCAGTTGGGTTGCGTGGCGCAAGATGCGCCCAGCGGTCAGCGCCGGATTCCGCGTGACGCCGTTCACCAGACTTTCTGGCGGAGAACGACAGCCTGCTTTGTCGGCGGACGGAAAAAGCGTCGCCTTTCTGTGGGAACGCGGAGACGGGCAGCCTTCGCCTATTTGCGTGCAGCGATTGGGAGAATCCTCGAATCGCCAGGTCACGCGCGAAGTCGGTCATTACAGCAGTCCCGCCTGGTCTCCTGACGGACGCGCCCTGGCCTATTTGCGCATGAATAAAGATGTGACCGAGGTGCTGATCTCGTCACTTGAATCCAACGACCTGCGCATCGTGGCGCGTTTTTCGCCGCCGAATTACAGTTTGCAGCGGCGCTTGCTGGATTGGTCACCCGACGGACAATGGCTGGCGGTTTCGCATCCTTCTTCTGCCAGCAAACCCAACAGCATTTATTTGGTGGCCGTTGCCACCGGCGAACAAAAGTTGCTGACGCAACCCGGCCAAATGGTTGGCGGCGACATCGAACCGCACTTTTCGCCTGACAGCCGCACGCTTTCATTTGTGCGCTACATCCATCGTTCGCGGCAGGAATTGTTTTCGCTGTCGGTGACCGGCGGCCAGCCCAAACAACTGACCGATGACGGCAAACAAATCAGCGGACACGATTGGATGCCCGATGGCAACCAGATCATCTTTGCCTCAGATCGTGGCGGAGAATTCCGTTTGTGGAAATTGAATTCCGCCGCGCAGCTTCCTGAACGCCAGCCGCCGCCGGTCGGAATTTTTGGCGAATATCCGATGGAGATTTCGCTGGCGCGCAGTGCACAAACGCTGGTCTATTCCATTCAGGCCCAAGACCGGAATATCTGGCGGCTGGATTTGAAAGATCGTACTTGGACGCGGCTGATTGCTTCGTCGGCGCAGGATGCTTCGCCGCAATATTCGCCGACGGGAGACCGCATTTGTTTTCGTTCGGATCGCACGGGCGAAGACCACTTGTGGGTCAGCGATGCGGACGGCAATCAACAAACCCAGATCACACAAGAAGCGCTTTATCCTTCGGTCGGGCGTTGGTCGCCGGATGGTCGGCAAATCGCCTTTAACAATGCGCGCAGCGGGGAATTGTATCTCGCCGCTTTGAGCACGGATGCCGCGCCGCGTTGGACCGTGCGCCGTCTGGGCGTCAGCGGCATTCACCCGGTGTTTTCGCCCGACGGAGCCTCGCTCTATGCCGGTGGGCCAAACAGCATCGTACGCATTTCGCTGGCGGATAACTCGGTCAAGGAATTGGTGAACACGGGCGGGTTTTCGCTGGGGCTGTCGCCAGACGGCAAGTCGCTGTATTTCATACGCGGTTTGAATGAAACGATTCTTTGGCAGGCGAACACCGAAACCGGCGCATTGACGCAATCCGTCGCAGGCTTGATACCCGGTTGCACCAGTTGCTGGGCCTTGACCGGGCAAGGCGTGTATTACCTGGGCGGCAACAGCCGTTCGTTTGATGAGCAAGTCATTTACTTTTTTGATTTCGCCACGCAACGCCAACGCGAAGTCCTGAAATATCCCGAACCGCTCGCGCCCCTGGGCAGCGGCCCGTTCTCGCTTTCACCTGAGCAACGCTATTTACTCTGCGTTCGCAGCGATCCTTCCAGCAGCGACATCATGCGCGTCGAACCGTTTGAATAAGCGAAAGACGCGTGGCGATGACGACTCTGTAAGCGTAAGGTTGTTAACGTCTATAAACGGGACAACGTGTCGGCCCCATCGCTATGCAGCCTTCTTTGACGCGCTTTTTTTCTTGGTTTTTGCGCTTTTCCTCACATAGAATTCTTCTGCCCGCGCGCACCTGTAACGTCTTCTCGAAAAGGGGAAGACTCCGGCGTCTCAATGGGCAATTTCCGCATTTGATTGAGTACCGCGCAGAGGATGATGCGCAGAAGTCAGCACGCAAAGGTTTCTGATAGCGGAAAGTCAGATGTTTCCATATGCGGAAACAAGTTTCTGTCGACGGAAAGTTGTTTCCTATATCGGAAATTTTCGTCGTTCACCTAATTCCATGTTAGACCAGATTTGATTAAACATCATTTTCGTTTTCTGGAGAGTAAATGCCAAAAGGTAGTGAGCTAGATAATCAAAAGGTAAGCGAATCACTAAGTGAACAAAGTGAAGGTGATAGTAAAGACGGCATTGAGACGGGAGAAAATGCTCTATCTGCGCATCCTATTGCAATGGCTGTTCAAAAACTGGCCCACCGTATTGATGGTATTGAGTTTTGTGCTAATACTTACGTGCGTTTATCAGCGAAGGCTTATATCGAAAACGACAAGAAGATATCAAAACGGATACAAGAATCTGAGGCTTTATTGGGTAGTGATAACCCTCAAGAGCAAATTATTGGTATTAAAAGAAGTCTAGATGCTCAGTTACGGCTTATTGGGCTTAGAAATTCGCGGCTTTTTGATACCATGGTGCAAGGGGTGTTTTTGACATTATTTAGTACTTTTGATGTATATATAGGAGAGTTGCTTAAATCCCTTTATATGTTGCGGCCAGAACTGCTTAATACGCTGAATAAAACATTAACAGTGTCTGAGCTACTTCAGTATGCAAGCATTGATGATGTTAAAACGATTGTATTGCAAAACGAAGTAGAGTCTTTTAAAAGAAAAAGTTATATCGAGCAGTTTGAAGAACTTGAGTCGAGGTTTTCTATTAGCCTGACAAAATTTAAGGAATGGCCTGAATTTATTGAGCGAGCGCAAAGGAGGAACTTGTTTGCACATTGTGACGGGATTGTGAGTGATCAATATATAAATATATGTAAGAAACAAGGTTATTTATTTGATCAAACCGTGAGCACGGGCGAAAGGCTAATAATTACGCCATCTTATTTCTTTAGCGCAACTCGTATTGTTTTGAAAGTAGCCGTGATGCTGGGCCACGCTTTATGGCGGAAAGTAGTCCCTGATGAAATGGAGTACGCTGATAAAAGTCTCAATGATTTTATTTTTGAGTTGCTACAGTTGAGGCGTTGGAAAAAAGCGCAGATGATTGGAGAATTTGCTGTTGGGTTGCCAAAGGTGTCCAATCCGATATTGAAGAGACTGCTAGTCGTCAACGGCTTTGTTGCACGAATCGGAATGAAGGTGTGCGGATGCAGTGAGGTGGTATGCTTTTTCTGCCATGAAGAAGCCCACTTACCGCATCCGCAACTGGAGCGAGTATAACGCCTCGCTCAAACAACGAGGAAGTCTCACCATCTGGGTCAGTCCGGAAGCCGTCAAGAACTGGACGACCGAGGAATTGACCGGAGAGCCTGGCGCCTCCCCGACTTATACCGACCTGGCGATTGAGGCCCTGGCGACAGTCCAGGCCATTTACGGTCTACCCGGACGTCAGACGCAAGGCTTCCTGCAATCGGTCTTTGAATTGATGAAGCTCGA
>JAEUQO010000042.1 GCA_016789605.1 Acidobacteriota bacterium
CACTGCGGGGTTGAAAACGATCACGGCGACGTATGCGGGCGACACGAACTACAACGGCAGCGCGTCAGCAGGCGCGTCGCATACCGTGAACAAAGCCGATACGACCACGACCATTACCAATGCGGCAGCGCTCGGTTCAACACCGACGGTGGTGGGCCAAAGCTATGCGGTGAATTGGAGCGTGTCGGTCAATGCGCCGGGCGCTCTCGGCGCTGCCTTAACGGGCAACGTGACAGTGAGCGACGGTTCGCAAACCTGCACGGCGGCGGTCAGCGCGGGCACCTGCAATCTGACTTCGACGACGTCGGGGACAAAGACCATCACCGCCACGTACACCGGTGATACGAACTACAACGGCAGCACCTCGGCAGGTGCGACTCACTCAGTCGGCTTGCCAGGAACGACGACGACCATCACTGCCGATACGCCCGACCCGTCGGTTGTTGGCCAGGCTTATAACGTGGCAGTGACCGTTACCGTCAATGCACCGGGAATGGGAACTCCGACCGGCACAGTTACGGTTAGCGATGGAACCGGCGGAACTTGCAACTTTACGCTCAGCGCAGGCGCGGGCAATTGCAACCTGACTTCGACCACGGCGGGCGCAAAGACGTTGACGGCTGTTTACGCGGGCGATAGCAATTTCAACGGCAGCACGTCGGCGGGTGCGCCCCATACCGTGAACAAAGCCAACACGACGATCGGCAGTCTCACCGACAGTCCCGATCCTTCGGTGGTGGGCCAGCCATACACGGTCGGCTTTACCCTCAGTGTGGCTTCACCCGGAGCTGGCACCCCGACCGGCACCGTGACTGTCAATGACGGTACGGGCGGAACCTGCACGGCAACCTTGCCTGCAACGACGTGTTCGCTCACTTCGACTTCGGCGGGCATCAAGACGCTGACGTTTACGTACAACGGCGACGCCAATTTCAACACCAGCTCGAATACTGCTGCGCATCAGGTCAACAAAGCCTCCACGACGGTGGCCATCACCGCCGATACGCCTGATCCGTCAGTTATCGGCCAGAACTATGCGGTGACGGCGTCGGTCTCGGTCTCTTCGCCTGGTGCGGGCACGCCGACGGGCACGATCACTGTCAGCGATGGCACGAATAACTGCACAATCACCTTGCCCGCGACTTCGTGTAATTTGCCGAGCACGTCTGTCGGCGCAAAGACGCTGACCGCGACCTACAACGGTGACGCAAACTTCAATGGCAGCGGCCCTTCAGCGGGCGTGCCGCACACGGTCAACAAGGCCGACGTCACCGTGACGATCACTTCGGACAATCCGGATTCGTCTGCTGTCGGACAGAACGTGACGGTGGCTTTTACGGTGGCGGCAAGCGCGCCGGGCGCAGGCACACCCACCGGTACAGTGACCATCACGATTTCTGGCGGTAGCGAGACCTGTACGGGCACACTCGCTGCGGGTTCTGGCAGTTGCACGCTGGCGCTCACCACGCCGGGCAATCGGACACTGACGGCGACTTACAACGGCGACAGCAATTACAACACTGGCACGGACACTGAGCCGCATACGGTGGTTGGGCCGCCCACGATCGTCAAAGTCTTCACACCGTCTTCAACGCCGATCAACGGAACTTCGACGTTGAGCATTACGATCAGCAATCCGGCGGCCAACACAGTGGCGCTAACGGGCGTCAGCTTCACCGACATTTTCCCGGCGAATCTGGTGGTTGCCAATCCATTGACGATCACCAACACTTGCAGCGGGACATTGCAGGATGGCGGCGGCGGCGCGCTCAACGCGGGTGACACGGGCATCCGGCTGACGGGCGGTTCGGTCGGCATCAGCAGTTCCTGCACGGTCAGCGTGAATGTCACGCCGACGGCTGCGGGGCCGCACGTCAATACGACCGGCAATGTCACGTCCGCGAACGGCGGAACGGGCAACACGGCGACATCTACGTTGCAGACCAACACACCGCCGACCATCAGCAGCAATACGGTTTTGGTCAAGGCGGGCAGCAGCGCCACGCCGTTCACGATTGCGACGGCGGTTGATCCCGATCAGGCAGTCAACACACTGGGCATCACGATCAACGGCAACCCGACCACGGCGTCGTCCAACGGCGTAACGGTGAGCGGCGTCGCCATCCAGCCTTCGGGGGCGGTGACGGCCAATATCGCGACCACCTGTGCGGCGACATCCGCGACCTTCAATCTGGTGGTGACCGATAACCAGAGCGCAACCGGCACTGGCACCCTGACGGTGACGGTGACGACGAATATGCCGCCGATGTTGACGTACAGCCCGCAAACGCTGGTGGCAGGCACGACACTGAACTTCAACCCGCTGACCGGGCCAACCGATAACGGAACGATCAATCCGTTGAGCGTGCAATCCATTGTGCCGCCGACGGGCTTGACGGCCACCGTGAACCCGACGACGGGACAGGTTTCCATCACCAGTGCGACGCTCAACGGCAGTTACGTGGTGACCATTGCCGCCACCGATAATTGCGGTAGCACGACGTTGGCGCCGATTACCGTGACCGTTACGTGTCCGACAATCGCGTTGACGCCGACGAGTTTGCCGGGCGGCACGGTGGGCTCGACCTATAGTCAAAGCGTGAGTGCGTCGCCTTCCGGTACGACGTATTCCTATGCGGTGACCAGCGGGGCGTTGCCGCCAGGCTTGTCGCTCAATCCCGCCACCGGAGAAATCTCCGGCTCGCCGACGCAAAGCGGCAGTTTCAACTTCCGCCTTACAGCGACGGGCTTCGGCACTTGTACCGGCTTCCGCGATTACTCGATTACCGTTACATGCCCGACGATTACGTTGACACCAACGTCCTTGCCGGGCGGCACGGTTGGCACCAACTACAACCAGTCGGTTACTGCGTCGCCTGCCGGAACTTATAGCTACAGCGTCACGGTGGGCAGCTTGCCTACGGGCGTGACGCTCAACCCGGCAACCGGCGCGTTGACCGGTTTGCTCACCACGCCGGGCACATATAACTTCACCATTAGTGCGACGACAGGCAATTGCGTCGGCTCACGCGCCTATGCGGTGACGATCACCTGTCCGACGATTACCTTCCCGGCTTCGTTACCGGCGGGAACGGCGGGCAATCCATACGCCGGTTCGGTGGCGGTTTCGCCAGCGGGCAGCTACACCTACAGCATCCTGGTGGGCAGCCTGCCGACAGGCGTGACGCTCAATCCGGCAACCGGCGCGCTCACTGGCACGCCGCTGACCACAGGTACATTCAACGTGACCTTCAAGGCGGATGCGGGCAATGGTTGTTCGGCGTCGCAAGCCTTGTCGTTGGTGATTGGTTGCCCGACTGTGACCGTCAGTCCGACCTCCTTGCCGGATGGCGCGATCGGCGTGGGATACAACCAATTCGTCTCGGCGACGCCGGTCGGCGGCAGCTACACGTTTGCCGTCTCTGCCGGAGCCTTGCCGCCAGGCTTGGCGCTGAATCCGACCACGGGACAGATCATTGGTACGCCTACGACTGCTGGCGCATTTAACTTCTCGATCACTGCGACAGGTTTTGGTAGCTGTCCGGGAACGCGCGGCTACACCATCAACATTCCGGGAAGTGGCGGTTGCCCGACCATCACGTTGCCGGATTTGCCCAACGGTACGGCGGGCTCGCTCTATGTGGAATACGCGCTTGCCTCACCGTCCGAAACATACACATATATGTTGACGGGGACACTGCCGCCTGGCCTGACGTTCTTTGACGCGATCGGATTGATTTACGGCTATCCGACGACAGCGGGGACGTTTAGCTTCACCATCAAGGCGACTGATTCCAATGGTTGTATGGGCTCCAAGGCCTATTCTGTGACCATCGGTGTTGGTTTGTTGCCATCGGCTTTGCCCGATGCCACGCAAGGATGGAATTACACCCAGGCCTTCAAACCGCTAGGCGTGAGCGGCAGCGCAACCTTCTCGCTCAAGAGCGGACGTTTGCCGCAAGGCGTCAGCATGTCGGCGCAAGGTGAATTGACCGGCAAACCGACCGAAAAAGGCACGTTCCCGCTGGAAGTGTTGGTCACCGATGCGTTCGGCAAGACCGGCGTCAACAGCGTGAAACTCAACGTCAATGGGGCGGCTGACGCGCCGAACGTGGCGGCGAGACTGGCCGATCCGCTGGCTTGTACTCAGGGTGGCAGCCTCGTTCAGGCGACGGCCTTGGTGAGCAATCCGAGCGGACAGTCGCAGAGCACGACCTTCACCTCCACTTTACCTGAGGGGCTGAAAGCCTTGCCGGGCACGTGTACGGCGGACAGCGGCACGTGCACGGTAGTGAACGAAAGCACGGTTAGTTGGACGGGAACGTTGGCGGCGGGCGCTTCGGTGACGATTCGTTACCAGGCGCAAGTCGTAAACGAAACTCCGACAGGCGCGCAGTTGTGTACGCTGTCCACGGCCAGTTTCAACGGCGGCGGCTCGGCGTCCGCGCCCGCGTGCTTGACGTTGAATTGTCCGGCAGCCGGTCCTGGCCTGGCACTCAACAGCCGAGCGCCGTTGAGCGATCAAAAGGCGGGCAGCGTGTTGTTCTACAACATCTACACGTCGTCGAGCACAAACGCGAACTCGCAAAACACGCGCATCTCGCTCACCAACACGCACGTGTCGTTGCCGGCGCAGGTGCATCTGTTCTTCGTGGACGGCGTAAGCTGTTCCATCGCTGACAGCTACATCTGTTTGACCGCGAACCAGACGGCGACGTTCCTGGCGTCGGATCTTGATCCGGGCACGACGGGCTATCTGGTGGCGATTGCCGTGGATGCCAATGGCTGTCCGACGAACTTCAACTACCTGATCGGTGATGAGTATGTGAAGTTCCAATCGGGTCACACGGCGAATCTGGGCGCGCAAGCGGTATCAGCGATTGCGGGCGGCTTGCCCGCGTGCGATGCCAATGCGACGACGGCGACGTTGAACTTTGACGGACGCAGCTACAACGTGTTGCCGCGTGTGCTGGCTTTGGACAACGTGGCATCGCGCGCCGACGGCAATGACACGATGTTGGTGGTGAACCGGATCGGTGGCAATCTGGCGACCGGCGCGAGCACATTGGGAACGCTGTTTGGCATTCTCTATGACGATGCGGAAAACGGGCTGAGCTTCTCAGTGAACGGCGGTTGCCAATTGCGCGGCAATCTGTCGAACACCTTCCCGCGCACGGCGCCGCGCTTTGAGCAATTCATCCCGGCAGGCCGTTCCGGCTGGCTGCGGCTGTATTCGCAAAGTGACATCGGCATCGTGGGCGCGGCGATCAACTTCAACGCGAACGCGGGCGCACAGGCCAATGCCTTCAACCAGGGGCATAACCTGCACGTCCTGACCAACACGGCGAATACTTCGGTGGTGATCCCGGTCTTCCCGCCGAGCTGTTAACCAACAACAACCTGTAACCACAAAGGGCCGGAGTGCATTGCTGCTCTCCGGCCCTTTCCTTTTTCATCTCTCTTGTTTCGTTTCGTCGTTTAGCCTGGTTCCGCTACGAACCGGTAACCAACGCCGCGTACGGTCAGCAAATGACGCGGATTGGCGGGTTCTGTTTCCAGATATTTCCGCAACCGCACAATGAAATTGTCTATAGCGCGTGTATCGGTGTCTTCGCGCAAGCCCCAGACTTCTTCCAGCATGCTGCGGCGGGCGACGGCTTTGCCTTCGTGTCTGATCAGATAACGCAGCAACTCAGCTTCCATCAGCGTCAATTTAACGGTGCGGTCACCGGCGTGCAATTCCAGGTTTGAGAAATCAATCGTTTTGCCGGCAAAGGTGAACACATCCGCGCTGGTGGCGGGCGCTGGTTCAGCGGGGTTTTGTGTCAAATGAAACCACTCGCGCCGCCGTAACAACCCGCGCAAGCGCGCCAGCAAGATCGCCAGTTCGAACGGTTTGGGCAGGTAATCGTCCGCGCCCGCTTCAAATCCGCGCAAGACATCTTCGGGACGATTGCGCGCGGTCAGCATCAAGATCGGAACAAAGCGGCCTGCCTGGCGCAATTCGCTGGCGACCTCGAATCCGTCTTTGCCCGGCAACATGACATCCAGCACGACGGCGTCAAAACGATTGGGCGAGCGCGCCAGCAACGCCAGGGCGGTTTCTCCGTCCGGCGCGATTTCGACTTCATAGCCTTCCGCTTCGAGATTGAACTGTAACCCGACCGCCAAATGTTGTTCGTCTTCCACCAGCAAAACCGCACTCATTGTTTCTTGGCTTTCTTTGCCGCCGCATAACGCGGAAGCTGGATGATAAATGTGCTGCCCTGGCCTTCGCCGGGGCTTTCGGCAAAGGTTTTGCCGCCGTGTTTGGCCACCACCGAACGCACGATAAAAAGTCCCAGACCCGTACCTTTGACGCGACTGGCCATACGCAACTGCACACGATAAAACCGTTTGAAAATCTGCTTTAACTCGTCGGTCGGAATGCCGATGCCGCGATCCGTGACGCGTACGGTCAGCCATTTTTCGTCCGTCGTTGTTACCGCAACTTCAACATCGGGCGGGGCATCGGAATACTTAATTGCATTGTCTATCAGGTTGGAAATGGCGGCGCGCAATTCGTCGGCATCGCCGCGCACCAGCGCTTGTTCGCCGGTGGGAAGCGCAAGGCGAAAGCGCAACGCTTGATCATCCAGGTGCGTTCGTGTGCGCGCCAGTTCAGTGCATTCGCGCGCCAGCTCGGCCAGATCGAGCACCGCATGCTCTACTTTGCGCCGCCGATGGCCGGTGCGACTGGCGCGCAACACCTGTTCGACCGTATGTAACAACCGGTCGCTGTCAGCCAGCATGATTTCATAAAACTCTTTGCGACGTTTTTCGTCTACTTCGCGCGTTTGCAACGTTTCCAGGTAAAGCCGAATGGAGGCAATGGGCGTTTTCAGTTCGTGCGTGACGGCATTGATAAAACTGTCGTGTTGTTCGTTGCGGCGGATTTCGCGCACCAGAAAGATGGTATTCAACGCCACCCCAGCGATGATCAAGGCAAAAAAGATGACGCCGAAAATCAGCAATGCGACTTCGCGCCAGTTGAGCAAAATCCAGCCAACGTTCAGCGCGATGGCCAGCGCCACCAGACAAATGCCCAGCGTGGTGAAAAAGTAGACGGATTTGCGATGTGTTTGCAGATTCATACCACCAGACTCCGCCAGCATTGTAGGAGAAGCGCCCGACGATTGAAAATTCGCCGCCGCCACTGCCCCCACAAATGAGGACATCCACAGCCACCTGGTGCGGACTTGCGGCAATGCTGACCCAGCCTGACACCTCGTTGCCTTGTCAGAGCGGGCGTAAACTCGTTTTTTAGCTGAGGGAATGTCGGCTAAAACTTTCTTGTCATTGCCGTTGGCGCTTCTGCTATAGTACGCGGCGCTGCACTAATGTCGTAATCAAAACCCTCATCAACGTGACGTCTGACAGACAGTGAAATGCCGATCAAAGGTGACAAGAGGCTGTCTGAAAGTTGGCTGATAACCTGTGCACAGGTTTGAGGAAACGTTACATCGTGAACAATTCATGCCGTCGTGTGCTAAACAGATCAGGCGTTGCCCATTGGTGGCGACAGCTTCCTGGTTTGTTGTTGCTGTGCGGCGTTTGCGCCGGTTGTCAAAACGCTGCGCCTGCGCGGGCAGAACGAAGCAAAGCGCCAATTGCGCCTGTGATGGTCTGGGCGGATGCTGATACAGACGGCATCCCCGATGGCGCAGAGTTACTTTCAAGCAGCGACCGCGAAAACTTTCGCCGTTGGTTTACGCATCTGGCGGAAATGCAGTTCTACGGCCTGAGCGAAGCCTGGAACCCCACGCAACGCGATTGCGCCGGGTTGGTGCGGTTTGCCTGGCGCGAAGCGTTGCGCCGACACGATCGCACCTGGTTTCAAGCAATGGGAACAGTGGACGGCGGTTACGAAGCCGTTGCGCCCGATGTCAAAGCCTATGACCTGGAACACGGCCCGCTTGGCGAAAAGCTCTTTCGCACGGATTTCGGCGCGTTTACGGAAGGGGATTTGACGACAAGGTTTTCCGACTTTGCCGATGCGCGCACCTTGAAAAACTACAACGCCGTGTTTGTCAGCCGTGAACGACGTCAGGCGCGCCCGGGCGACCTGCTGTTTTATCACCAGCCCTGGGTGCAGAAATTCCCCTATCACGTCATGATTTTTCTCGGCGAAGCCCGACATGCCAGCGAAGGCGCAGATGACTGGGTTGTCTATCACACGGGCGCTTCGCCGCAAGACAAAGGCGAGGTCAAAAAAGTTCGCCTGAGCGTGCTCGAACAGCATCCGGACAAACGCTGGCGTCCGTTGGCCAACAATCAGAACTTTCTGGGCTTTTACCGGTTGAAGATTTTAGATTGAAATGAATAGACAGACGGCTGTCTGGCGCACAAGCGCAGACGAATGCCGCGTTGAAGTTGCGCTGGCCCACAGAACGCCGCGCCGCTTTGGAGGAGATCAAGCGTGTTTTTCCTGAAGTCATTATTCTCTCGTGCCTCGCGCATATCTCGTGCACTCAGCTCTGTCAGCGTGTATCTGGCGGTCATTGTTGCCAGCCTCACGGCGGTTTCGTGGCGTATGCAGGCGCAGGAAAATCAGCCCGCCGCGCAGGCGTCTCCAGCCGCAGCGGCCAGCCCGCAAGCCAGTCCGGTTGCCAAACCGTTTTTTTCGTTGCAAACCAATCGTTCGTACGGCCCGCACGAAAACGCGCGCATTTACATCAATTACCAAGTCGTCAACACGCTCGACTTTCGCGTGTATCAGGTGCGCGATCCGTTCAAGTTTTTTGAACAACTGACCAATCCGCACCAGATGGGCGAAGAGGATCGCGGCGAAATTGCCGAAGTCGCCGAGAAAACCGAACGCAAACCATCGCTGCTCGAAAAACTGCGCGTTTGGAAAAGCACGTTCTATTACACCTTCAAAAGCTATTTCCGCAGCCAACTGCGCCGCGAATCGCGCGCGACTTTCAACGACAAATTCCGCGCCGGGGAACAGATCAAACTGACCGAAGCCGATTATGCGCGCGTGCCGTTGCTCAATCC
The DNA here is from genome assembly GCA_016789605.1 of Acidobacteriota bacterium. Lineage (GTDB taxonomy): Bacteria > Acidobacteriota > Blastocatellia > RBC074 > RBC074 > RBC074. The sequence goes on from JAEUQO010000042.1 coordinate 9,040, forward strand.
CGATCAGTTGCGCCGCAGTTGGCGGCAAGTGTTGACCCCGCTCGACAATCGCTGGGACACACGCATGATCTCGCTCGGCAAACTCGATCCGGGCGTCTATCTGGTCGAAGCCGTCAACGGGGATTTGCGCGCCTATACCATCGCCTTGGTCACCGATCTGACGATGCTCAGCAAAGTGACAGAAGACGGCGAGATGTTGGTCTATTCGGTGGATCGTCGTTCGGGCGAGCCGCGCGATGACGTAGACATCAAAATCGTGCGTGGCCAGAAAGTGGTCGCCGAAGGCAAAACCGACAAGCAGGGATTGTTGCGTACGCGTGTCAGCAAAACCGCCGATCCGAAACCGGCCGAGAACGAGAACGAAGGCGCAGGCCAAGTTGAACCGGATCAGGATGTCGGACCGGATGGCTATTTGATCATGGCGCGGCGCAAAGACGATTTTGCCGTGTCTGACCTGGATTCGTATTTGTTCGCCTGGAATCGCGGTGGTGACGAAGGCGGTCAGCTTGGCAATGTCACTGGCTACATTTACAGCGAGCGGCCTGTGTATCGCCCCGATCAGAAAGTCTATTTCAAAGGCGTTTTGCGCCGTCTGGGCGAGGGCGGTTACGAGATGTTGGATGCTCGTTCCGTCAGCGTGGCAGTGACCGACGGCGAAGGGAACGAAATCCTGCGCAAGGATTTGCCGCTTTCCGGGCGTGGCACTTTTAACGGCGAAGTGGATTTGGCCGCAGGCGCTCCGTTGGGCGGATACAGCATCGTCGTCAGCATTGATGGCGCCGAAGCCGCGCGCGGATATTTTCAGGTCGCGGAATACAAAAAGCCGGAATACAAAGTGCGCGTCAGCACGCCCAAAACTTTTGTGATGACTGGCGACAAGACGACGTTCAACGTCGAAGCCAAATACTTCTTTGGCGCGCCAGTCAAAAACGCCGACGTGAAATATTACGTTTACCGTTCACGTTATTACCCCTGGTGGTGGGAAAGCGAAGACGACGGCATCGGCGAAAGCGAAGGCGAGGAAGAAGATGAGGGCGGCTATGGATATGGCAACGACCTGGTGAAAGAAGGCGAAGGCCGACTGGACGAAAATGGACGGCTGGAAATTCCTTTTGACGTGCCGCAACCGGGCGCCAGCGATAGCAGCGATTTCACCTATCGTTTGGAAGCGATGGTCACCGATTCGGCGCGCCGCGAAATCGAAGGCAAAGCCAGTTTCGTCGGCATTCGCAGCAACACCGTCATCAATGCCAGCACGGATCGGTATGTGTACTTTCAGGGTGACACGGCCAAACTGAAGATCGAAACCAAGGATCGCGAAGGTCGTCCGCTGTCGAGCAAAGTCACGCTGAAATTTGTCGAGGTCAAATACGAAAAGGTCGAAGAAGAGAAAGACGGTTACAAAAACGTACGTTTCAAACCGATCTACAACACGCTTTCGAGCGCGGATGTGAGCACGACCGCTGCGGGAGAAACCTTCTACGAGTATCGCGTGCCCATTGTCGGTTACATTGACGTGCAGGTTTTCGTCAACGAAAACGGCAGGCAGATCGAATATTCCGGCACAAGCCTGTATGCCACGGATCGCAACAATGGCTGGGCAGATTCCGCCTATCGGGATTACGGTTCGATCAAGTTGGTCTTCGATAAAAAGTCATATCAGCCCGGCGAAACCGCCAAGGTGCTGGCGCTGTTGCCCACCGACAAAGCGCATTTGCTGGTCACAGTCGAATTGACCAAAGTGCTCGATGCCAAACACGTGTTTGCCAACGGGCGCGCAGCGATGATCGAAATTCCGATCTTGCCGACCTATTCGCCCAATGTGTATTTGAGCGTGGCGTACATTCGCGATGGCGAAATGTATGAGCAGGGCAAGAGCATCAACGTGCCAGCCAAAAACAAATTCCTCAACGTCGAAATCATGCCGGACAAAAAGGAATACCGTCCGCGTGATCCGGCGTCGTATACGCTGATGGCGAAAAACGCCGATGGCACACCCGCTTCAGGCGTCGAATTGAGCCTTGGTGTGGTGGATGAAGCGATTTACAGCGTGCAGCCGGAAACCACCGGCGACATTCGCCGCGCGTTTTATGGCACGCGCTATAGCACGGTGAATACACGCTTCTCTTCGTTTTTCACTTTCACGGGATATTCCGGGGCCAAGAAGATGCAGTTGGCCCAGGTCAAACGCGCCTATCAACTGGCCGATTTCAAAAACGAAAGCCAACTGGTCGAGCCGAAAATCCGCAAGGAATTCAAAGACACGGCATTCTGGCAGCCCGCGGTGATTACCGGCGCTGACGGCAAAGCGACTGTGAAGCTGAACTTGCCAGACAACCTGACGACGTGGCGTGCCACCGCACGCGCTGTGACAGACGACCTGAAAGTCGGTTCCAGCGTGGCGCGTGTCATTTCGCGCAAGGATTTGATTTTGCGTCTGGAAACGCCGCGCTTTATGACCGAAGGCGACACGGTGACGATTTCCGGCGTGGTTCATAACTACCTGAACGCCGACAAGAGCACCAAGATCAAGCTGGAAGTGAATGGGCCCGGCGCGAAATTGCTGGATCAGGCGGAACAAACTGTCACCATTCTCAAACAAGGCGAAGCGCGCATTGACTGGAAAGTTTCTGCTACGCAAGTTGGCGCGGTCAGCCTGACGGCGTATGCACGCACCGACACCGAGTCTGACGCGGTCGAATTGCCGGTGCCCATCATCGCGGGCGGATTGAAACAGACGCGCGGCAATTCAGTGGCTTTGGCCGATGAATCTGGCGAAAAGACCTTGAGCTTTGACCTGCCTGCCAATGCGCATCAACTCGCGCGCAGCTTACGTATCGAAGCCTCGCCTTCCGTTGCCGGAGCGCTGTTTGGCGCGCTGGATTATTTGACCAGCTATCCGTACGGCTGCGTCGAGCAAACGATGTCGAGCTTCCTGCCGAATGTGGTGGTGGCGAAAACCTTGCAGGACGTGAAAACCACATCGTTGAAAGCGACCGACCTTGACGCCAAAGTGCAACGCGGGCTGGATCGTCTATACAACTTCCAACACGAAGACGGCGGCTGGGGCTGGTGGAAAGACGACCGCACCGATCCGTTTATGACGGCGTATGTGATGGACGGACTGACGATGGCGCGTCGTGCCGGATATGGCATAGACAACTATCGGCTGGATCGTGGTCGCACCAAACTCAAAGCCTTGCTCGACGCAGGCAAGCTCGAAGACGGCAAACCCTATGATCTGGAAGCGCGCGCGTATTTGCTTTACGCCTTGCAAGCCAGCGGCGAAACCGATGCGCGTTACGTCAACGATCTGTATGGACGTCGCACAGAGTTGCAACCGTATGGCCGGGCGCTGTTGGCGTTGACCTTGAAATTGCGCAACGACGACCGCGCGCGGCTCATCGCCAGCGACATCGAACGTTCGGCCAAGCTGACCGATTACGACGCGCATTGGGAATCGAAACGTCGCCCGATGCTCGATTTCAGCGAAGAGAACGATCTCGAAGCCACAGCGCTTTCGTTGAAGGCGCTGGCGCAAATCAGCAAAGACAGCCAGGTGTTGCCCAGAGCGGCGCGCTGGTTGGTTGCCAATCGCCGCAACGGGTATTACTGGCAAACGACCAAACACACGGCGTTTGCCATTTATGGGTTGACCGATTACCTGCGCGTGAGCCGCGAATTGGCGGCGGATTACACCCTCGAAGTGTATCTGAACGGTGAGCAGGTGATGTTAAAACGCGTGACTGCGGCTGAGGCGGCGACGGGGCAAGCGGTGGTCATCAAACGCGACGCAGGCGCGGTCGGCAATGCCAATCAAATCCGTGTGGTGAAACGTGGCAGCGGTGTCGCCTATGTCGCGGCGACGCTCGATTATTACACCAGGGAAGAAACCACCGCTGCGCAATCGCCGATGAACCTGAAACTGACGCGCGAATATTTGCGCTTGCGTGTGACCGACAACGGCGGGCAGTTGAAATGGACGACCGAGCCACTGACCGGCGAATTGCGTTCGGGCGACATGCTCGTCGTACGCTTGCACGTGCAAGGGAACAAAGCCCAATACCTGCTCGTCGAAGACCCGATTCCTGCCGGTTGCGAACAGGTCGAACGTTTCAGCGGATTGAATCTGGACGCTTCGTTGACGGGCTGGTGCGATTGGTTCAGTCAGCGCGAATTCCGCGATCAGCGCACAGCGCTTTTCCTGGATTATTTCGACGGCGATACGACGTTCCAGTATGCGTTGCGTGTGCAGATTCCCGGCGAATTCAAAATCGCGCCCGCGCGCGCCGAACTGATGTACCAACCGAGCGTGCAGGCGAACACGGCGAGCATGAAGTTGAACATTTTCGACAAGCAGTAAGAGCTGCGGATTAGGTGACAAGATGATCAAAGATGTGATGGCGGCGATTGCCGCAGCGGCGCGCAAACTGTTTAGCAATTGGGGGGCGCTCGTCATTTCGTTTCTGCTGTTTGCCGTGTTGTGGAGCGCGGGGTATTTATTCGCCACAACGCGGCTGGCCACGACTTTGCTGGTCTGGCTGAATGCGCTGTTGTTGCCGTTGGTGGCGCTGATCACCTTTTTTACCTGGCAGGCGATGGGCTTGAGTTATGTGCGCATCGGCGTCGGCGCGGGGTATTTGTTCAAACGCGCGCTGCAAGATTGCTGGAAGTTGTTGCTGGCCAGCGTGCCGGTCTTGTTGTTGGCGTGGCTGGTGGTTTACTTGCTGGCCAAAGCCGATGCCAAATGGGTTGCCGACGTCGAAAAACCGCAACGCTGGATCGTGCTGACGTTGACCTGGGGCAAAGCCGTGCTGCTCTATCTGGTGTTGCCGTTGATGGCGATTCATTGCTGGCTGGCTGCCATTCGCGAAGGTCTGAAAGGCGCGTTGAAAGGATTGTTTCGTCATCTGGCGCGCGCGTTCGCTCCGCGCGCGATTCTGATTTACGTGCTGGTGTGGGTGATCTTTGGCGCGCTGGCCTATCTGGCCTTTTTCACCAAAACGCCGATCAAAAGCGATTGGGCCGAACTGTGGGTGGTCGGCGCTCGCTTTGCGGTGGGCTGGTTGTTGTTGTTTGGCGGCTGGATGGTGACTCTGGGCGCGTTGGCGGAAAGCAGCGCGCGGCGTGCGCTGGGCGATCTCGAAGTGTGAGTTTCTGAACTGGTAATGAAACGCAGAACCCCATCGAACACCGTTCACCGGCGCGTGCGGGCAATATTCGGTTGGGAGCTTTTGTGCCTTTGCCTGGCGGGGTTGTTGAGCGTTTGCTGCGCCAGCCCCGCCAAAGATTTTGCTGCTGCTCCTGCGCCGGTCACACCTTCTTTCTCCGAAACAGAACTTGACGCGGCGTTGCAAAAAGCCGCCACTGAAGCGCTGGCAGGCCGCGAAGGCACGGTGCTGGTCATTGATCCGCATACCGGACGTTTGCGCGCCGTGGTGAATCCGCGTGTGGCCTTTGAACAAGCCTATCCGCCTGGTTCCGCGATCAAACCTTTTACGGCGCTGGCCGCCTTGCGCGCCGGGAACCTTGATCGCAGCTCCAGTCGCCAGTGTCAGACAACTTATGCGCGCGCCGGTTTTGAAATCGTCTGCGCACATCCGCGCAGCAAAACGCCCTTCAATTTGCCGCAGGCCCTGGCATATTCCTGCAACGATTATTTTGCGCATCTGGGCGAGCGTCTGAATGCCGCCAACTTCAACGCGACGCTGGCCAGTTTCGGGTTTGGCGAACGCACGGGCGTCAATGCCGCCGAATTGCCCGGGCGATTGCCGCGCGGAGACTGGCACGTGCGCACCGCGCTCGGCGAAGGCGACGAGTTGCTGGTCACGCCTGTGCAATTGCTGACCGCGTATGCCGCGTTGGTCAATGGCGGACATTTATACCGCCCGCAACGTTCCGCCGATCCGCAGCTTATCGCGCAAGAGCAAATGCGGTTGAGCCTGACATCGGCGCAACGCGAGGTCTTGCTCGAAGGCATGCGCGGCGCGGTCAAATACGGCACGGCGACCAAATCCGGCTTGAGCGATTTGCCTGTGTATGTGTTTGGCAAAACGGGGACTTCGACGGCCAGCAACAACTGGCGTACACAAGGCTGGTTTGTCGGCTTTACGGCGGAAAAAGCTCCCGTCGGCGTGCCGCAACCGGCGCAAATCAAACTCGGCGTGCTGGTCTTTTTGCGCCGCGCTCACGGTGCGCAAGGAGCAGAAATTGCGCGTTCAATTCTTGCCTGCGGTTTGGGCATTGCTCGTTGCGAAACCTCTCAACCGGCGTCGCACACAGATGTTGATTGGCAGGCAGAGCCGAAAATAACCACCGGCACAATTCCGATCAGTTACGTTCAGCCAACGACTGTGCGCGTGCGTTCGGTGAGCGAAAACCTCACCCGCGAATTGCCGCTCGAAGAATATCTGGTCGGCGTCCTGGCCGGAGAAGCCAGCATCGAACGCGAACGCGAAGCCCTGAAAGCGCAAGCCGTCGTTAGCCGCAGCTTCGCGTTGCGCAATCGGGGGCGGCACGCGCGCGAAGGCTATGATTTTTGCAGCACTACGCATTGCCAGCGTTTTGTCATGCCGAAAGCGATGCACCGGCTGGCGCGTCAGGCGGTGGAAATGACCGCCGGAGAAACGCTCTTTGAAACTTCCGGCCAGGTGATTGACGCATACTTTCACGCGGCCTGCGGCGGCGTAACGGCCAACCTGGAAGCTTTGTGGGGCACTGCCGCGCCAGAATATTTGCGCGGCGTGCGTGACGAATTTTGCGCGCTGATGCCGCACCGCCATTGGGCGCAAACGATTTCTGCCGCGGATTTGGCTGCGGCGTTGCAAACTGATGAACGCACGGCGGTCGGCGCTTCGTTGCGCGCCATCACAGTCACCAAACGAGACGCTACCGGACGCGCCGAATGGCTCAACTTGCAAGGAGAAAGCCAACGCAGCGTGCGCGGTTGGGACTTCAAAATCATTGTCGGGCGAAAATTGGGCTGGCAGATGGTCAAAAGTTCGCGATTCGAAGTAACCAAAACCGGTTCTCAGTTCGTCTTTCGGGGGAGCGGTTTTGGACACGGGCTGGGGCTTTGTCAGGAAGGCGCGCGCGGCGCTGCACGACGCGGGTTGAGTTATCGCCAGATTTTGACGCATTACTTTCCCGGCGCACGCTTAAAAGCCAGCACGCGCGCGCAAACCGCGCCTTACGGTGTAAAAGAAAAGCAACAAATTTATCGCGCTCCGATTCAGGTGTTGAATGTCGTTTATCGGCAACCGACAGGGCAATCGTGGCGCACGTTGACCAGCGAGCATTTTCGTCTGCGGTTTTCTGCGCAAACTGCGCGCCCCTTGTTGGCGCAAGCGTTACAGACTCTGGAAGCGGCGCATGCCGATATCGTTGGTCGTTTGGCACAGGCGTCGCTGCAATTGCCAGCCGGGCAGTTGTTTGACGTCACCGCCTACGATTCGACGGCAGAATTCAGCCGCGCGACGGGACAATCCGGTTGGGCGGCGGGCGCAACACGCGGGCGCAACATCGCCTTGCAGCCTTTGCGCGTGTTGCAGACGCGCAAGATTCTCAAACAGACGTTGCGGCACGAATTGACGCACGCCGTGATTGAAGTGCTCAGTGGCGGACGTGCGCCGCGCTGGTTGGCCGAAGGAATGGCGATTTCGTTTGCCGGTGAAGGGCCCGCGTTGGCGCAGGTTCAGATTGCGCGCCGGTTGACGCGCGACGAACTGGAACAGGCGTTGGGGCGTCCGGCAGAGTTGAAACAACAGCGCGCGTTGTATGCGCAAGCGTATCGTGAGGTGCGCTCATTATTACAGGCAGACGGTGAGCCAAAGCTTTGGCTGCGGATCGCCAACCAGTCTTCTCGTTAAATTCAGAACCAGCAAGATTGAGATGGTGCTGCGCTTGTCGGCACGCGGTTGCGTGATTGCGCGCAACGCTCGCCGACGCGCGTGGCACCTGATTGTGCCGGGGTCTGCAATAGCAGGCGCAGGCAGCCAAACTCAAGGAGACACAACTATGAATCTTCGTTACGGCTTACGCATTGCGGTTATGTTTTCAGTCTTTTGCGCCGTGCTGACGGTTGCTGTTGCACAGCCAGCGCCGCGTCAACCGACGCCGAATGACACTTTGAAGTCACCTGAAGTGCTGGATGATGGACGCGTCATCTTTCGCATCTACGCGCCGAAAGCCAGTGAAGTCACCGTTGGCGGCGACTGGATCGCGCAAGGTTTGGGGCAGGGCGGCAAATTGACCAAAGATGACAAGGGCGTTTGGTCAATCACTGTCGGTCCATTGCCTGCGGATTTTTACAGCTACACCTTGACGGTAGACGGCGTGCGCACGCTTGATCCGAAAAATGCGCTGATCAAACAAGGCGTCACCAGTGTGGACAACATGGTTTACGTCCCCGGCGCTGATGCCGCCTTCCAAGAAAGCAAGTCCGTGCCGCACGGAGAGATTCGCAAGGTCTGGTACAAATCCACGACGCTGGGCGAAGAGCGGCGCTTGCACGTGTATTTCCCGCCCGGTTACGAAACCAGCAAAGCGAAATATCCTGTGTTCTATCTGCTGCATGGCGGCGGCGACGAAGATTCCGGCTGGAGCACAATCGGTCGCGCCGGTTTCATCCTCGACAATTTGCTTGCGGCGGGCAAAGCCAAACCGATGCTGGTCGTGATGCCCAATGGCAGCTTGCCGCGTCCGCCTGCGGTTCCTGGTGCGCCGCCTGATCCGGCAGTGACTGCGGCGTTGCAAGATCGTTTCACCAGCGAATTGTTGAAAGACGTCGTGCCGTTTATCGAAAAGTCATATCGCGTGTTGCCCGGCAGTGCGAATCGCGCGCTGGCGGGGCTTTCGATGGGCGGCGGCCAGACGATGCGCGTCGTCGGCAGCAATCCCGATCAATTCGCTTATGTCGCGGTGTGGAGTATGGGCGTCAATCCGCAGACGACCGCCGATTTCGAAAAACGCAACGCGCCGTTGTTGAGCAACGCTGACAAGGCCAACAAACAAATTAAACTGTTTGAAGTTACCTGTGGCGAGAAAGACACGCTGGCTTTCACCGGGGCCAAGAACCTCGACGAAATTCTCAAGAAGAACAAGATCAAACACGAAATGCAGGTAACGCCGGGCGGGCATACGTGGATCAACTGGCGGCAGTATTTGAACTCATACGCGCAAAAGCTGTTTCGTTAAGCGCGGGCGTGCGCGTTGATCGCGAGAGGAAGGCCACAGAGGAATTGAGTCACGGTTCGTCTTTGCGCGGTGTCTCGACGCCTCTGTGGCAAACCTTGTTTTCAGGTTCCTGGTAATAGATGTTTGAGTCATTGAAACGCATGAAACGAAAAAATCTGTTTGTCGGATTGCTGGTGTTTGCCTTTGGCGCAGGCGCTTGGGCGCAAGAACACATTCAGCAGAATGAGAAAAACCCGCTGGCCGGAAAAGCCGAGGCCATTGCGGCGGGCAAACGGCTGTATGAGCAAGCCTGCCAATCGTGTCACGGCGGCGACGGACGCGGAGACCGCGCGCCCGCGCTGACTGGCGGAACTTTCAAACACGGCAACCTGGATGGCGAAATCTTTCTCAACATTCGCAACGGGATCGCCAGCACACAGATGCCGCCGTTCAAACGACTAAAGACGGAACAGGTCTGGCAGCTTGTTTCTTACCTCCGCAGCTTGAGCGGCGTCACGCCAATCGTTGCCGAACGCACTGTGGGCAATGCGTTAGCGGGCGAACAGCTTTTCTTTGGCAAGGCGAATTGCGCCGCTTGTCACGAGATCAACGCGCGCGGCAATACCGTGGGCCCGGATTTGTCGAATGCCGGGCGGTTTGCAGCGGACGCGTTGCGGCAGAAGATTCTTGATCCTACCGTCAATCTGAATCAGGCCGGGCGCGGTCGCCGACGTGGCGGCGGTGGCGCTGTCACGGTCAAAACCAAAGACGGAAAAACGTTGCGCGGTCTGGTGCGCAACGAAGACACCTACACAATGGTGCTGACCGACACGTCAGGCAAAGTGCAGGTGCTCGACAAGAAGACAGTGGCCGAAATCGTCAGTGCCACGACACCGCTGATGCCTGCGGATTACGGCACGCAATTGTCCGCCACTGAGTTGCAAGACTTGCTGGCATATTTGAAATCGTGCAACGGGCGCGAGACGGACAAAACCAGCGCGGCGGAAATTCCCGGTGGATTGGCCTATGAACGCATTCGCAACGCACAGGCAGAGCCGCACAACTGGTTGACGTATTGGGGCGATTATCAGGGCCGTCATTATTCCTGGCTGAAGCAAATCAACTCAACGAACGTTCACCAACTGCAATCCCGCTGGGCGGTGCAAATGCCGGGCGACACGTTGCTAGAGGCCACGCCCATCGTGATTGACGGCGTGATGTATACCAGCGGGATGCCGGGTGATGTTTATGCCCTGGATGCGCGCACCGGCATGCAAATCTGGAAATATTCGCGCAAACAGAAAGTTGTGAATCCCTATGAATCCAATCGCTTCAATCGCGGCGTGGCCGTGTTGGGGCAGCGCGTGTTTTTCGGCACGCTCGACGCGGCGCTGATCGCGCTCGATGCGCGCACAGGCCAGCCGCTGTGGGAAGTGCAAGTCGCCGACACGATGGAAGGGTTCAGCATTACTTCGCCGCCGCTGGCGGTCAAAGACAAAATTATCGTTGGCGTCGCTGGCGGCGAATACGGCGTGCGCGGTTTTCTGGATGCTTATGACACCAAAACCGGCAAACGCCTGTGGCGGTTTTATACCACGCCCGGCCCTGGCGAATTTGGCAACGAGACCTGGAAAGGCGACACCTGGAAGCTGGGCGGCGCGGCCACCTGGCTGACCGGCAGTTACGATCCTGATCTGGATTTGGTGTATTGGTCCATCGGCAACCCCGGCCCCGATATGGATGCCGAAGTTCGCAAAGGCGACAATCTGTTTTCCTGTTCCGTGGTGGCGCTCGACCCGAACACCGGCCAGCGCAAATGGCATTATCAATTCACGCCGAATGACGATCACGATTGGGATGCGAATCAGGATTTGATTCTGGTGGATCGCGTCTGGCAGGGGCGTCAGCGCAAGCTGCTGATTCAGGCCAATCGCAACGGATTCCTGTATGTGCTGGATCGCACTGATGGCACGTTTTTGCAGGCGACGCCGTATGTGCGGCAAACCTGGAACGCCGGATTTGACGCGAAAGGCCGTCCGAAATTCGCACCGAATTCCGGCGCCACGCCCGAAGGCAACGTTGTTTATCCCTCGTTGGTTGGCGGGACGAATTGGCAAGCGCCTTCGTTTGATCCAACCGTCAATCAGTTGTTCCTCGTCTTTGCTGAATCAGGCAATCGGTATGTGCGCGCTGATACACCGTACGAAGCAGGGAAAGGTTATTGGGGCGGCAGAACCTTGCCGGTCGAAGGCGGCTATTCAGGCATCCGTGCGCTGGATACCACCAACGGCGAGCGCAAATGGGAATACAGGATTTCGCAAGGTTCGTTGGCTGCTGGCGTGATGGCCAGCGCGGGCGGCATCCTGTTTGCGGGCACGCGCGAAGGCAACTTGCTGGCGCTGGAATCTGCCACGGGCAAATTGCTCTGGCGGTTTCAGACTGGCGGCACGATTGCTTCTGCGCCGATCAGCTATGCCGTCGCAGGCAAACAATACATCGCCCTGGCGGCGGGCGGCGTGCTTTACAGCTTTGCCTTGCCTGAACAGGAAACCGGCGGGAACTAAACCAGAATTCGCTCGGGTGGAACGCGCGCTTGCTCGTTTCGCTTGTAAGAAACCGGATCGAAAGGAATCGTTCACATGCTTCGTCTCTCAAAATTCATTGCCTGGATGTTGTTGGTTACGATTGTTACAGGTGCGTTTGCTTTGCGCACCACCGCGCAATCTGCGGCGGGATTGCGTGAACCCGTGCGCGTCGAAAACGGATTGCTGACCGGCATTGCGACTGATACGCCGGGAGTGCGCGCCTTCAAAGGCGTTCCGTTTGGCGCGCCGCCCGTTGGTGAGTTTCGTTGGAAGCCGCCGCAACCGGTCAAGAACTGGCAGGGCACGCGAGCCGCAGACAAATTCGGGCCGCGTTGTATGCAACGCAATGTTTTCGGCGACATGAATTTTCGCGCGAACGGCATGGGCGAAGACTGTCTGTACCTGAACGTGTGGACGCCCGCCAAAACCGGCAAAGAGAAATTGCCGGTGCTGGTCTATTTCTATGGCGGCGGATTCATTGCGGGTGATGGTTCAGAACCGCGCTATGACGGCGAAAGCATGGCAGGCAAGGGGATTGTGGCGGTGACCGTCAATTACCGCCTGGGCGTGTTTGGCTTTATGGCGCATCCTGAACTGACCAAAGAATCGCCCAACAAAGCATCAGGCAATTACGGTTTGCTGGATCAGGCCGCTGCGCTGAAATGGGTGCAACAAAACATTGCGGCATTTGGTGGCGATCCCAAACGCGTCACGATTGCGGGTGAATCGGCAGGCTCGATTTCGGTCAGTGCGCAAATGGCTTCGCCGCTGTCAAAGAATTTGATTGCGGGCGCCATCGGCGAAAGCGGTTCGGTGTTGGGCGCGCTTTCTGCCGTGCCGTTGGCCGATGGCGAACAAGCGGGCGTGAAATTTGGCGCGGCGATTGGCAAAGAATCGCTCGCCGCCTTGCGCGCCATGCCTGCGGAGCAATTGCTGGAAGCCACCGCCAAACCGGGCTTACCGCGTTTTTCGCCGACCGTGGATGGTTGGTTTTTCCCGAAAGACCCCTTTGCGATTTTTGCCAGCGGAGAACAGGCGCACGTGCCGCTTCTGGCAGGCTCGAACTCTGAAGAGTCTGGCTCTGGCGGCGTTTTGGGACGTGAGAAACCGACCGTTGAAAACTATCGCAAAGCGCTCGAACGGTTGTATCAGGACAAGGCCGAACAGGTCTTTAAGCTTTATCCCGCCACGAACGAAAACGAAGTGATGGATGCCGCACGTGATTTGGCAGGCGACCGATTTATCAGTTATAGCACCTGGAAGTGGGTTGAACTGGCGACCAAAACCGGCGGCAAACCGACCTATTACTATCGCTACGACCGTCCGCGTCCGGTGATGCGGCCAGAAATGGGTGATGCGCAACCGGGCTTGGCGGGCGGCGTCATTCGCAACCCGCAACCGGGCAACACTCCGCCACGTCCGCCAGCGCGCGGTGCCGTGCATTCGGCTGAAATCGAATACGCGATGGGCAATCTGGCGTCCAACAAGGTGTATGCCTGGACACCTGACGATTACAAGGTTTCCAAGGTGATGCAGGAATACTTCGCCAACTTCATCAAGACGGGCAATCCCAACGGCAAAGGCTTGCCGAAATGGCCGACCTTTGCTGCCAATCAGCGCTTGATCATTGACGTCAACACGCGCGCGGAAGCCGACAGTGTGCGTGCGCGTTATGAGTTTCTGGATCAGTTTTATCGCAAGAAGTAAGACCGCACGGTGGTGTCGCCGTCAGATGTCGCGACGGGCGGTTTCAGCGGCGACACCACAACCTGATAGCAGACCGGTTATTTGCACTAATCAACCCAATGAAAAAGTAGATGGTTGACAGATTCAAAAGAACGCGTGTATAACGCCAACCACTTCGCTATTACTTAAGTAGCGTCGAAATCGCATTAACACAAAGACAGTAGCAAGGAGACACAATGAACGTCTTGATAGACACATCTAGTTGGGCCAGTAGTGGCAGTTCACCCTCTATCGTGCAGGCTCCGTCATCGTCCGTTTCTTCCCAGTTCGCTTCTCGCCAGATTTCCTTCCTCTCTGCCTTCTCCAAGACCTGCTCCTGTTGTTGTTGTTGTTGTTGTTGACGCTCTCAGTCTGACCGTCGCAGGATTCCCTTTCCGCTCGTCAGTGTAATGATTTGTTTGTGAGCCGCGCCTACGTGTAGCTGCGCGCCACGCATCTGTTACTGACATTTCATCCTGTCCGGTCGCACCTTCATCAATCCCATTTCAATTCTGCGTCTTGCCGCTATGCGTACAGCAGCGCTGTAAAGCCTCCTGCTCGCCAGGCACGCGAACGTCCTTGCCGTTGTGATCCGCCATCCATTTGGCCGGAACGTCACCAGGCAATGATGAACGCGCCAGCGGCAACACCAAACGAAAGAAGAGTTCCCATGACTCCGCACATTCGCGGAACTGTTGTGATCGAACAGTGGGCCGACTTGGCGCACCCGGAGGGCGTTGTGTTGACGCCCGAAGATCAAGCGCGTTTGCGTTGGCACGGTGTGCTGGCTCCGGCTTCGACTGCCAACCGCTTCGACATTCGCATACACATTCCGCAAGGGCAGATCACCGCAGAACAGCTCGAGGCCTTGGGTTGGCTGTCACAGGTTTATGCCAGCGCGCCGGTGATCATCACGACAGAACACACGATCGTGTTGCGTGCTGTGTTGCTTGCCGAGGTTGCGCACGTGCTGGCTGAGCTGGCTTCTGTGGGGTTGACCACCCAGACGAGTGCCAGGGAATTGGTGCGCAATGTCGTCGGTTGCCCGCTGGCAGATGTGGATGCTGAACCGTTGTTGGACAGCAGTTCGTTGCTGGCAACGTTGCGCACGCAAATGTTGCGGCATCCAGCCTTCGGCGTGTTGCCGCGCCATTTCGTGATTTCGGTGACGGGCTGTGCTCATCGTTGCACCTTGCACCAACGCAGCGACATCGGCTTGACGGCGACGCGCAATGCCGTGGGTGACGCTGGCTATGAAGTTTGGCTCGGCGGCGGTCATTGGCAACCGTTCAGCGACCGTCAGCGCCTGGGCATTTTTGTGCGCGAAACGGATGTCATAGAGATCGTCACCCAGTTGGTTGAACTTTACCGCTTGCACCGCAATCCCGTCGGCCAACGCCGCGCACGTTTACAAACTTTACTGATGGCGTGGGGCCAAGAACGTTTTCAGGCTGTGTTAGCCGCACGTTTGAGGCATGCGCTGGAACTCGCCAGCGCAGAAGACAACGCCCGCCACACCCAACCTGATCACCAAGGGATCGGGCAACAACGAACCGCAAAACAGATTGAGCCTCTGTATTACCTGAGTGCGCGTTTAGTGCGCAGCCAGTTGACCGGCAAAGAGCTTGTGCGCATCGCCGGCTTGGCGCGCCTCTATGGTCAGGGGCAGGTGCGGTTTACTGCCGCGCAACAGTTGGTCGTCTTAGGCGTGCCAAACGCCAATCTTCCCGCATTGCAAACAGAACTGGCGACGCTTGGTTTATTGACCAACGCGCCAGCGCCTTTGCTGTGGCCGAAATTCGCTGCCGGACAAGCTCTCGCGAGGCAGCGTTCTTATCAACCCTCTGCTCGGTTTGCTGCGTTTGCCGCAGCAACCGCGAGCGATTCAACCAGCGTGGAGGCAGCAAACGTATGAGCGTGAAATTTGATATTGCCGATTGGAGATTCGAACTGACCTGGCGTGAGCTGAGCTGTACGCCGTTGGAACAGAGTGACGTCAAAAAGGCACAGAAACAGAATAACCAACGCCAATCGGCGTCGGTCAATCAGCAGAGAAACCCACAACGATCCGCGGTGTTAAAACGCGCCGCCATTCAAACAAGAGAGGTACTCAAGTGAGCTTAATTCAACCACACGGTGGCGTTCTGGTGAACCGCGAAGCCGACGGGGCAGAACGCGAGTCTTTGCTTCGGGCGGCAGAGGCGTTGCCCACAGTAACCATCAATGCCCGCGCCGAAGCCGATCTGGAATTGATCGCCACCGGGGCGCTGTCTCCGCTCGAAGGATTTTTGCGCGAAGCTGACTATTTATCCGTCCGTGACAACCTGCGATTGGCGAACGGTCTGGTTTGGTCCATTCCGGTGACGTTGTCTGCCACGGCGGAAGAACGCGCCAAACTCACGGTCGGTAATGATGTGGCGTTGCGCACGCGTGACGGCCGTCTGGTCGCAGTGTTGCATCTCGCCGAAATTTACACCTACGACAAACAGCGCGAAGCCGAAGCGGTCTATGGCACAGCCGAAGAAAAACACCCCGGCGTGCAGGTCCTGTACACGCAGGGCGAATACCTGCTCGGCGGCAAAGTCACTGTGCTCGATCATCCGAGCGGGCAGGAATTCAAACAATATCGCCATACGCCTGCACAAACGCGCGCCTTGTTTGCCGAAAAAGGCTGGCAACGGATTGTCGCGTTCCAGACGCGTAACCCGGTGCACCGCGCACACGAATACATCCAAAAATGTGCGCTCGAAACCGTGGATGGATTGTTATTGCACCCGATTGTCGGCGAAACCAAATCCGACGATATCCCGGCCAATGTGCGGTTGCGCGCGTATGAAGCCATTTTAGAAAACTACTATCCGCTTGATCGTACGGTGCTGGCCGTATTGCCCGCCGCGATGCGCTATGCCGGACCGCGCGAAGCCATCTTTCACGCCACGATCCGCAAAAACTATGGCTGTTCGCATTTCATCGTCGGGCGCGATCACGCGGGCGTCGGCAACTATTACGGCACCTACGATGCACAGAAAATCTTCCTCAACTTTACGCCGGAAGAGATTGGCATCACGCCGATGTTTTTTGACAACACATTTTATTGCCGCCGCTGTGACGGTATGGCGTCGTTGAAAACCTGTCCGCACGATGCTTCGCAGCACGTCAGTCTGAGCGGCACGAAAGTCCGTGAAATGCTGGCCAACGGCGAAATTCCGCCACCGGAATTCACGCGCCAGGAAGTGGCCGAAGTGCTGATTGCAGCCTTGAGCCAGCCGCTGAAAAAAGCTGCGGCCTAAACAGGTTACTTCATCGCTGATGCGTAGTTGATGGACTCTCCTTGGGAAGAGTGAGACGTCATTCTCACTCTTCCGGTTTTCAACTCAGCGGCACTGAAAAACGAGCAATTTATCTACCCTCGATGACGATGCGACAGAAGATGCAAACAACACTGAACAATTTGGCTCACGGCCAAACACGCGGGCTGAACGCTTTCTGCGCTTGTTGTTGCTGTATGTGTCTGGCGTGTTGTCGCACGCGCGTTGCGGAGACTGATCAGAGGGCATGAAAAGCCAATCCATAGGCTTTCACACAATACCCGCTGTCACGCTCCACGCCCACAGCGGGTTTCGTCATTTCAGAACTTTTTTTGCAGGAACGCCAAATCATGATTTCAGACATTCGACATTCGCTTGCTCAGATTTTCGCTGGTTTCGTCTTGCTGACATTTGTTGCCATTGCGGTCAGCGCCCAGGATTCTTACGACAACACCATTGAAAAGTGGCGCACCGAACGCGAAACCAAGCTGAAAGCCAACGACGGTTGGTTGACGGTCACAGGGCTGTTCTGGTTGCGCGAAGGACAGAACGAATTCGGCTCTGCGCCGACCAACGATATTGTGCTGCCGCCGGGATCAGCGCCGGACAAACTCGGTTCGTTTGAATGGCTCAACGGCAAAATCACATTGCACGTGGCCGAAGGCGCAACGGTCACGGCGAACGGCAAGTCCGTGCGCGAACTGGTCTTGTACTCCGAGACCGTGAAACGACCCGAAGTGATCGAAGCGGGCGATTTGAGCTTTTTGCTGCTCAAACGCGGCGACCGCTGGGGCATTCGGCTGAAAGACAAAAACAGTTTCGCACGGCAAAACTTCACAGGCCTGCGCTGGTATCCGGCCAAAGAATCGTATCGCATTGCCGCCGAATTCATCGCCTACGACCAACCGAAAGACATTCCGATTGTGAATATCCTCGGCGACATCGAAAACTACAAAAGCCCCGGTCTGTTGAAATTCAAACTCAATGGTCAGGAATACACTCTGGAACCGGTCAATTCCGGCGGAGATCGGCTGTTTATCATCTTCCGTGATTTGACCAGCAACAAAACTACCTATCCCGCGAGCCGCTTTCTGTATGCGGATGCCCCCAAAGACGGCAAGGTGATTCTGGATTTCAATCAGGCAATCAATCCACCTTGCGCGTTTACGGCTTACGCCACCTGCCCGCTGCCTCCGAAGCAGAACCGGCTGAATGTGGCGATTGAAGCCGGTGAGTTGATTTACCACTCCGCGAAACAAACCACGGCGCAGGTCAGATGAAGCCTTTTAGGCGGCGTAGCCAAGTGGCAAGGCGAAGGTCTGCAAAACCTTTATTCACGGGTTCGATTCCCGTCGCCGCCTTCAAATGACTTACGGCTTTACTGAAAGCGACAGTTCTTTGCGAGTTACTTCCGTAGCTGGTGCTTAAA
>JAEUQO010000068.1 GCA_016789605.1 Acidobacteriota bacterium
CGCAGCCGCTGAAGCGTTGGGCATGGTGTCTCCAGCCAATTCGATTTCAATCACGCCATTTTTGAAATCGGTGGCAGTCAGCATCAGGTATCTGTCGTCATCGCTGGAATTGGGTGGAGCGTCATCGGTCACGCGCAAAGCCTTGCGGCCTTTGTATTGAACCGGCTCAGCTTTGACGTTGCGCGGCTTCTGGTCTTTGGGAGAATCCAGCGCAACTGATCTTGCCGATTGCGAGTAACCAGAGCTTGCCAACAGCAGTGTGATTAACATTGGCAAGAAGAAAAACAGTCGTTTCATGAAGAATCCCTTTCATTGATCGTTTGCCTGAACCAATACGCAAGTAAGAGAAATTTCGTTCGCGGCAAATTCCCGATTCCAGGAAAGAATTTCTAGGCGGCTGCGGCTTTTGGTTTCAGGCGATACAGCATCTCGCCAGCTTTCGGAACTAGCAAGATGCCTTCGGCTTCGAGGTTTTTCCAGTCCTCAATGTTGATTGTGTCAGGGTCCAGGTAGCCAAGGTTCAACCGCTCACACCGTTCTTTGGGGATTCGTGTCGCCAACGTAACCTTGATGCGTGGTTTTTCAATACCCGTTTCGGGATCGTAAATCCCAATGCCGGTCAGGTGCGTGCTGTGCGCGACAACGCCAAGCGGGTAATGTTTGAACTTGTCCCATTGTTTGGTGAAATACTCCAGCACGTGATAGCCGAGTTCATCCAGAATCTTGCCGTGTGTGTAGCTGATTTCGTCAATGTGCGGCGCATAAATGACGACTTCGCCACCGTCAGCAATCACCGGCTCCAGTTTGTACATCCCCTTTGAACCCGTCCAGATGTCGTCATAAAGTTTGGGCATCACCGACAGCACGCGCTGATATTGCCGGTCAGCCCAAATGATGTGCAGTTGCGAAGACAAATCGCTGGCGGCCTCCCAGGCTTCTTCGGGCGAACCGATGTATAAACCGGCCAGCGATTCGCCTTTGACGACCAGACTGAAACACAGTTTCGGATGCGTGATGAATTGCGCGGCGCGATCAATCACCTTGCGCACGGCGGTGTATTTCTTGCCGATGGTTTCGTAACTGGTCACGAGTGCGCCCAACCAATGAGAAAAGTTGATGACTTCACCCGCGCTGATGCCCGGAAAGAAATATTTGTTGCCGCCGGAAAAGCCCACGACTTCGTGCGGGAAGGTCGGGCCACAAATAATGATCTGGTCGTAATCAAAAACCAGTTTGTTCAGCTTCACCGTCACCGGCTCATTCAGCAATCCGTCACTGATTTGAGAGATTTCTTCCTGGGAAATCACACCGAGTTCAGCAAACGTTTCCGGCAATTCCCAGTGATGGTTGAAGACCTTGACCTTGGCGTAGGTCGTGGCGCGTTCGGCGGCAGAGATTTCCAACCGCGCATTGATGGCGTCTTCGCTCATCGGTTGGTGCGTGCCCAATGCGATCAGGTAATCGAGCGCGGCGACGCGTTCGCCCAGCAGTTCATAAAACAGCCGAAACATCTGTCCGATGGGCGCCGTGCGTGTGCCATCGGGAATGATGACAATGACGCGTTTGCCGTCCAGCGGCGTTTGCGCCAACGCCGCAACCATCAATTCGCGCACTTCCGCTTCGGTCAGAAACTTATCCGTATAGCCCGTGCCGATGAGCATGTATCACCTCGTTACTGGGTTAAACACCGCCAAATGCGGAAAAGCCGCCATCAACCGGCACGACAATTCCCGTCACAAATGCTGACGCGGGAGACAACAACCACAAGACCGCGCCCAGCAAATCGCTTGCGTCGCCAAACCGTCCCATCGGCGTATGCGCGATGATGCTTTGGCCGCGCGCCGTCAGTTCGCCCGTGGCCGGATCGGTCAACAAGGCGCGGTTTTGTTCGGTGACAAAAAATCCTGGCGCTACGGCATTGACGCGCAAGCGCGGCGAATATTGCTGCGCCAGATGCACGGCCAGCCATTGCGTGAAGTTGTTGATCCCGGCTTTGGCCGCCGAATACCCAATGACACGCGTCAGCGGGCGCACGGCGCTCATCGAGGAAACATTCAGAATGACGCCTTCGCCCTGTTCAGCCATCTGCCGTCCAAACACCTGACACGGCAAAATCGTGCCGAGCATGTTCAGGTCAAAAACATAGCGCAACGCTTCTTCCGGTAAATTGAAAAACGTCAGATCGGGGCGCGTCGTCGCTTGCGGATTGTTGCCGCCTGCGCCGTTGATCAATGCGTCAATACGGCCAAATTCGTCGAGCACTTTGCGCGTCGCGGCTTGCAACGTTTCGGCTTGCAACACGTCGCCCGCGACAATGATCGCCTGCCCCGGCCCGGCAGATTCCGCCCGAATTTCCTCCAGCAAGGCTTCGCCTTTTTCCGGCGAACGCGCCAGGATCGCGACATTCGCGCCGCAACCGACGAGAGCCTTGACCATTGCGCTGCACAAAACTCCCGTGCCGCCCGTGATCACCACCGAGCGGCCCGTGAAGTCATACATTTTCATCAGTTCCGTCAAAGTCATGCCTAGTCTCCGCTCGCTTTCGCCGCTTCGCCAAATGGCGCGAAATGTTTGCCGAAATGGGTTTCCAGCACGCCGTAATAGATTTCTTCGTTTTCGCGCAAGGCGGCAAAAAACGGCGCGCGGAATTCAGGATGGTGCAACACCGACCCGAAGGTCACGTGCAGAATTTCGCGTGCGTGAAAATCGTCGAGCAAGCTGGTCAATTGCTCATCGCTGAGCGCCGCCAGCGCTGGCATTTTTTCGACTTCGGCGGAAACGTGATAGGTCGCGCGATCAATCGGATAGCGTTCGCAAGCAAACTGGGCAATCGCGCGGAACAGCGGCGGGTTGACCTGGCCGATGGCGCGCAAGGCTTCGAGATAGCTGGTACCGGCTGTTTTCAAATGCACCAGTTCGCCCGCGACGCGCGAAGCAATTGGATAGATGCTGAATTTGTCCGAACCGGAATGCAGGCTGAGTTTATACGGCCCGTAGGTTTGCGCCACAGCCAGATGCTGAGCAAAGGATTTCTCAAATTCGGCCAGATCACCGATGTAATCCACGCCTTTTTCAAAATCGCCGATGTACCGCGGCGCCAGACTGACCCATTGCACGCCCAGGCGTTTCAATTCGTTGGCGATGTAAACGTGTTCCGCCAACGTCGTCACCGTTTCCGATTCGTCCACGCTCATTTCCAATTCAAACGGACGAGCGCCCATCGCCTGTTCCAGGTGACGGTACATCTTGACCGTGTGCACCACGACGCGGCCATATTTGGCCACGGCGCGCAACAATTCTTCTTCGCTGATTGTCAGCTTGAACGTTTCCAGATCAATCGTTTTGCCCAAACGCGTTTGCGTGTCGGCCCAATCCGTCGCGAGATCAGCCCACGGCAGAGCCGTCAGTTTTTCGCGCAACACGGCAACCGGCGCAGTGTTGGCTTCGTTGTCCACGTGCTCGCTGGGATCAATCGTGTAAAAGGTGAAACCCGCCGCAACGCACGAATCAACGTCGGCGGTCGTTTTCAAATGGTCAGCGTCTGCGCCAAAACCGTCACGCCAGCCTTCCTGCAAAACGCCCCAGGTGGCATCGTCCATAACTTCTTGAGGCGTGCGACCGGTGCGGGCGTTTTCGCGAATGGATTGTTGCGCCACAATCGGCGCCATCGTCGAATGCCGAATCGCGCGCAAATGTCCGGGCGTCGCCAAACCCAATCGGTCGCCACAGCCAGCAGACTTTTTCAATCCCAGCGGACGCGCCACCAAAAACGGCAGAATCGCGCGCAAAGCCGCCGCATTGGCGGCACTGGTTTCACACAAAGTCAGCGTCAACGATTGACCTGCGACGGTGACGGCTTGCGCTTCGCCCTGAAAGTTACGGCTCAAGACATCGCTGGCCGAGACAATGCCCAGCCGTTTGGTCGTGCCTTGGCGGCCCAGAAAAAAGAGTGTGTTTTGTGTGGCGGTCAGTGACGCGGGGTACACGGTCAAACCGCTGACGGAACCAAGCGCAGAGGCCAACGATTGCGCCTCGCTTTCAGGCAAAGGCGCGGCCAGTTCTGTTTGTTGCAGGTATTGTTCAAGCGTGGTGCTCATCTTTGAATTCTCCCAGAAAAAAGCCTTCACAGCTGACTCAAAGCTGTGGAAACAATTCAGTTATGCACGGGCATTTGTTTACGAGCCGATGACGAACCGGACGGTTCCGTGTGCGCCGCAAAGCTTACGCTAAGACATTTGGTAAAACCAGCGATCTGACGTTGGGATGCAGTCGCAACCAACGCCCCGGATTCTGATCCAGTTGGCGGGCGCGTTCAGCCAGGTCAGCAGAAAACGTTGTTGTCCTGACGCGACGATAAGTGCGCGGTTTGGCGGGTGCCGTGTCTGCATCCACGATGGCTTGCACGATGCGACGGGCTTCTAAAATCACCGCCGGCCCCAAAGTGAAAATGTGTGTGGCGCGGCGGCATTCGGCTTCATCTTCAGCACTGACGGCGCTGCCGCCCGCTTTGAACTTGGTGATGTGATGTTCCAGAATCGAAGCCGAAATCGGAATCAGGCCGGCAACATCGCTGACCTGCGCGCCGGAATTCGGTTTGATATACGCCAAATGCGAAGCGTCTTCGGCCTCTGGCCCGTGTCCGAGAAAGAAAATGTCCGCGCCGCCAGCAGCTTCCAATTCACCGACGTAACGCGTCATTTCGGCTTCGAGGTCAGCGGCATCGGTGCGCATGGTCGAAAAGCTTTTGACCTGACGAAAGAATTCGTCGCCCAGCAACCGCTCGAAATCGCGCACAAAGCTCAGGCTGCTGTTCAACGGCAGCGGAGCCAGCGCGTCTTGCGTGAACACGCGCAAACGCGCGATCAATTCATCATGGCCGCGTTTGGCACGTTCCCCCAACAACCGGTGCAACGCCTGTGCGCCGCGTCCGCCCAACAAAATCATGACGATGTCGCCGTCTTTGCTGGCGGCCAGCGCGTCCAATTCCGCGAGCATCGCCTGACCGACGGCAAGCTCTGACGGCAAGACTTCCGGCATCAGCTCTCGTGGGGACCAACGTGACAATTCGGTTTGGGCGGCGGCGGCATCCGAGGCGCGCCCTAGCCAGACATTTTCGCCCGCCACTCGCCGGTGCAACGCATTGCTTAGAACACTCGACATTTAACTTCCCTTTCAACTTTTTATTTGTGTGTGAAAGCCATGATCAATTCGATCAGGATCATCACCACAATGACCAGTTCCAGGGCCTGACTTTGCGCTGTATGCAACCGGTCATTCAAAAACTGATAAAAGTCCGAAACGATTTCCAGCTTGCGCGTGATGGCGCGCTCCCATTCGTGCAGGTAAAACCGATGCGCCGCCGCCGAATGCAAGCGCGCCAGATATAAATCGCCAACCAGCTTCAAGGCATTTTCCACTCGTTCAGCAAGCAGCGAATATTCGACGCGCAGCTCGGCCAAATCCTTGATCGCTTGTTTGTACGGCGTGCGCAACGGAATCGGCCATTCATAGCGTTTGCGCACATGCGCGGCGTATTCATTGATACGCCGATCCAGTTGCGCGTCAATGTACCGGGCTTCGAGCAATTCGATATTCATCAGCTCCAGGACATTGGCGGCGTCTTCATAGTCGCGGTCATAGATGATTGCGGCGTTCCAATCAATCAACACCAAATCCTGTTCGTAATAGGAAATGCTTTGCGCCAGCGCTTCGTCCTGCTGTGCACGGCTCAACCTGGTTTTCTCAAACCGCAGCGTTTGTGCCAGCGTTGGCCGGTGCTGTTGCAGGAAATCGTCCGCATTGAGCGACGTATCCAGTTTTTCCAGGATAAACAGGTAGTAATCTTCGACCAGCGTCGCCAGTTTAGGTCGCACGATGGCCGGTTCGATCTTGCGCATCAGATTTTCGGCCTGCTCCCGCGCGTGCGCTTCCAAATTTACGGCGTGCAAGTCATGGCTCAGCCGGGGCAAATCGGCCAAGGCCACATCTTCGCTCTGCCCGATTGTCCAACGATACGAAATGCTGACCGCGCCAAAATCAAAAACCAGCGCCTGAATTTGTCCTGCCGCCGCAAAATGCCCGGACGCCAATCCCAGATGCAACATCTGGGGTGGCGTGGTGTATTGCAAATATGCAGGCGTTTGTTTTTTGCGCGAAATCGGCTGCACGGGCGTGGTCGCGATCAGCGAACTGAGCTTTTCCAGCGACACTTCGTACCCGATGTCGAACGCAAATAAGGCGACAACCTGCCCTTGCAAAATTTTGCTCATACGGTGGATTTCCTTGCGGATATGTGTCGGACGACAACGTTCGCCATCCTACCATCAAACTCTGGCAGACGGTATAATCCGCACGCACTTACAATTGCATTCAACTCGCTCACAAACACCGTGACAAAGGAGTCAAAGGGTGAAGGTAACTGTTAGTAAACTCGCTCAAGGCATTTTTCGCGCAAGCGCAATCAGCCTGTTACTTGGCTTGCTTGTATCCGTTGTCCCTGCACAAAAAGCCGATCCGAAAGACCCCAAGAATGCCGAACTTGGGCTGGAAATGCTCAAAAAGGTAATTGACGCGCGCGGCGGCGCGTCTTATTTGAAGTTCAAAAGCCTGATTGCCACCGGACAATACACGCCCTTTGACAAAGGCGTTTCGACCATTCCGCGCCAATTTGTTGACACGATCGTCTACCCCGACAAAGAGCGCGTTGATTTTGGCAAAGGGAAAAAGAAAGACCGCGACATTCAGGTCAACGTGGGAAAAACCGGCTGGGTATATGACGGTGCGGCGGAAACGCTGAAAGATCAGAACGAAAAGCAGATCCAGGATCATCTGGAGGGGATGGAATTCGACATTGACCGGTTGCTGCGCGGCGGCTGGCAAGCGCCCGGCGTTGAAATCCGATTTTATGGCCGTGAAGAGTTACGACCAGGTGAACGCGCCAACGTCGTTGCCATACAACTCAAACCGGAACAAACCATTTATCTTTGGCTTGATCGCAACACCAACCTGCCGCTCAGCCTGATTTATGAAAAGATTGGCTCTGGCGGCTTGGTCAAAAACGAAGTGCGGTTTTTCCAATACGTCAGTTATGACGGCGTGAAATTTCCGAACATCGTGGATTTCTTCCGGGATGGGGTGCAGGTCAGTCGGGTGAACTATCAATCAATCAAACTTGACCCGCCCATCAATGATGAAATTTTCGCCAAACCTGCCTCGGTCAAAGCGTTGAAGTAATCATTTCGTGGAATTACGGGAACGGCAACGAAAAAAAAATGGGCAACGCTTCATTGTCTGTTAATCCGAACAGCAGTTTGGCGTTCATTGAGATGAGATGGTGCAAGAAAAGGGCAAAAATGAACCAGGCAATCGGCGCGTTTTTCTCCCCGGGAACAAACAGGGGCAGCCTGGCTGGCGTAAGATGGGGGAGCAATTCCCCAAGAGATTGAAAATAGATTGATGCGCGGATTTCCGTTCCCGTTTTCACGGGAACCTTTCCCCGGCCCGCCTCGTTAAGTGCTGACGGAGACAAGGGCTTGGCGACGGGCTTCTTGGAGATATCTTGATCAGGAGCGAACAACCTACTGTGGGAGCCAATGCGGCTTTGATCAAATCGGACGCAGAATTGGTGCGGCGTTGCCGCGCTGGAGATAGCGCAGCCTGGGAACAGGTCGTTCACGAATACTCGCGCCGTGTGTACAACTTGGCGTACCGGTTTACCGGACGTCACGAAGGCGCTGAGGATTTGACCCAAGAGGTCTTTGTGCGCGTATACCGTTCCTTGGAGCAATATGATCCCCTGGCTGGTGATTTGGCGAACTGGCTGATGCGTTTGGCGCGCAATCTGGTAATTGACGATTACCGCCGCCGCACACGTACGCCGACCGACCTGGGCGAAGACATCGGTGATCACGAATACCACCTGGAAAGTTTCCACGATGCGCCCGACCGCGGCGTGGAACGATTTGAGCGATCAAAACAGGTGCATGCCGCGATCTCCAAATTGCAACCGGATTTGCGCGAATGCGTAATCCTGCGCGATATCGAAGAACTGACTTACCAGGAAATTGTGGACATCCTGCAAATTCCCATTGGTACGGTCAAATCGCGCATCAACCGGGGCCGAATCGAATTGGCGAAGATCATGCGCCGCATGAAAGTCGTCGAAACGCTTTAGGCCAGACTTTCAGCTCGCTAACGGGACGTCGCGTCACGACAGTTAGCCCCCCATAACCTTGCGATCAGTGAGCGGCACAATTTATGACTGCTAACGGCAACTGGGAATTGACGAAGAGATAATGGATTGCCTTAAGTTCCAAGACTCAATATCGGATTACCTTGAAGGCGCGATGGATTCGCGCCAGCGCGCAGAATGCGCGGCACACCGTCTGATCTGCCGCGATTGCCGGGAACTGCATGCTGATGTACGCGCCACGATGCAGGCGCTGGGCGGCATCGCACAACTAGAGATCGAAGAACCAGAAGGATTGGAAACGCGCATCATCGCCGCCACAACCGCAGGCGAGATGCTTAGTTGTCACGAATTTGACAAGTTGTTGGAACGGTATTTCGACGGCGTCATTCTGGCCCCGACGTTTCAAACGTTTCAGGCGCATTTTGCTGATTGCCGCAAATGCCGCCGCCTGATGATCGGCATTGAAGACGTCATCGGCATGTGTCACGAGGCCAAAGCCGCCGAAGTCGAAGTTCCCGATTCCCTGCACGACCGCATCGTTGCGGCAACTGTCGGCAAAAGCGGCGCGCCCGCATTGAACTGGCGGGAGAAATTGCAAGCGGGCTTATTCAAATTGGCGCAGCCCTGGCTAAACCCGCAAATGGCAGTCGCGGTTTTGATTTTCGCCGCTAGCGCACTGCTGATTCTCTCGCGCTTTGGCAGTTTTGGCGGCGCCGTCACCAATACCACGCGGCAAGGTCAATGGGCACTGAACCAAACCGGACATCTGGCCATTCAGTTTGGCCACTTATTGCGCAATTCGGTAGAGGAGCCGCCCGTTCAAGCGCCTAATTATTCCAAGCCGCTGCCGTCACCGACGCCTGCGGCAACCGGGCAAATGATGCCCGAACCGCCGCGTACGACACCGGTCAGGCATGCGCCCCGAAGATAAGCTTTTCGATTTGGCACCAACTTAGGGATGAGAGACCGCACAAGTCCTCATCCCTTGTTTGTCTCACGTTTCATAAAACCAGGCGCGGATTTAATTTCTTGAGGTGTACTGAGAACCTTTGCAATGAAATGCACTTTTCATCCAACCCATCTTGCCAGCGTACGTTGCAGCTCGTGTGAATCGCCCTTGTGTTCGGCGTGCGATCACCGCATCAAAGGCTTCCCGTACTGTCAGGATTGCATCGTTGCTGGCATTGAAATGTTGCGCCACCAGCACAGACCCGGTCACGCACAAGGCCCTGGTTCACCGCGAGAAGCCAAATCACCGCTCGTTGCCCTGCTGTTGGGACTGATCCCCGGCCTGGGAGCCGCCTACAACGGCCAGCCCGTCAAAGCCCTGGTACATTTCATCGTCACCGCCGGATTGTGGACGCTCCTGGATGTCTTTCACGGCGGTCTTTCGGTCATTACCTTTCTGGCCAGCATGGTGTTTTACTTTTACTCGCTGTATGACGCGCATCATTCCGCGCGTCGCCATCGTCACGGCGCTGACCTGAAAGAAGAAGAAGAACAGTTGAAACTGTACCTGCGCGAAAACACCAATCTTTGGGGCGGTGTTCTACTTGTTGCAGGCGTGCTTGCCGCCGTGCACCTCTTTTTCCCGTCGTATTCTGCCAACCTCTGGCCGCTGCTTTTGGCGGGCGCAGGAATATACGTGCTGACGCTCTTTCGCCGTCAACCGACCGAAACCGAACCCAAAGCCATTTATCGTACGCCGCCGCCTTCGGTCATTCAGTCAGGTTACGACCGCTCAACCTCTGAGTTCATTCGCGCGGAAGGCCGCGTAGACAGATAACCTTCGATTACCAATCACAATGCTCAAACGTCTTGCCACACTGCTGCTGGGAATCGGGCTTGTCGGGTTGGGCGTGCTGGTGTTCCTTGCGCCGGAACAAGCCTACATCGTTCGCGTGCTCACACGCGGCTGGCCGGTCTTTTTGATTCTGGCAGGCGTGGTCCGCGTCGCCGGATATCTGATTGATCGCACGCCGCGTTCGCCCGTTGGCGGCTGTCTGCTGACAGCCCTGGGTGGAATCTTGCTGGCGGCCAATTTACGCGGTGAACTGTCGTTCTTTTCGCTGTTGGGCAAATATTGGTTCTGGCTGTTGCTCGCCTATATTGCAGGCAGAGTCTTGCGGCAATACACACATCGTCCGGCAGACGGATTGCGCACACAGGCTTTCTCGCCGGGTGCGATTGCCTTGATGGTGCTGTTGTTTGGCAGCGGCTTAGCCGCCAACTATGTGACGAAAAACGGTCAGACGTGGAACGGCTGGAATCTGCGCCTCGGCCAGTTTTCTGTGGTCGGTGATTATCTGTTTGGCGATCCGATTGCGGTTGAAGACGAATCCGCCCAAACCTTTGCGCTCAAAGCCGGAACGCGCCTGTTGCTCAACAACTTCAAAGGAGATTTGGAAGTCTCTACCGCCGCACAATCACAAGCCTCTGCCCGCTTGATCAAACGCATCCGCGCCACCAACGAAGAAGAAGCCAAACAGGTCGCCCAAAACATTCATTTGCAAATCAATCCTGGCGAAAATTCCCTGCAATTCAGTTTGCAAACCAACGATGTACAAAAAGACTTCCTGACGACCTTGATCCTGACTTTGCCGGAAAACAATCAGGCAAACATCGAAGTAACCGGGCTGACAGGTAGCGCGAAGTTCAACCATTTGCGCGGCGACCATAACTTACGCGAGGTAGGAACCGTCGAAATTACGCAGAACACCGGGCGGATACAGGTTGACGGTGCCCACGGTACTGTCGAACTGGCGCAAATCAATGGCCCGGTTTCGCTCAGCAATCTCAATAAACAGACCACCTTGCGCGAAATCACCGGTGCACTCACGCTGACGGCGCAAGGCATCGCCGTCAGCGGCGAAAAATTGAATGGGCCAGTGCAGGTGCACCTGTCTCAAGGCCGATTGGAACTAAGCGAAATTTCTGGCCCACAGAACAACGCACAGCCATTGGTCAAACTGGACGACATTACGGCCAGCCGCGTGACGCTTTCCAACATTCAAGGTTCTGTCGTAGTGAACGCCGAACGCTCGCGCATCGAAGCCGAGGACATCAGCGGCGATTTCACGGTGAAGAGTTCTGCCGAACGCGTGATCGCCCGCCAGATCGGCGGCGCGTTGCGCATTCACGCAGAAAATGGCGCAGTCGAAGTTGAAGAAGTCAGCGGCGCAACAATCATCGAAGCGACCCAGGACGTTTCCATTCGCGACTTTCGCGGGCCGCTCAATGTCACGTCACAAGCGGGCACGATCAGCCTTGCCACCGAAGAAAAGCTGGGGGGCAATTTGACTGCCATCAACGAGCGGGGCCGCATTCGCCTGTCTCTGCCAGAAGACAGCAGCTTCAAATTGGACGCCGACACCGAACGCGGCCGCCTCAGGTTGCGCGGATTCGACCATCTGGAAACGCAGCGCCAGCAACGCCATATCCAAACCGAATACAATCCGGCTGCCAACGCTCCTGTGATTGTCTTGCGTACGACCAGCGGCAATATCGAGCTTCAGGCTTCCGGATTGGCCTTGGCCAGCAACGACGACGATCGTCCTTAAGGTTCCGACAAAAAACACTATGGCTTTTATTTTCAAGATTTTCGCGATTCTGACTTCAATCGTCACAACGGTGTTTCTCACCGTCGAGAGCGTGCGCCGTGGCTTGCTGATCGCTTCGACGATTCTCGGCGTAGTAAAAATCATCGTCATCGTCGCGTTTTTCGCCGTCCTGGTGACCATCCTCTACTTGCTTCTGCGCACGGAAAAAACCGCGCCCGCCACAAACTCATAAATCCACTTCGCCACACACTCCGTAAACCGGGCCGGAGGAAGATTAAAATGCCCGCCAACCAATACCAATTCCTGACCCAATGGCATGTGGCCGCCCCGCAGGAACTTCTTTACGAAATCCTGAAAGAAGGAAAAGACTATCCGCGTTGGTGGCCGGACGTGTATCTGGAGGCGAAGTTCACGCCGTCTGGTCGTGCTGATCACGTAGGTGATCGCGTCGAGTTTTTTACCAAAGGCTGGTTGCCCTATCGGCTGCATTGGACGGCTGAAGTCGTGCGCCACCAACAACCA
Organism: Acidobacteriota bacterium; assembly: GCA_016789605.1. Taxonomy (GTDB): domain Bacteria; phylum Acidobacteriota; class Blastocatellia; order RBC074; family RBC074; genus RBC074. Next base: position 12,274 of record JAEUQO010000068.1, read on the forward strand.
GAATTCATTGAAATCACTGCCACAGGCGATTTCGTGGGGCGCGGCATCTGGCACCTGACGGCTGAAGGTCAAGAAACTGACATTTCGTTTGATTGGCAATTGCGCGCTGACAAACCGCTGTTGCGCTGGCTCTCACCAATCTTCAAACCCATCTTCAAATGGAATCACCACTGGGCGATGGCGCGCGGTTACGAAAGTCTGTTGCGCGAAGTCGCGCGTCGCCGTGACAACGCGCCTTAAAAATTTGTGCGGAGGAAAATCCGCCCCGGCGAAACGCCCGTAAGTAAAAATGTGCGTTGAATTGGCGCACAAACTGCAATACCTTGGGTTTAGCAATTCCCCTATAGAACTTTCAGTGGCTGCTAGCCGAGTGTCCCCAGCCGCTCTCTCAAACTCGGAGGAAATCTAATGAAAACGTTGAAGAACGTCGCTCTCTGTCTAACTCTGCTTACTGCCTTCTCGATTTCGGCACTGGCGCAAGAAAAATCGCTCTATGAACGTTTGGGTGGCAAAGACGCCATTTCGGCGGTGGTGGATGAATTTGCCAAGAACGTGTTGGGCGATGCCCGCATCAATAAGAAGTTTGCCAAAAGCGATCCGCAGCGTCTGGTCACCAACCTGAAAGATTTTGTTTGCTCTGCGACCGGCGGCCCTTGTCAATACAACGGCCTGAGCATGAAAGAATCTCATCACCGCATGGGTGTCACCGAAGGCGAATTCAACGCGCTGGTCGAAGACCTGGTCAAAGCCCTTGATAAATTCAACGTCCCGGCCAAGGAAAAAAGTGATCTGCTCGGCGCGTTAGGCCCGCTCAAACCGCAAATCGTCGAAGTCGAATCCACTGCGACGGGCACCGAACTGCCTAAGAAATTCAAACCGGCTCCGCCGCTGGGCGAAGAAGGCAAAGGCAAAAAGAAGAGCAAGAAAAAAGATAAGAAGGCTTAGCTGGCTGCTCTGCGAGCCGCAAGGACAACTTGCAGGCTCCCGGACAAAGTGATGAAATGCGCACGTACTGAGAGTTTCAGTACGTGCGCATTTCATTTGCCCCCTGAAATTACGCAACATCATAAAAGAGGCAAATCATGAAAAAAGTTGCAGTGAGATTCGTTGGCATCGGTATGCTACTGTTTGGCGTGTTGTTGTTGCTCCCTAACCGTTTTGGTCAGCCAACGACAACCGCGCAAAGCCCCAATCAAGTGACCATCACCAATTTCAAATTTGAACCGAAGACCTTGACGGTCCCCGAAGGCACGACCGTCACCTGGGTGAATAAAGAGGGAGTCCATACCGTCAAATCTGATACAGACGCGTTCATCTCGAAAAATTTGAAGGCGGACGATAGCTTCTCCTACGAATTTACCAAAGCGGGCAAATACCCATATCACTGCGCCTTTCACGGCAGCAGCGGCGGCGGCGACATGTCCGGCGTGATCATCGTGGTCAAAAAGAAATAGCCCGCTTCAGAAAAAGCAAAAGAGCGTGAGATAGAAAAGCATTCTGTCTCACGCTCTTTGTTTTGGTCGTCGTTGACCGGGCGACTCACAATCGGTCAATCAATTTTTCTCAGCCTTTTGCACATCCATCTTCACCCACAGCTTCAAGTTGGCTTGGGCTTTATCATTGGAAATGACATCGGCATAGCGTTCTGTCCAGCCATTCATCCCCGCAGTTTTCACCGACAGAGTGATGGAGCCTTCCTGACCGGGAGCCAGCGTTTTGGTGAAATCGCTTGCCGTGCATCCGCAAGCAGGAGAAACATTGATGATCGTTAGTTCAGCCGTGCCTTCATTTTTGATTTTGAAGACATGCGAGATTTCTTCGCCTTCCTTGACCTTGCCAAACTCGAATTTCGGATTATCAACGACCAGTTTGGGCGCGCTTTTGGCGTCGGCAGAGTCTTTCTTTTCTGCCTGGCTCTGCGCAAACGCCGTCACCGCGAGCGCCAAAATCAGGATGGGTATCAGAGTGATTTTTTTCAGCATCGTGCAAACTCCTCAAGATGTTAAGGTGATCGTTTCGGCTAATCAGCGTGAGGCTGTGCCGGAATGGCTGTCATTCTACCCGCGAAGCTGACGTTTGAAAATCAAAGAATTTTCCCTGCGGCACTGCCTGCTTTAGAAACAAAGAACGCGCACCGACATCGCAGTGCGCGTTACATGTTGCCAACAACAAATGCCGGCAAAAGCGAGAAAACAAATGCCCGAACTATTTGATCTTGTAACCACCTTCAGGCAGTTTTTCGCGGTGGGCCGTGTGGCAAGCCATGCAGGTGGCGCCAACTTTTTTCTGTGCATCGGGAATTTTGTCCCACGCGCCTTCGCCAGCCAATTTGCCGATTTCGGCAGCGCCTTGTTTCGCCTGAATTGACCAGTCAACCGCGTCCTGCGCCTTACGGCCTTTCCAGAAATCTTCCGAGAGTTTGAAGACCGCTTCGAGCACCGCGGCGTCTTTTTTCACAGCAGCCGCGTCTTTGGCTTCAATTCCCTTTTTCAAGCTGCCTTGTGCCGGCAACACTTTCTTCATTGCGGCTTCATAATCCTGCTCTGTTTGCGGAACAGCCGCAAACGCGGCAAAGGCGGTAATCAACAAAACCAAAAACAGTTTCATTCTTCCTCCAGGATATTGGCCTGCGGCGCAGACAAAACGCCAAATGTCGTCACAGCGTCAACCTCTCTTCTGTGAAACAGATGAAATGTCCACGGCGCAGATGGTTTGGCCCGGGGCAACGCCCAGGGTACGTAACAGAGTCTGCCAAGACTCTGTCTGAATTGTTCGTCAGATTGTTCGGATTGTCGCTGGTACAAAATGCACGGCCCAGCTTCTTCCCAAGACGTAACTTGAGGCGCTTTTGTCACAACAATTTGCACGTCAAAATTCGTGACACGAGCCGTCAACAATCGTGACAATACATTTCCCTCCTCAAAAATGAAAGGCCGGAGCACAACAAGGACGGAAACGCGTCGTGCTCCGGCTAGCCGCAAACCCCTTCGCTGTGAAGAGTTGAGAACAGCAGGTTAAGAGTTCTCTTGAATCGGCGAAGGCCTCGGCCAATTAAAGAATCGCCTCAACGTGTAGCGTTCAACGTGGCAGGACGTGACTGCCACGGATCGCCAAACCGCCGATCTGTCAGAAACTTTTCGTCCGTCAGGCTTTTCAGAAAATTCAGCAAATCCTGTTTTTCCTGGGCGGTCAGCCGAAAGCCTTTCACAAATGAGCTTTTGTTCGGATTGGCGCTGCCAACGCCTTTGAATTCGCCGCTGCGAATCGTGCGGCCCCCAGCAGCGTAATGGTCAATCACGCCTTCCAGCGTGTAGATGCTGCCATCGTGCATATACGGCGCAGTCACCGCGATGTTGCGCAACGTGGGCGCGCGGAATTTGCCCATGTCTTCTGTCCGCTGCGTGATTTCAAACGTGCCCTGATTGTCTTTGGGAAACGCGCCCCTGCCTGCGACGCTGTCCAGGTTGTAAAGCCCCGTGTTGTGAAATTCGATTTCCGCAAAGGCTTTGCCAACGTGATCGGTCGTTTGCGAAAAGTTAAACCCGCCGTGGCAGTGAAAACATTCCAGCCGTTCGCTGAAAAACAGCGCTTCGCCGCGTTTGGCCGTTGCCGGCGCGTGACCTTTTTTGTGACCGTCGTGCGCTTATGCGTCTGACAACTGGCCGAACACAATCAGACCGTTCATTAACAACGCCAGCGCGATCAA
>JAEUQO010000073.1 GCA_016789605.1 Acidobacteriota bacterium
CAGAAAGCTCCATCACTTGCCTTAGCCACTGCTCTACGCGGTCGGGTTGCCACAACACCAATCCGCCGACGCACAGACTAAAGAGCAACAGCGAAACGGCTGTCCATTGCAGGTTGCGCGTCAAACGGCGTTCATCCGCGCTGCGCTCTTGTCCCAAACGATCCACGGCATACCCGGCCAGCACGGCAACAGCCAACACGACTTCCAACCAGTGCCGATTGGGGCTACGAAAATGATTGAACAGCGGAAAGTAATACAGCGCCGTGGCAACCGGTCCGGCATATTTGCCCAACGAAAAAACAACGCCAACCACAGCCACGATGCTCCAGAATTTTCCCACACGAAACCGCCTGCGCCACGCTAACAGCGCTCCTCCAAGTGCCAGCGTCATTGCCAGCGCGCCCAGATAAATTTGCGCTTCGTTGTGGTGCCAATACACGCCCCAATAGCGCATTTGGTACCAACCGTGGCCTTCGCCGTGCCCAAACGGGAACAGCGTGACCAGCAACGACACCGGATGCAGCGAATGCAGCGTAAACAGTTCAAACGGCCAATCCTGCCGCACGGACTGCCGCGCAAATTCTGCTGCGGGCAGCAACTGCACAGCAGCCAGCCCAGCTCCGGCAAGGAACATCACGCCGAATTTGAGCAAAAATTCCAGCCGTTGACGAAAGCTGCGAACGAGCGTTTCTGTGTTCGGTTCGCAGGCGTAAAAAATGGCATACGCGCTGGCCAACACTGAGGAATAAACCACCGGTTGCGGGTGCGCGGCAAAAAGCTGCCAGGCAATGATCAGCGCGCCGCCGATCACCTCGCGCCAGCGTCCGCGCTGATGCAAACGTTCGGTAAAACACAGCACCAACGGCGTCAACGCAAAAATATGCAGGAAGCCCGGATATAAAACACGCGCGACGGCGAATCCGCTGAAGGCATACACCACGGCAGAAATCACACTGGCACGGCGCGCAAAGCCCAGGCTGCGCGCGTAGCTAAACGCCGCCAGCAACGCCAGCGCAAACGACAACTGCAACGAAGCCGTCAGCGCACGCGATGAACTTGAAATCAGATAAAGCCAGTTCAGCGGATCGAGCACGCCCGCCTGCCATTCGGCAAACAACGGGATGCCGCCATATTGGTAAGGATTCCAGAGCGGAAAGCTGCCTGTGCGAATTTGTTCGGCGACAAATTTATAGGCGGGATAAAACCAGAAAACCAAGTCCTTATCGCCGAGCGTCAACCAGCCCAAGGTTTCACGCCAGAAAAAAAGGGGCGGCAACAAACACAAAAAGAGGACGGCCAGCCCGGTACGCGCACGCGGCGTCAGCGACGAAAGAGACCAGTTGTTGCCTGGCACGGGCAATTTGCGACTCCTGAGGGGAAAGTCATCATCTGCCGTTTACCACGTAGGACGCGCGTTGGGCGGTCCCAGATCAATCACACGAAAATTGGCAAACCCGCGCGCACGATACACCAGATTGAATTTTTGCTCTGACGGGTCTGGCGGTTCCGGGTACACCGACGCGCGCACCAAATAACGCACGCCCAGCCGATTCCAATTGTCCCAATTTGCCGCCGGATCATCCGCCGCAACCGTTTTGTTCCCCGTGTACAAATACACCAGCGGCGGGTTGGCTGTGGCGATGGCATCGGTTTTGGGAACGTTGCGATTCACCCAAATCATCATGCCTTCGGCGTCATCAAAAATCTGCAACCATTGCGGACGCTCTGACGGCGTATCGCTCAGTTTTTTCGACAGATACGTCAGGTTGCCGTACAAGTTCACCGCCACAACCAAACCTGCGATAACAGCCACCGCCAATTGTGGCACGCGCGCTTCGGTCTGCTTGCGCTGCGCCAATGCGGCGAGCGCTTTCACACCTACCAGAAAATAGAAAATCACGAACGGAATCAGCGGCAACACAAACCGGAAGGTTTCCCACGGCCACAAGACCGTGATCCCCAGCGAAAACGGCACCGCGAGTTCCGCCATCGTAATGCGCTGGCGAATGGCGGCGAGCAATCCCACGACAGCAACCAAACTGAGCAGAAAGGAAATGCTCCAGGTATCGCCGCTGCCACCGGCTTTGACGCGCTCTGACTGCGCTTCCTTGTACGGATCGCGCAAGGCTTCAAAGAGCGGCGTCAGCACGATGCGCCCCACGTCACGGCCCGAAATTTCAACAGCGTTGTTCCACACGCGAGCGGGCAAATCCGCCACGGTAATGGAGCCTGAAAAATTGAAGCCCGCGCGACGCTGCCAAAATTGCTGCGTGTAGGGCAAGACAATATGTCCGCCCTGCTCTTTTTGTTGTTCCGGGGTCGGCGTGTGCAAACGCGTATACATCACCCAGGGAGCCGCCAGCAAAACCGCCACCGCACCAAAAACCAGCGCCGATTTGACCAGTCGCTCTTTCAGCAAATACAAAAAGCCTGCCGCAATCAATGCCAGGGCAATCGAGCGCGTCAAAAATCCGACCGCCGCCAATGCGCCGCAGCATGCCGCCAGTTGCAATCCGCGCGCGCTGTTTCCGGCCTGACGGCACTTTTCTGCAAGTACCACGGTCGCCAGAAAGATGAGCGCAAAAACGCATTCCGACATCATGGTCGAAGTCGCCAGAAACACCAGCGGCGGACTAAGCACCGCCGCCAACGCCAGCAACAAAGCCAGACCCTGTCCCAGCCCCCGTTCACGCGCGAAATAGCGATATGCCAACAGACCAACGCCCATCATTGCGGCAATCGAAACCGATTTCAGCAACCACAAATTGTCAGGGAAATTTGGCGAAAGGCGATACACCAACGACAACAAAAACGGAAAGGCAGGCGGATACAACGGCAAAATGCCCGGTGTCGGCGAATTAAGCAACGCGTATCCTTGCCCGCTGGCCAAGGCTTTGGCCAGCAACACATACCAGCCGTCATCCACAAACAACCCAACGACGCGATCAAGTCGCAGGACATAAATCGCCAGCACGCCAAGCAAACTGGCGCAGGCAACCATCGTCAACAGTCGTGAAGCAGAGGCTGGACGTGCGGAAGATTCCGGTTCTTGCACAGGCGGCGCAGCGGCGTAATCAGTCACGGCGATGTCCTCAAAGGATTTCGTGGTCGAAGTGCCATTCGGGCGGGTGAGAAATTGGGCTTGCCTGTCTGGCAAAAAACAAAGGCAAAGAGCCCGGCGCATTTTCCTTGGCCTGTTTTTGCCATGAGGAATTCGGAAAGGAAGAACGCGCAAAGCCCTCGCGAAAGCTAACGCATCACGAGGTTATCAAAATGCGACGGGCCAGAAAGCGAGAGAACGCTTCCTGGCCCGTACCAAAGCGCAATCTATTTGTTTGCACCAGCCGCAGCGGCGTGCTGGCGTGTATCGCGCTCGCGAATACGAGCGGCCTTACCGCGCAATGCACGCAGATAGTAGAGCTTGGCACGACGGACGCGTCCGCGCTTCACGACCTGGATATGATCCACAATCGTCGCGTGCAGCGGGAAAATGCGTTCGACGCCAACGCCAAAAGAGGTTTTGCGCACGGTGATCGTTTCACCAACGCCTGAGCCGCGCCGGGCGATTACCACGCCTTCAAACGCCTGCAAACGTTCTTTGTTTTCACCTTCCTTGATGCGCACGTGCACGCGGATGGTGTCGCCGGGAATGAAATCAGGGATATCAGAGCGTAATGACGCGCTATTCAAACTGTCCAAATTGTTCATGGTCGGTCACCTCAACTTTCAGAATCTTGCTTCAAATCTGTCTGCAATTCTTGCAACTCTTGTTCACGCTCAGCCAGCCAGCGCTGCTCTGCGTTGCTCAAGCTGCCTTGTCGCAACGCCTGCGCCAAAAGATCAGGCCGCATTTGCCGCGTTTTTTCCAACGAAACCCGCCGCCGCCATTTGGCGACTTCTCCGTGATGTCCGCTGATGAGCACATCCGGCACGCGCCAGCCGCGAAATTCCGCCGGGCGCGTGTAATGCGGGCAATCCAACAAACCGTCGGACGCGACGGAAAAAGAATCGTATACGGCGGAAGTTTCACTACCGAGAACGTTCGGCAATAACCTTGCCACCGCATCTACCATCACCATTGCCGGTAATTCGCCGCCGGTTAACACGTAATCGCCGATAGAAAATTCATCGGTGATCAAATGCTCAACCACGCGCTCATCCACACCTTCATAACGGCCACAGATGAAAATTACGCGCTGACATTCGTCTGCCAGGCGCTGCGCTTCGGCTTGCTTGAATAATCGGCCTTGCGGAGAAAGCAGCACAATCGCCGTGCGTTTGTCGCTTTCCGGTGCGGGCGAATCCGCCAGCAAACTTTCGACGGCGCGAAAAATTGGCTCTGGCTTGAACACCATGCCATCGCCACCGCCAAAAGGCCGATCATCTACCTGGTGATGCTTATCAAATGTAAAAGAGCGAAGATCGTGAATGACGATCTCAATCAAACCTTGCTGTCGCGCCCGTTTCAGAATGCCGAAATCAAACGGCCCACTGAAAAATTCCGGGAAGATGGTCAGCAAGTCAAAACGCATAGCTTTTTCCGGCGCTGATCATCTGTTTGCGTGGCGTGGCGAGTGGTTTAACAGCAAGTCACCCCGCAGCTTACAAATCCAGCAATCCGTCCGGCAACGCTACAATGATCCGCTTTTGCGCGATATCCACATCCAAACAGATGCTCGTGGCCAGCGGAATCAAATGCTCGCGTTCCCCGTCGTGCACGCCCAACAATGGAGCCGCGCCATACCGCTGCACATTTTTCACCTGACCGATACGTCGCCCGTCCGTAGTCACCACTTCACAATCGAGCAAATCAAAATCGTAATACGTATCGGCGGGAAGCCTGACCAGCTCCGTGCGCGTTACCAGCACCTGGGCGTTCCGCAGCTCTTCGGCCTGATTGATGCTGTCGTAACCCGCAAATTTCAGCACCACACGGCCTTTATGTAAGCGGGCGCGTTCCAGCGTCAACAAACTCACTTCACCGTTAGCTCGTTTGACGTGAGCCGCCGGCAGCTTGGCAAAGCGGTCAGGAAAATCAGTCAGCAAATCGGCGATAACTTCGCCGTGACGACCTTGCGGGCGCGCGATGCGCGCAATACTGATCAATTCGGCTTGCGCGTCTTCAGCGGCCACTGGCATCTCGCTTATTCGAGGATTTCCAACACGAAGCGCTTTTTCAGCTTCATGCCCGAAGCGTTGAGTACCGTGCGCAAGGCCCGCGCCGTGCGTCCCTGTTTGCCGATGACCTTACCCAGGTCACCGTCAGCGACGCGCAGTTCGAGCACAGTAGCTTGCGGCCCTTCGACTTCTTTGACTCTCACTTCGCCGGGGTGATCCACAAGCGATCTGGCAATCAGCTCAACCAACTCCTTCATGATCATTCCTCACACCGCTGACGCTTAGGCGGCGGCGGCTTGCTGTTGCTCGCTCTTCTTGATCAGGTCACGCACCGTATCAGTCGGTTGCGCGCCGCATTTCAACCAATGGCTGATGCGCTCGTGATCGAGCTTCAATTCCAATGGCTCGCGGCAAGGGTTGTAATACCCGACGATTTCTACGAAACGGCCGTCGCGTTTGCCGCGTTTTTCGGCCACAACCACACGATAGAAGGGTTTCTTCTTCGCACCTTGTCTTGTCAATCTGATGGCTAACAAAGCAAATTACCTCCGAACTTGAACCGGTCTTGTCTTAGTGTTTTCGAGTGGGAAAGAAAAGCTTGCGGATTATAGTGACTCGTCTGGCGCATGCCAAACGCCGCTATCTGCGTTTCTTCTTTTTCTGCTTCTTCTTGCGCGCGCCGACGCCTGTCAGTTTGCGCACAACTTTACCGCGAATGCCGCTGAGCATGCCTTCACCGCCCATCAACTGGCGCATCATCATCTTCATCTCAGCGTATTGCTTGAGCAATTGCTCAACATCTTTGATTTTAGTTCCGCTGCCCATGGCAATGCGCCGCTTACGCGAAGCGCTGATGATCAGGTGATCTTCCCGTTCGCCGGGCGTCATCGAATTGATGATCGCTTCCGTGCGGCGCATCTCCTGTTCCATCTGTGCCGTCATTTCCGGCGTCATCTTGGGCATGCCCTTGAACATATCGCCCGGCAACATATCCAGGATGTTTGACAATGACCCCAGCTTTTTCATCTGGCCAAGCTGATCGCGGAAATCTTCGAGCGTGAAGGAGTCTTCCTCCATCTTACGCTGCAATTCCGCGGCTTTTTCTTCATCAACTTCCTGCTGAACTTTTTCGATCAGGCCAACGACATCGCCCATCCCCAGAATGCGATTGGCGACACGTTCAGGATAAAAGGGATCAAGCGCATCGTATTTTTCGCCGACGCCAACAAATTTGATCGGCTGTCCCAGCACCTTTTTGATCGAAAGCGCCGCACCACCACGCGCGTCACCGTCCATCTTGGTTAGAATGACGCCGGTGATACCAATGCGCTCGTGAAATTCCTTGGCGCTGTTGACCGCGTCTTGTCCCGTCATTGCATCGGCCACAAACAGGACTTCGCTGGGTTGCATCTCACGTTTGATAAGCTGCAACTCTTCCATCAACGCATCGTCAATGTGCAACCGCCCCGCCGTGTCAATCATCAGCGTGTCAAACCCGGTTTGTTCACAATGCAAGCGCGCCGCTTTACAGAGTTCCAGCGGATCGTTCAACCCTTCACCGGCGAACACGGGGACATTGATGGCTTTGCCGATCACCGACAACTGCTCGCGCGCCGCCGGGCGATACACGTCAACAGACAACAACAGCGGATTGCGATTTTGATTCTTATACAGCCACTTGGAGAGCTTGCCGGTCGAAGTCGTTTTGCCAGACCCCTGCAACCCGACAATCATCACGGAATTGGGACGGCGGGAAGTAAACAACAGGCGGCTGGACGTGCCGCCCAGCATTTCGACCAACTCATCAAAAACGATTTTGACGACTTGTTGGCCCGGCGAAAGCTGTTGCAGCACTTCCTGCCCGACAGCCTTGCTCTTCACGCTCTCAACAAAGTCCTTGACGACCTTGAAACTGACGTCGGCTTCCAGCAAAGCAATGCGAATTTCACGCATCGCCAAATCGAGATGCTCCGGCGTCAGGCGGCTTTCGCCGCGCAAATCCTTAAGAACCTTTTTGAGTTTGTCTGAGAGTGCCTCGAACATAATTTTTGCTCGCGTGAAGTCACACAGTCGGTCATCGAGTGGGTGACGCAAAACGCGGAGGATACATATCGGATGGCCGCATTGTCAAGGAATTGGCGCAGGGGGCGGAGGGTGAAATCTGCCCGCGAAAAAGCCAGAAATGGGGTATTGACCACCCCTGACACGTGGGCTAGTATCGGCGCGCTGCGGGATTTCTGCAAAGTTAGTGTGCGTAGGAAATTCAATTTGAGCCAATTCATTTGAACGGGAGACCAACGCACTCACCTGCCGGCCAGCATGATCGCCATCGTTGCGAATCTCTTAAGCCGCAGGGCTAGGTCACCCACTTGCCACAGGCAGGTTCAAATGGATCCTACGTCACGGCTGCGCGGTGTCCCGCAATCGTTTTTCCCGCGACGTCAACCGACGTATTGACGCTTTCCCCGTAATCCTTGTGCAAGCTTCTACGTAAGCTTTAGAAAGGCCCCTCTGCATGTTCAGAGTTTTGTTGACCGGCGACACAATGGCGCGCGCCGGTCGTCGTGTACTCGAAGAGCGGTTGCACAGCCTGCGCGAGCAACGCGAAATTGATTTTGTCGTCGCCAATGTCGAAAACGCTGCCGCTGGCTTTTCGATTACGCCGCGTATTGCAGAAGACCTGTTTGCCGCTGGCGTTGACGTGATGACCTCTGGCAATCATATTTTCGACAAACGAGAAATCCTCGAATTTATCGAACGAGAGCCGCGCTTGCTCCGGCCCGCCAATTACGCGCCGGGGATTCCCGGCAAAGGCCGTTGGGTCGGTAAAAGCAAAGGCATTCCCATCGCCGTCATCAATTTGCAAGGTCGCGTGTTTATGCCACCGTGTGATGATCCGTTTCGGGCCGCCGATGCACAACTCGGTGCACTGGAACCTTCAGTCAAAATCATCCTGGTGGATATGCACGCCGAAACCACGTCAGAAAAACTGGCGCTGGCGCGGTATCTCGATGGTCGTGTGTCTGCCGTTGTCGGCACACACACGCACGTGCAAACAGCCGACGAACAAATCCTGCCCAACGGCACCGCCTATCTGACAGACTTGGGGATGACAGGTCCCCACGATGGAGTCATCGGCATGAAAACCGACATCGTCATCGAACGTTTTTTGCGCGGCTTGGCCGCCAAATTCGAACCCAGCGAAGGCAACATCAAGCTCAACGGTCTGTTGGTAGATATTGACGAAGAAACCGGACACGCGCTGCACGCGGAGCGCGTCAGCTTGCCACATTCCTAAACACTGTTATGCCCCTCTCTGACATTGCCAACGTAGTCATCATCGGCGGTGGTGTTGTAGGTACAGCCATCGCAGCCGAAGTTTCCCGTTTTTATGATGACGTCTTTTTGCTCGAAGCCTTGCCGCGCCTGGGGTTAGGCACTTCGACGCGTAACAGCGGCGTCATTCACGCAGGGATTTACTATCAGAAAGATTCGCTCAAAGCATTTCATTGCGTACGCGGCGTGCCAATGCTCTATGAGTTTTGTGCCGCCCACGGCGTCCCGCACGAACGTACGGGCAAATTGATTGTCGCCGACAGCGAATCACAGCTTCCGCTGCTCGAAGACTTGCGCCAACGTGGCGAAGGCAATGGTGTGGAAGGTCTGGAAGTTGTGGAGCAACGCTTCATACGGACGAAAGAGCCTAACATCGGCTCGCCGGTTGCGCTGTGGTCTCCAAACACCGGCATCGTGGACGCCGAAGCGCTGGTCAAAGCACTGGCGCGGCTGGCCCAAGCCAATGGCGCATATAGCCTAACAAACACGCGCGTCATCGGCGCTGAGGTGAAAGACGGGTTGGCGCTGTTACGCACGGAACGCGAAGAAGTTGCCGCGCGCGTCGTAATCAACGCAGCCGGTTTGTATGCCGACGACGTGGCACGAATGTTCGGATATAGCGAACACACGATCTATCCTTGTCGCGGAGAATATGCAGAGCTGTTGCCGCACGCGCGCAACTTCGTCAAAGGGTTGGTGTATCCCTTACCGATGCCCACCGGACACGGCTTGGGCGTGCATTTCACCAAAACCACGGGTGGCGCATTGCTCATCGGACCCAATGCGGGTTACATCACGCAAAAAGACGATTACGAAAACAACCGTACGGAATTGTCTGTCTTTTATGAGTCAGCGCGACAAATGGCGCCCAGTTTGAAGATCGAAGATGTGCGGCTGAGTTACACGGGCATTCGCCCGCGCTTAGTGCCCGAACACGTCCACAGTTTTGTGGATTGGGTGATCACGCCAGACCCGCAGTGGGCTTCTGTCATTCACTTGATCGGAATTGAATCTCCGGGCCTGACGTCGTGCCTTTCTATCGCCAAGAGCGTGGCCGAAATGGTGAGCCAACGATTATGAAAAAGGCGGCGGATGTTCGCAGGAATTCCTGACCGAACACCGCCGCCATTTCACAACGTCAAGAATGTTTTACTCTGCGGCAGACAGATCGCCTTCCGTCAGCGAGTCGTCCTCTTGCCGACGAGAAAGAAATTTGTTGATCAAGAAGATCACGACGACCGCTGCAATCAGACCCAACCCAATTTTCGGATAATGCTGCTTGAACACGCTGGCGGCTTGTTCACCGTACCGGACGGCCATCCAGCCTTCGAGCGCAAAACGAATCGTGCGGCCAATCGCAATCGCCAGCAAGAAACGCCAAACCTTCATGCGAAAGACGCCCGCCGTCACCAACAACGGTTTGAAGGGAAAGCCTGGCGGCGCAACGGCTCCGACCAGCATTGACCACAAATCATAGCGGTCAATCCAGTCACTGACCTTGGCGCGCTTTTCTTCGCTGAAGCGGCGCAGCGCGGCTTCGCCGGTTTTACGGCCAATCCAGTACGGAACCAGACAGCCAAAGGTCGAGCCCACAATCGCGGCCAGCACATAGACCGGCATCATGGCGTGATTCAGATGCGAAAGCGTCATCACCACCGCATCCAATCCGCCGGGCAGCGGCAGCAAAGCCGCATCGAGCAACGCAATGGCCAGCACGCCAAATGCGCCCAAACCAACCAGCATAACCTGCAGCGATTTCAGTTTGCTGCCGATACTCAAAAAGAAGACATTCATGTCGTTTGATTAGTCCTGTCAGGGATAAAAATTCAGTCAGAGAAAGAAATCTGTGTTTTGCCTTTCACCGCCGGACGCCGCAATCGTGCCATCATCCAACGCACCAAAAGAATCAGCAGGCCCAGGCCCAACAAAATGCCCAGCACTTCCAGCACATGTTCGCCCAACCAATCAATCATGCGGCGCACTTCGTTGCGGAAGAAATAGGCCAGAATGCCCCAGAAATAATAACGCGCCAGACGCGCCAGCATGATCACCAGCGTAAAGCGCCCCATCGGGTAATTCATTACGCCTGCTGCTGCCACAAAAATTTTGAACGGCATTGGGGGCGGCAACAGTGCCGGAATGACCAGCGCCAGCAATCCCCATTTGCGATATAACTCTTTGACGCGATTCAGGTGTTGCGGATGAAACCGCTTGCTGATGAACTGTTCGCCACGTCGTGCAATGCGATAGAGCACCAAACATCCCAACACCGATCCGAGTGCGGGAAACAGCGGGAAGTAATAAACTTCCAGCGGATTGTTGGCCACACGCGCCACCGTGATGTAATCGTTGACTTCCGGCAACGATAACAAGGAGGAATCAAGCGCGCCTACCACCACCATCAGCGGTGCAGCCCAGTAAACGGGTGCGACGACGACCTGGCGCGAGATTTCCAGAAACCACTCTTTCAGCCAATCGAGCATCTTGTCGGCTTACATCCTCTTGATAAAACTTTTGCCGGGCAACTGTTTGATTCTATCTTTCATTTCCAGACCGAGCAACGCGTTCATCAAATCAGAAGAATTCATTTCGCTGGCCAGCAGCAGTTGATCAACATGCGCAGGCACATCCGCACTGAGCAAGTCGAACACTTTCCGCTCTTCCTCCGTCAGAATGAATTCCTCGAATTGCGGCTGGGCGGGCGCGCCGTCGTTTGTGAGCGGCAGCGGACGTTCCAGGCCCAACAATTGCTCTTTGATGGCGCGTGGCAATTCTTCCACCACATCGCGCCAGTATTGCACCAGCTTGGCGCCGTCTTTGATCAGGAAATTTGGCCCGAATGACGTTTGCGACGTGATGTTGCCAGGCACGGCAAAAACTTCGCGGCCTTGTTCCTGCGCCAGGCGTGCCGTAATCAGCGAGCCGCTATGTTCTGCCGCTTCAACAATCAACACGCCAAACGAAAGACCGCTGAGAATCCGATTGCGATAGGGAAAGTTTTGCGGCAAAGGCGGCGTCCCCAACGGAAACTCCGAAACAATTGCGCCTTGGGCAATGATTTCCTCTTCCAGCTTTTTGTGTTCTTTGGGATAGGTGTTTTCCAACCCGGTACCGACCACCGCGATGGTTAGCCCCTGCCCTTCGATAGCGCCGCGATGCGCTCCGGCGTCAATGCCGCGCGCCAAGCCCGAAACAATTGTTAACCCATGCGCAGCCAAATCTCGCGAAAGCGCCTGGGCCGCGTTCACGCCATACGTCGAACAGCGCCGCGACCCAACCACTGCCAAACAAGGGCGCGCGCTGGCCGTGGGCAAATCACCGCGCACATAAAGCGCAATCGGCGGATCGTGAATTTCGCGCAAAAGCGGTGGATAATCTTCGTCATCGCGCGTGATCACTTGCGCGCCCAAAGCATCCAGCCGCTCGATTTCGGCGTTGGCTTTTTCCAGGATTTCCGAATCGTGCAGTTCCTGTACGGTTTCCGGCTTTAGGCCCGCTGTTTCCAGCGCCAATCGCGAAGCCCCAAACACCTGTGCCGGTGAACCAAACCGGTCAAGCAATTGATTGGCAGTGCGTGGTCCTATGCCGCGCACCATGTTGAGTGCAATCCAATCAGCCAAATCAGCGCGCATCGTCATCCCGTCCTCTCTCGCACCGGGTTGGCGGCAGCCACAATTCAGGCGCAAACCTAAACCAGCCTTAAAAGCACAACACCAGCGTTGTCTCGCGTATGGATAATCGTAGAGGTGGATGAGTGCGGCGGATTATACGTATGCGAAGGAGAAATTCCTACTGAAGCAAGTTTGAAGCTTGGGAAGTTGACGAAGAAACGTTCGTCCCGGAATTTGGCTGGAGGTAAAAATGTTGATGGGGTGAGAAGATAATCTTTGAGTGGGCAACGAAAAGGCCGATTGCTCACTGGGTACAATCGGCCTTTCCGTGCCAAAGAGCTAGTCGAGAGACAGCGGCGGGGGTTTGTTACCGGCATCGGACCGCCACAATCTTTACCCAACACCAGCAGATCTTGCTGGCACCTAATGAAAATTCGCAATCGGAAGTTTCTTCCAGCTTGTCCGAAAGATTTTTTAAAAAATTTCAGCCGAACTTAAACCGCGCGCCTGCTTGTGGCTGTAAACTTAGGCGACGTAAAATGTTGCGGCATTCCGAACTGGTGTCTCAACGCGGAGAAAATTTATGGCGACCGATCAGACTCTGTCAGCAGAGCCTATGGCGCAGTTTGCCAGACGAACTTTTACCCAATTGCATCAAGCCATTCTTTCGCACGAAGCAGGCGCGCGCGCGGGCGATGTCGAAGCCATTCACGACATGCGCGTCGGCATTCGTCGTTTACGTGTTGCGCTCAGCAATTTTGCCGTCTGCCTGGACGCTGGCAAACGAAAAGAATTACGTACGCAGATGGAGCGCCTGGCCAATTCCTTGGGAGCGGTTCGCGACCTCGACGTATTGCTGGCCGCCCTGCAAATCAATCCTGCCATCAACACTGACAAAGAACGGCAAGCCCGGCGTACGCTTCACACGCGCCTTCGGACCCGGCGTAAACAGCGCCATCGCGAATTTCTTACCCACTTGCAAAGCGAAGAATACGCGCAGTTTACCCGGGAATTTGCGACCGATAGCGAAGAGCTGACGGCAAACAACGAAAAGGAGGCGCGTGGCCAAACCGCGTAAAATCAAAAAAGTTGCGCCAGGTCAGCCGATCACACAGTCTGCTGAGCGCATTTTGCGCACGCGCCTGAAAGAGTTTTACAGCCATTGGGCGGAGCCAGCGGACGAACCGACGCCTGAGCAACTACACAACCTGCGCATTTCGGGCAAACGGTTACGCTATAGCGCCGAGCAGTTGCGCGAGCTTTATCCAGACCGGTTGGCACTGCTGATTGACCTGCTCAAACGCAGCCAGGATTTGCTGGGCGAGATTCAGGATTGCGTAACGCAACGCGCACTATTTGCGGCAGAAAAAACGCGGCTGGAAAAACGTTCGTCGAGCAAAGACGAACAAACGCTGCTGGTCAAAATTCTTGGCGATTATGAACAACGGCAAGCGCTGCTATTCGTGCAGTTTCGCGAAATCTGGCAAGGGATGACACTGCCGGAATTTCGCACCAGCCTGAAAGCAATGGTCACGTCGCCGACGATTACGCGCAAACCAAAGAATGACGAGCCGCAGCAAGCCTCTCCCACCTAAATCGTAACAGCCGTCATCAGAACACGCGACGCTTAAACATTCCGATGAATCTTGGTGTCCTGACTTTATCGTGTATCAATGTCGCGTGTTCTGATTTAGCCGGTTGGCGCTGCGCTATGCCGTTACGATTCGCGATTGATCAGACTGGCGACAAAACCGCCACCAAACCCGTTATCAATGTTGACGACCGTCACATTTGACGAACAGGAATTGAGCATTCCCAACAGCGCCGCAACGCCGCCAAAACTTGCGCCATAACCGATGCTGGTCGGGACGGCAATCACAGGAACGCTCACCAGTCCGCCCACCACAGACGGCAACGCGCCTTCCATGCCCGCGACGCAAACGATCACGCGCGCCGATTGCAGCAATTCGCGGCGGCTCAGCACCCGGTGAATACCGGCCACACCGACATCAAATAGACGTTCCACGCGATTTCCCATTAATTCGGCTGTCAGCGCCGCTTCATCGGCCACGGGAATGTCCGACGTTCCGGCGGTGACGACGGCAACCAGTCCGCGTCCGCGAATGGTCGTATCGCGACGCACCGAAATCGCATTGCAGCTTTCGTGAAAGACGGCATCTGCGGCCACGGCCTGCACCTCGGCAAAAGCCTGGCGATTGGTACGTGTCACCAACAGGTTGGACGATTTTTCCAACAGCTTACCGGCAATGCCGCCCACCTGTTCGGGCGTCTTTCCCTGGCCGAAAATGACTTCGGGAAAGCCTTGTCGCAAAGCGCGATGATGATCTACGTGCGCATAGCCCAGACTTTCAAACGGCAAGTGGCGCAATCCATCCAGCGTTTGTTCCAGACTCACTTCGTCCGTTTTGAATTTCGTCAGCAACTCTTTCAGGCGTTCTTGATCCATATGACAGTTGGCAGTTTAACAAGCCTTTCGTGACAGAATCGCCACGCCCACGGCGTAGCGTTCCAGATAGCAGTATTTGCAGGAGAATCAATATTGAAAGGCTTTATAGCGTTCGGATGGCCAGCTTGACAAGCTTTCGCGGCGACTCCTATAGTTCGAGATTGCTTGCAACCGCGCCCAACGCGCTGACAAACACCATGAAAACCATCACTGTCGGCATCACCGGAGCCAGCGGCTCCTTGTACGCGCAACGATTACTCGTGCACCTCAATGCCAGCCCGGAAGTTTCACGGATTGATCTGGTCATTACGCAAGCGGGCGTGCGCGTCGTCAGCGAAGAACTCGGCTTGAATGTTGCGGGCACTGATGCCCGTGTCGCGCGTGCGTTCCTGGGCGAAGAATCAGACAAAGTGCTTGTGCATTCGCCCAGCGACATTGGCGCGACCGTCGCCAGCGGTTCGTATCTGAGCGATGCCATGATCATTGTGCCGTGCAGCATGGGTTCGCTGGCCGCCATCGCACACGGGATCACACGTGATCTGGTGCATCGTGCGGCTGACGTGATGCTCAAAGAAGGCCGCCCATTGTTGCTCGTGCCACGTGAAACGCCATTTAACGTAATACATTTGGAAAACATGCTTAAACTGGCGCAAATAGGGGCCAAAATCATTCCCGCCATGCCCAGTTTTTACCACCTGCCGCAAACGATTGACGACCTGGTCGAACATTTCGTGCACCGGCTGTTGGATCATCTGGGCGTCAGCCACAAGCAAGAAACACGCTGGACAGGCAGCAAACCGGCGCGCCAACGAGCCGAAGCTGCGACACGCGGAAAGGAATGAGCTGCGCCACAGAACGCCAATCAAACGCTATGTTACAGAGTCTGAAAACCACGCTGGAAATGATCAAAATCGAGCACACGCTCTTTGCCCTGCCGTTTGCGTTTTTGGGCGCAGTGCTCGCCGCTCAAGGAATGCCGACCGGTGGGCAAATTCTCTGGATTTGCGTGGCCATGGTCGGCGCACGTTCCGCCGCCATGGCGTTTAACCGTCTGGTAGACCGCGAATTTGACGCGGCAAACCCGCGCACACGCACGCGCGCACTGCCCGCCGGATTGCTCAGCGTGCAATTCGTCACGATCTTCATCGTGGTTTCGTCGGCGTTGTTTTTCATGGCCGCGTGGATGCTTAATCGGCTGACGTTGCTGTTGTCGCCCATCGCGCTGGCGTCAGTGCTGTTTTACTCCTACACCAAACGCTTCACTTCCTTGTCGCATCTGGTGCTCGGCTGGTGTTTGTGTATCGCTCCGACCGGCGCCTGGATCGCCGTGCGCGGCACGCTCGATTCGCCGGTGCCGCTCTTGCTCAGTCTGGCAGTGCTGCTCTGGACGGCAGGCTTCGACATCATTTACGCCTGTCAGGATCAGGAATTCGACGCCCAGGCAGGGTTGAATTCCATCCCGCAACGATTTGGCATTGCGCGGGCGCTCTGGATTTCACGGGCGTTACACGCGCTGATGTTCCTGGCGTTGCTTTGGATTTATCTGCTGACTGGCTTGCACTCGCTCGGTCTGCTCGGCATCATCGCCACGGCAGCCCTGCTGGTGTATCAACACCGGCTGGTGCGCGCGGATGATCTTTCGCGGCTGAACATGGCGTTTTTTACAACCAACGCTTACGTCAGCATCATTTTGTTCCTGACCATTGCCGCAGATGTCTTTCTATTCCGATGAATTCTTCCTGGCAAAAGCTCTGTTTGGTGTTGCTGGCCACATTCTGGCTGACCACGGCGGCGTTTGCGCAAAAGCGCAAACAAGAACACAACTACGTGCCGTTGCGCGAAGTCAGATTGCAGATGAAAGACTTCAGCTTTCCCAAACAGGACGGCAGCGTGCTCAACCTGCGCGCAGCTCTCGAAGAAAACAAACTCGTCCTGATTCACTATTTCGCGGCCTGGTGTCACAACTCGAATTACGACGTGAAAACGATGACCGAGTTGTACAACAAATACCGCGAACACGGATTGCTGGTCATCGGCGTGTGTGAGTATTCGTCACCGGAAGAACTGGACAAATTCATCGCGCGCCACCAGCCGACCTATCCGATTTGCGTGGAAGGCGACGGCAAAAAAAAAGACCGTACCGGCACCACACATTATCAATACCGCAGCCAGATAGATGATCAGCGCATTTGGGGCACGCCGCTGAACGTGTTGATCAAAGCTACGGAATTGCAAAAAGACGGTGAAACCGTCGCGCGCCGCGTTCACATCGCCCCCGGCGAAGTCATCGTGGACGACATCGAAGAACTCATCCGCAAAGTATTGGACCTGAAATCAGACACGAAATAATGCCAGACCATTTTGAAATCCGATCCGCCACCAGCGCCGACGTGCCTGTGATTTTGAGCTTCATCAACAAACTGGCCGTCTATGAAAAACTGGCGCACGAAGTCACCGCCACCGAGGCTGGTTTGCAAGAAACCCTGTTCGGCGAACGGCGCTATGCCGAAGTCGTCATTGCGTATCACCACGGCCAACCGGTGGGCTTTGCTCTTTTCTTTCATAACTATTCGACGTTTTTGGGCAAACCCGGCATTTACCTGGAAGATTTGTATGTAGACGAGGATCAGCGCGGCAAAGGTTTTGGCAAAGCCTTGCTGATTCATCTGGCGCGGTTGGCCGAGGAACGCAATTGCGGTCGCCTGGAATGGTCCGTGCTCGATTGGAACGAGCCGGCCATCAAGTTTTATAAATCGCTCGGCGCAGTGCCGCTTGATGAATGGACGGTCTTTCGTGTGACCGGCGCAGCGCTGGCAACGCTGGCGAACACGCCTCTTTGAGGCGAGCATCACAAAGGAATCTTGCTTATGAACACCTTTCTACTAGACCCCGCGTTGGCTCCGATTGCGGAAAAAGTCCTGGCCGACGAACGACTGAGTTTTGCTGACGGGCTGACCCTGTTTCGCAGCCACGACTTGCACGGCGTGGGCCGTCTGGCCGACATCGTGCGCCGCCGCAAACACGGCGTGAAGACGTATTTCAACGTCAACCGCCACCTGAACCCGACCAATTATTGCTACGCCGATTGCAAATTCTGCGGCTTCTTTGTCAAACATAACCAGGAAGGCGGTTACACGCACAGCCTGGAAGAAAGCCTGAAAGTCGCGCGCGAAGCCGCTGAACAAGGCGCGACCGAATTGCACATCGTCGGCGGCTTGAATACGCGGCTGCCGTTTTCGTATTACACGGATTTGCTTTCGGCGCTCAAACGCGAGGTGCCGCAATTGCACCTGAAAGCCTTCACGATGGTCGAACTGGATTTCTTCGCCAAGTTTTACAAAATGACGGACGAAGAAGTGATTGAAAAACTGCGTAATGCGGGCATGGATTCCTGTCCGGGTGGCGGCGCGGAAGTGTTTGCCGAAGAAACGCGCGCCAAAATCTGCACGCACAAAACCGACGGCCAGCGTTGGCTGGATGTCGCGGGCAAAGTCCATCACGCCGGCTTGAAAACCAACGCGACGATGCTTTACGGCCACATTGAAACCACCGAAGACCGCGTTGACCATTTCGTCCGGTTGCGCGAACAACAGGACAAATCCGGCGGCTTCCAGTGTTTCATTCCGCTGGCGTTTTACCCGGCGGGCACGCAATTGTCGCATTTGCCCGGCCCTTCCGGCATTGACAGCCTGAAGGTCATTGCCGTTTCGCGCCTGCTGCTGGACAACGTTGACCACATCAAAGCCTATTGGGTGATGCTGGGCAAACGTCTGGCGCAAACCGCATTGCATTTTGGCGCGAACGATTTTGACGGCACGATTTCCAAAGGCGGCGAATTGATGGAGTCGTATCTGGTCGAAGCGAAAAACGAAAACGAAGCGACCAAAGACGAAATCATCCGCCTGATCAACGAAGCCGGGTTTGAAGCCGTCGAACGCGACACGCTGTATCATCCGCTGCGCACGTTTTCTGCCGCAGCCTAGACAAACCTTATGACCTGTTTATCTACGATCGAACTATGCGCAGGCGCTGGCGGCCAAGCACTTGGCCTTGAACAAGCCGGATTTAGCCATAGTGCGCTGGTCGAGATTGATGCCCATTGCTGCAAAACACTTCGCGTCAATCGCCCCAACTGGTCAGTACATGAATCAGATATCCAAACATTCGATGGTCGGCCTTACAAGGGAATAGATCTGCTAGCAGGCGGCTTACCCTGCCCTCCGTTTAGCGTTGCGGGAAAGCAGTTAGGAGAGGCGGATGAAAGAAATCTTTTTCCTGCAGCTATCAGGCTTGTGGACGAGATTAGGCCCAAGGCCGTCATGATTGAGAATGTCCGGGGATTTCTTGATGCCGTGTTTGAGGATTATCGTTTTAACCTCCGAGATCAATTGAAGAAGCTTGGGTATGACACAGAGTGGCGGCTACTTAATGCTTGCGACTTTGGTGTACCTCAATTAAGACCACGGGTAGTAATTGTTGCACTGAAGAAAGAGTACATTGATTCATTTTCGTGGCCTCATACATCTGCCGGAAAGCCTCAAACTGTTGGCGAAACGTTGTATGACTTAATGGCTGTAAATCATTGGCGAGGGGTAGACATGTGGAAAATCCGTGCAGACGAGATCGCGCCGACACTTGTTGGCGGATCGAAAAAGCACGGCGGGCCTGATTTAGGGCCAACGCGGGCGAGAAAAGCTTGGGCGGCGCTTGGTGTGGATGGCCTTGGTATTGCGAACGAAGCACCGACTCAAGATTTTGTGGGAATGCCTCGCCTTACAGTAAGAATGTGTGCCCGCATCCAGGGCTTCCCTGATGATTGGCAGTTTTTTGGAGGGAAAACCTCTACTTATCGGCAGGTTGGCAATGCGTTTCCGCCTCCTGTCGCTAAAGCCGTAGCTACAGAGATTCATTCAGCATTACACAGAAGGCGCTTTTTTGAGGTCGTTGCATGAGAGACAAAGCCAAAGGAAATACAGGAGCAAGAGCAAAATTACGAGCTTACTTTTTGGCCCATTTAGGGAAAATTCTGGAATCACAAGAATTACAGCAAGTCGCAGGAGGGGCCTCTGAATGGGCTCGCCGGGTAAGAGAGCTTCGCACGGAGGAAGGCTTTCAAATTCTCACCCACAATGACCGAAGCGATCTAAAACCAGGACAATACTTACTACTCGATCCCAAACCAATTCCAGCATTTGAGCGAGCAATCAGTAAAGAAGCACGCTCTTATGTCTTAGATCGCAATGGTTTTACTTGCCAAATGTGCGGGGCTGTCGCAGGCGAACCTCATCCCTATGACCCAATGCGGCGAACACGGCTACACATTGGACACATCATTGATAAGAGCATGGGAGGCAGCGATGATGCATCTAACTTGCGGGCAATATGTTCTGTCTGTAACGAAGGGGCAAAGAATCTAACGTTGGATCGCCCTTCACAGCAAAAGTTGCTGATTCAAATTCGCCGGGCTACGACTGCTGACCAGCTAGCTGTGCTTCGCTGGCTATTGAACAAGTTCCCAGAGCAGGGAAAACAAATTTTGCAACATCGTGACTGACAAATTGCCCCAGGTCAAACGCACCGAAGACATGCATCAGATCAAGAACCAGGAGCTAAAACCTGAAATACTCGTAAGAAGACTGATGCGTGCCCTGGGATTCTGTTTCTGCCGCAGCCTAATCCCGCCGTTTCTGATTTTCAGGAAACCCAACCGGTCTGACGCGCGTAATTTAGTCAAGTTTGACCTGCGCGTCAGACTGGCGTAGATTTCGTACGCAAGATTGAGTTATTGAACCAATCTCAGCCCAACTGAAGTTGAAAACTCAGCTAACGCGCCATCAGCCAGCGCACTATAGATCAGAGGAGAATAGCCATGACTCCTGCCGCTACTCGTATTGTTCGTATTTTTGTCAGCTCAACCTGGTTGGATTTGCAACCAGAACGCCATGCCGTTGAAGACGCCATTCAGCGCACCCGCTTCGGCAAATTCGTGGGAATGGAATATTTCGGCAGCCGGTCTGAAACCACCAAAGAAACGTCGCTGGCGGAAGTCGACAAGTCTGACCTCTACCTGGGCATCATCGGCGGCAGATACGGATCTGGCATTACCGAAGCCGAGTACCGGCGTGCGTGCGCTAGCAATCCCCCGTTGCCATGCTTCATTTACTTCAAAAGCGAAACCGCGATTCCCCTCGAAGGGCGTGATAACGACCCGGCCAAAGCCGCGCAACTGTCTGCTTTCAAAGAAGCGCTACGCCGCCAACACATCATCGCCGAACCATTTTCGACGCCCGTGGCGCTGGCGGTTTGCGTGCGCGACGACCTGCATCGCTGGTTTTTCGACACGATTCTCTCAGCGCAATTAACAGCGCAAGCTCCTGCAACGATTACAACCGAGCGTGAAGATCACCGTCACGTGCGGCTGGAGCTCGGGGCGGTATATGGCAGCGTGGTATATGACGGTCATCCAGTACAACCTCGCCCACGCACGACGCCGCTGCGCCCCAGTGTGCGCCCCATGCGCGGTTTGTTGGACCGCACAGCGGAAACCGCCGCCGCGCTGCAAGCGCTGCAATCCCTGCTGCCAGTAGAGTTGTATGGCGCAGCGGGCAGCGGCAAAACAGCCTTGTTACGACACCTGGCTTATCATATTCCTACGGCACAACTCCCGGACGGCGCAATTTATGTAGAACAAGTCGGACACCAACCAGCTACAGATTTGCTGCAATTTCTTTTTGACTCGTTTTACGAAAGCGCACCAACCTACAAACCGCGCGAAGCCGAGCTGCTCAACTGGTTACGCGACAAACGCGCGCTGGTGTTGCTCGACGATGTGGCAACCAATCGCACAGAGCTCGACCGCGTGTTAAATGCATTACCTGAAACAGCGGTTCTCTGGTCAGCGCAAGAGCGGCATTTGTTTGGCGAAGGCTGTGCCCTGCTCGTCGCCGGTTTGCCGGAAAAAGAAGCGCTTGAATTATTTGCACGTGAATTGGGCCGCAGCCTAACGCCCGCAGAGCAAGAGGTTGCGCAGTCTATCTGCGTCCTGTTGCGCGGGCATCCGCTGCATCTGTCGCAGGCAGCAGGGCTGGCCCGCGACCAGCAACAATCGCTGGCGCAAGTTGCCGCGAGTTTGCAGGCGTCGGCGGCTCCGGCAACGGCGCTGAACGAACAACTGATCGCCACCTGTTCAGAAAAGGAAAAACGCGTGCTGGCCATGCTGGCTGCGCTGCCCGGCGCACCGGTTTTGGGGGGAACATTGGCCACGCTGGCTGACGTCCCCGAACTTGAAGCGACAGTGACCAACCTGGCAGAGCATAAACTGCTAGCCCCGTGCGGGCCGCAAGGGCAAAGCTATCGGCTCACCGATGCTGTACAAACGCTATTACCCCAACAATGGGATTTAACCGAATGGCGCGAACGAGCACTTTCACATTATCTTGCTTGGGCGGAAACTCAGCCCGCCCCTGAAGTGCTACAAAACGAGTTGCCGGCGATACGGTCCCTGTTTCATTGGACAACAGAAACCGGGCGGCACGCTGACACCATTCAGTTGGGTAAATTGCTGGAAAGCAGCTTGATCCAGAGTGGGCAGTGGGAATCTTGGGGCCAAGTGCTGCAAGCAATCGGGCAGGCCGCGCAAGCAAGCGGTGACCGCGCCACAGAAGCCTGGGTTTTGCACGAACAAGGCACACGCGCACTGTGTTTAAGCAACAACACTTCGGCGCAAGCATTATTGACAGAAGCCCTCGAACGACGCGTTGCGTTAGGCGATCACGTCGCCGCATCCGTCACGCGTCACAACCTCGATTGGCTGATCCCCCCGGTTCCCTTTGTACCGTCGCACACACCAGCCGAGCTTGACTCGCCCCCGCAACCTTTTCCTAAAAAGCGCCGTGTGCCCGGACTGCTGAAGTTTTTTGGCGGTGCGTTGCTCGCGGGCTTAAGCCTGCTTCTTTTGTGGCCGTACATCAAAGCACAACCAAGACTGCTTTTTGCCCCCAACGAATTGCCGTTTGGCAACCAGGCGATTGGCGGTCCCAGCACCGAGCGCACGGTCTCGCTGCTCAATCCGCGTGCACAGCTACTGAAAATTACCAGCTTGGACATCATCGGAAACAACAGCAACGACTTTCAAATCGTTAAAGAAGATTGCCGTAACCGTCAGCTAGCACAAAATGAAAGCTGCCAAATCAGCTTTACGTTTGTGCCACAACAACCCGGCTTCAAAAACGCCAGGGCGATATTGCGCGACACTGCCGGAACAGAATTGCCCAGTTTGCCCTTGCTTGGGACAGCAATAGCGCCAACACCAGCTCCGACAGTCGCCGTGTCGCCGACACCATCCCCAACAGCCACTGCGACAACGACGTCGAGCCCCATAGTGACGCCGCCGCCGTCGTCACCGTCACCAGTAAGTAAGCTATCCAGTACCCCTGGCTCGCTGACGTTTGGCAGCCTGGAAATTGGCAAAATCGGTCTCACTCAACAAATCAGGCTGACCAATGAAGGCAGCTCCTTTTTGCAGTTGGCAACGGTAACCATACAAGGCGAGGCAGAGCGCGATTTCGCCATCAAGGAAAACGCCTGCGGAACCCGCCTGACAGCAAAAGGGTTCTGCCTTCTTGAGCTGACTTTTACGCCGCATGTCGTGGGAGAGCGCCGAGCAGTTTTGCGTATCAGCAATGAAGCGGATGCAACGATCCTGACCGTGCCGCTAAGCGGACAAGGTCTGCAACCGCCACCTGCACGATTGCTTGTCACCCCATTGCAGCTTGGCTTCGGTGAACAACGGCTGGGCGCAATAACAAGGCCGGGCGCCATCACAATCAGCAACGGCGGAGCTTCGCCGTTAACGGTCAGCCAGATATCTTTTGCGAATGAACAGCAGCGCGACTTTTCGATTCGTAGTAACTCGTGTGCCAATCGCACACTGTCGCAAAACGAAAATTGCGTCGTCCAGGTCTTGTTCTCGCCTCAAACACCAGGTCCACGAACGGCCTCGTTGACCGTTACGACAAACGCTGGCCGCCAGACGGTTGGTCTGAGCGGGACAGGCGCATCGCCGTCACCTGCGCTGCTGGTGTCTCCTGACCCATTGGATTTTGGCGATCAGGAACCCCGCGAAGGCGGCATTGAAAAAACGATTACGTTGGCCAGCTCAAATGCGGCGCCAGTGCAAATTGGGGCAATCAGTTTGTCACGCAGCCCTGTGTTCTTTCTCGCCAACAATAGCTGTTCCAATACAACGCTGACACAACGGCAAACCTGCCAGATCAGGGTACGTTTTGTGCCGCGCAATGCCCAGGAGCACCAAGCAACTCTCACCATCCAAAGCGACGCACCAAATAGCCCTCACCTCATCTCGATACGAGGACGAGGTCTGGTTCGCGCTCGTCCCCGTTTGCTTGTGCGCCCTGCTCGATTGGACTTTCAGCAAGGCAGCAATACACGTGGCGGAGCACAACAAATCACGCTGCAAACCGACGGGACGGGCGAACTATCCTTGCGCGGGCTGACAATCACAGGCAACGACGCACAGGATTTCAGCCTGCGCTCAAGTTGTGCTGACCGCACACTGACCGCACAAGATCGCTGTACCGCATCTGTCATATTTGCTCCGCGCCCGGCTTCGCGTCGCGCAGCCAATCGGGCGCGTGAATCGGTAGCCACACTCTTGATCACCCACGATGGTGTTGGCGAACAAACCGAAGTGCCCTTGCGTGGTACGACAGCTCCCCCAACCCCGAGCGAGCGATTCTCGTTGACGCCAGGCAATCTGAATTTCGGTCAACAATCTGTAGGTACACGAGGCCAGTCGCAATTAGTGACGTTGACCAATGAAGGCGACATCGCTTTCGATGCGCCAAGAGTTTCTGTCACCGACAGTTTCCTGGGCAGCCTTGTTTCCGGCATCAGTGGCGGAGCAGTGACGCCCAATGCCAATGGGCATTTCGTGCTGACGGGAAACACTTGCAACCAACGACTGAATCCGGGTGAAAGCTGTCGCCTCAGCGTCACGTTCGCTCCCCGCTCGTCAGGTCAGAAAAACGGCTCGCTGACGGTCTTTGTTGGCCAACTCAATCGCAGCGCCTCTTTGCGAGGCGAAGGCATCAGCCGCGAGCCGGAACGCAAAGGCTATTGTTGTCTGGGCGGACGTGTCATTGACCTCTCGCCGGAAGAATGCAAAGCGCGTCGCGGGCAATCGTATCCAGATGAAAGGACAGCCCAACAACGCTGCCAGACGATCTTGCGCTAAAGACGGTCATTCGCCTGAACCCTCTGTGGTGGTGTATGCTGTGCGAGCACTAATCTCGACACCAAATTCACCCCACCCCACCATGAGCATTGCGGTTGGGGCGGGTCATTTTCTGATTAACAACGGATCAATTTATGGCTACACGCGAAATTAAAGTTGCGCACAGTCCGGATTCGGACGACGCATTTATGTTTTACGGCTTGGCAACGGACAAGCTGGATACCGGCGAATTGCACTTCAGCCATGTGCTGAAAGACATTCAATCGCTGAACCAGATTGCGATGACCACGCAGGAATATGACGTGACGGCAGTGTCGTTTCACGCCTACGCTTACATTTCAGACAACTACGCTTTGTTGCCGCACGGCGCCAGCATCGGCGATGGCTATGGCCCGATTGTCGTCGCACGCGAACCGGTGCCCGCCAGCGAATTGAAAAACCTGCGCATCGCCATTCCCGGCAAACTGACCAGTGCGTTTCTATCGTTGAAACTTCATACGCCGGAATTTGAATACGGCGTCGAACCGTTCGACGAAATCATTGATCTGGTCGTCGCCAAAAAGTACGACGCCGGCTTGCTCATTCACGAAGGCCAGTTGACCTATCACGAACAGGGATTGAACAAAGTGGTGGATCTGGGTGCGTGGTGGAAAGAGCAAACGGGCTTGCCTTTGCCGATGGGTGGCAACGCCATCAAACGCGACCTGGGCCCGGAACTGCAAAAAAAGGTGTCCTACTGGCTGCACCGTTCGATTCAGTTTTCGATGGACAACCGGCAAGACGCGCTCGCCTATGCCATGCAGTTTGCGCGGGATATGCCGACCGAAACGGCAGATCGTTTTGTGGCGATGTGGGTCAACAGTTCCACGCTTGGGTACACCGACCGAGACCGTCAGGCCGTGAAACTGTTGCTGGATGAAGGCTTCAAAAAAGGCGTGATTCCGAATCAGGTCAACGTCGAATTTGTCGAATAATTGGGACTCTGACTTTCGTCTGAAAATGTGAGCGGGTCGGCGCAATTGCTGCGCTGACCCGCTCACACTGTTTTTGGTCGTTGCCAGGTTTAGCGATTGGAAACCTGTGCCGGTTGGCCGCTCAGCACCAATTCCCGCATCTTATCGCTGACGGGCGAAGCGCCTCTGCCGTAATTGGACATCACCACCGCCGTGAATCCGTTGCCCAGGAACATATCCAGGTTGGAGTTGATGCCGGGGAAACCGCCGCCGTGCCCGGCAATCTGGTTTTCGTTATCAACCTGAAAGCCATAACCGTAATCAGGCGATTTCAACTCCGGTTTAGGTGACAGCAAAAGCTTCACATACTCCTTGCCGAGCAATTTGCCGGAACGAAGCGCGACATCGAATTTCAGCAAGTCTTCGACTGTGGAATAACCGCCGCCTTGTGGGCCTCCGCGCAACACGTGCATGAAGATGTTGTTGCGGAATTGGATGCCGTTTTCCGTGAACTCTTTTTCGTAGCCGACGGC
>JAEUQO010000134.1 GCA_016789605.1 Acidobacteriota bacterium
AGCGAAAAAAGACGCGCGGCTAAGCCTGTTCAAGAGTTGAAGCGTCTGCATTGGGGGGCTTGGGCACGTCTGACCCTGGCACACGCTTCACTTTACGTTGATGGTGACAGTGTTTGACGGTTTGCCGTCGGCGGTCAGCGAGACGTTGACCAGCCCGCGTCCCAACAAATTGCGTGAAAGCGGGACGTTGATTTGATCCAAACCGACAAAGTCGCCTTGGGCGCCGGCAAATAGTGGTGTGCCCGTGGTTCCGCCGACGTTGTAGCTCATTGCCGAGAGGGAGCTGCGAAAACGTATGCCGGTGCCGAAAAGCACGAGCACGACTTGATCCGTCGCCGGTCCCAGGTCAATCGGAATGGCGACGAATTGACTGGACGCCGTATCAAAGCGCACCAGCGATTCAAAACTTTCCTGACCGTTGGCTTTGCGGCGAAAGACGACTGCCGCGGCGAGGTCTTTGCCTGTGCCGTTGGCCGCGAATAAGCCTGGCGCTGTCGCATTTAGCTGCACCGTGCTGGAAAACTGATCGCCGTTGCTGTTGGTGATTGTGACGGATGTTTGCCCCGTTTGAATGCCGGGCGCGATTTGAAAGTTGATCTGTGTCGGTGACACGAAAAAGAGCGGCGCGAGACGTTCGTTACCGGCGCCGTCGCGCAAGCGGATAGACGTGCCGTTGAGAATTGTGGGTAGCGGGCTGGTCGCAGCGACTTGTGTTGTCGGCGCCAGATTCTGACCAAAAACGGAAACCAGAGCTTCTGCCGCCAGTTGGTTGCTGAAATTGGCGGATGATACAACTGCCGGTGCCGCAGCCGCAGACGCCAAAATTTCAACGCCGCCGGTGACAATGGTTCTTTGTGAGCCGTTGGTAATGATCATGTTGCGCGGCCCAACGGGCGCGTCCGGACTGACGGTGATTTCTATCGCGACCGACGGCATGCCATTGCCCAAGCGGTTGAAATACGTTGGCCCAACCGTGATGCCCGGCCCGCTGATGCTGAGCGGTGTGCCCGATTGCGGCAAGCCGGGACCGCCGACGGCAACCAGCGCTCTGGATTCTCCCTGGCGCACTTGGGAACCGACATTGAAGAAGTTTCCGCTGGCCCGATCATAGACGAAATAGCCGTCGAGGGCGGGAGCGCCTGCGCTGACGGTAATGTTTTGCGTGGTTGTGCCGCCTGCGGACAACGTGACCGGAAAGTCTCGCGAGGTTTGAAAATCGGTGGTGATGCCACTGAAAAAGCTTTGCAAATCAGAACGGCTGAAATATGCGCCCGTCAGAGGGTCTGTCGGTTCTGCGTACACGTTGTATGACCCTGGCAGCAATCCCTGAATGGTGTAACTGCCGTCTTGCAGTGTGATCCCACCTGCGACACTAACGCCATTGGCGTCTACGGCAACGACGTGTGCGCCAAAAATATTTCCACCGTTGCCGTCCCGCACGTTGCCGCGCAAGGTAGCAGTCGTTTGCAGGAATCCGGGCGACGGATAAATCACCGAAGCGGCAATTTGGTCGTCAAATGCCAGCGTGCGGCCTTGTGTACGGCCGACGCCCGTGCGCGGAAACATCGTCGTTCCGCCGATGGGGCTGTGCGTCAAGCCGATCAAGTGACCGATCTCGTGAGTCGCAACTTCCTGCAAATCAGCGGCATCTGCGCGCCCATCGGTTGCCCATTTAAACTGGTTGCCGTTGAAGACAATCGCGCCATCTATGATCTCGCCTGAGCGTGCCCCACTGGTAAACGTAGTCAACCGTGTCAACCCCAACGTGCCCGCCAGATTCAACCCGTCGCCTGAATTGGTCGTGTTTTCCAACCAGTAAATCTGCAACACATTGTCGTTGGTCGTGACGGTTGCGCTGGTGTTGGGGCCGCGTTGGAAGGCGACTTCGCTGGTCGGAATGTTTTCCCAGCTTTGGAAGGAAGCGGCGAGCGCACGTTCGACTTCGGAAAAAGGAAGGTCATCGCTCCCGGCGGGATTGAGATTGTAAGTGATGCGCCCGTTGGACACTTCCTGGGTGCCGGGATTGGTCAGGTTCCACGCCATCGGCGTCCCCGTGCTCAGCGGACTGCGCACGTAAGACGCCGTGGAGTGAGTTGCCAGAAAGAAAATCGCGATCAGGGCCGTAGCAGAGAGTATTTGTTTCATAGCGTACGGGGACAGTTGGACAAGAAGACATCGGATTGGTTCGTTAGCGTGAACGAACAATCCGCGTGCGCAATTCATCCATTGTCAGGCGGTCAGGCCGCGCGGCAACCGGTTGCAGCGCCTGGTTTTGTTTGGTGCGTTGAACCAGCGTCAGGCCGGAAAAATCACGTGTGACTTCCGCACCTTTGACTTGCAATTTGCCTTGTTTGAGCGCGACGACCGTCAGTTGATTGGATTGTGTGCGAGTGGTGAAGAGTACGACCGATTCACCTGTCGTGAATTCAGGCCGTCCTGCGTAATCTACCTTGACACCGTCTTTTTCGCCGCCCAATTGGGTGACGGTCACGACGGAATTCGATTTGGCTGTTCCCTTGAATGCTTCATTGATGCGCACGCGCACATCGGTATAGATGCGCGTGTGTTCCGGGTTCCAGCGCGTTTCAGTACTCAGGATTTGTCCGTGGAAAACATCGGAGGAAAGTCGGGTGAGGTCTTCGATTTCCAACCGTTGCATGATGGTGGCTTGGGTAGAAAGAGCGACAAACAAACACAGCGCCCCAAAAAGCAATAACAGCAACAGGCGCGCCGGTGTGAGGGAGATTCTTTGCGAAACCATAGTCAATGATACTCCTTATTGATCAAGCGATTGTTCAGCTTCTTGATCAGTGTGGGGCGTGACCAGAGGCACACACCAGTTCGGGGAAACGACTAGGGCAAAGGCACCAGCAGGGAACCGGAAAGCGAAACCAACGAGATATTGGGGCTGAGCAACAATGGGGAAAAGG
>JAEUQO010000175.1 GCA_016789605.1 Acidobacteriota bacterium
ATTAAAGAGCTGACCGGCTCGCCCTCGTCCATCGAATTTGTGCCCTATGAAAAAGCCTATGAAGAAGGCTTTGAAGACATGCTGCGGCGCGTGCCGAATATCGGAAAGATTCAGCAACTGGTCGGGTATCAACCCAGTTTCACCCTGGATGAAATCCTGCTCAGCGTCATCGAGCATCAACAGGCGAAACTGCACCAGCCAATAGATTTTGCCACCTCGTGAAGCCTGCCCGGCGTGGCTGCCGGAAATTGACAAATCCTTCGATTGGATTGATCATCACGCGCGCACGAACGGAGTCAGAAAGCAGACCTTGCTGGCTCCGTTCATCCCTACAGTCCAAACAAATAGAACGATCCTACAATTAGGCAGGTGATAAAGATGAGCACTGGCGAGCCTCGCACTATCAACGAGCTGTTCAGTCAGGCAATCGAACGTCGCGGCAACAATGTCGTGATGAGTTATAAGCGCGACAAGCAATGGCATGACATTACCGGCGCGGAGTTGCGAGAACGGGTGCAAAACATCGCCGTAGGTTTGCATCAGCTTGGCTTAAGCGCGGGCGAACGCGCGGCATTGCTGGCGGAAAGTTGTCCCGACTGGAGCATCAGCGATTACGCCATCCTTTCCAGCGGCGCAGTCAATGTGCCGATTTATCCCACACAAGCGGTTGATCAGGTCGAATACATCATACGAGACAGCGGCGCGCGCGTGCTGTTTATCTCCAATCAGAAAATGTTGCGCCGCATTCAACCCGCGCTCGATGCGCTCAAAGGCAAAGAACGTCCGCGGTTGATCTTTTTTGAATCCCCCAAAGAAGGCGCATTAGACGGTGACGCGTTGACGCTTTCGGAGTTGGAAAGTCTGGGCGCTGCCGAACGCGCCCGCCAACCGGAACTGTTTGCGCAATTGGCTGCTCAGCCGACGCCGGATGATCTGGCCACCATCATCTACACGTCAGGAACAACCGGCGTACCCAAAGGCGTCATGCTGACGCATCGTAATTTGGTCTCGAATACACTGCATTCAGGAGCCGTATTCGATTTGCACGATGACGATATTGCGCTGAGTTTCTTGCCGCTCTCGCACGTGTTTGAACGAACGGTGCTCTACATCTACATGTATTTCGGCGTGCAAATCTGTTTTGCGCGCGGTGTCGAAACCGTCGCCGAAGACATCAAGGAAGTGCGGCCTACGATTGTGACCGCTGTCCCGCGTCTGTTTGAACGCATCTACGCGACGATCAACAAGAAAGCTGCCGAAGCCAAGCCGATGCAGCAGAAAATCTTTCATCGCGCGATTGACGTCGGACGCCAAATCGCCGTGCTGGAAGACAAGGGACAATCAGTTCCTTTGCGTTTGCGGTTGGAACACAAGGTGCTGGATCGGCTCGTGTTTACCAAGTGGCGCGCCGCCGTTGGCGGACGCATTCGCTTTTTTGTGGCGGGCGGTGCAGCGTTATCGCCGGAACTGGCATACATCTTTGCCGGAGCGGGCATTACGATTTTGCAAGGCTATGGTTTGACCGAAACTGCGCCGGTGGTTTCTTTCAATCGTCCGACAGCGAATCGCATCGGCACCATTGGCCAGACGATTCCCGGCGTCAAAGTCAAAGTCGCCGAAGACGGTGAGTTGTTGGTTCAGGGCGACAACGTGATGCAGGGCTATTACCACATGGCCGAAGAAACCGAGCAGGCAATTCGCCGCTATGACGATGGCGTTTGGTTTCATACCGGCGATATCGGCACTGTGGATAACGATGGTTACATTCGCATCACCGACCGCAAGAAAGACCTGATCAAAACCAGCCTGGGCAAATACATTGCGCCGCAACCGATTGAGAACATGATTCGCACTGTGCCGATGGTCGAACAAGTGATTGTGATCGGCAATGCGCGCAAATTCGCTGCTGCGCTAATTGTGCCAGCCTTTGATCAGTTGCGTACCTACGCCAAATCGCTAGGCGTAGATGACAAGGATAAAGGCATCCTGGTTCGTCATCCGCGTATCGTTGAATACTTCAAGAAAAAGGTGGATGAAGTCACCCGCGAACTCGCGCCGCACGAAAAGATCAAAAAAATTGCATTGTTAGGCCAGGAATTTTCCGTCGAAGGCGGCGAGCTGACACCGACGCTCAAGGTGCGCCGCAAGTTTGTAGAAGAGAAACACCGCGATGTGGTGGATTCGCTTTACCCGAAATTTGAAGCAGATGGCGGCTGAAATTTTTTCGGTTGCAATGACTTTCAGAGGCACAAAGAAGCACGAGGAATCGTACTAGCGGTTGATTCTTCGTGCTTTCGTATTTATAGAAGACATTTCAGGAGTGATTTTCGATGCCAGAAGCCCAACAGCGACAATCCTTTTGGCCTGAGCTACTGCGCAGCTTGTTGCCCATCACCTGGATGGGCAGAGCGATGCTGGTTGGCTTGGCCGTTTGGTTTGTGGATTGGGTATTTGTTGACGGACAAACACTTTTTGGCAGCCGAATGCTCAAGACCGTCATTGATCTGGCTTCTGCGCTGGCTGTCGTTCCGCTACTGTTTTTCCTCTTTAAGGCTGCTCGCTGGGTGACACAGCATTTGCTTTGGCGGTTGCGTCGCCGGTTGATCGTGACCTACCTGTTGATCGGCGCTTTGCCGTTGGTGTTGCTCTTGGCATTGTGCGCCTTGCTGGGCTGGGTTGTGGTGATGCAATCCAACGCCCGTCTGGTCGGGCGGCAATTGGAAGGCTACCTTGAACAGTCACGCACTTCGGCACAAGCGCTCAGCCGCGATCTCAGTGCGCTTGATGTTTCGCAAATCCAATCAGAGCCAATGCGGCGACGGTTGCAAGAACGCGCCGACGCCCTGGCGCCGATTTTCCCGGCTGTCACGTTGAGCGTGCGCCGACTCGACAGCGACGAATTGTTGGTTGCCGTGCGCGGCAATTCTCCCGAAGGTGAAGCTAAAAGCGCATTCGATCCGGCGCTTGTCCAGCACGATCGTCGGGCGCAGGCTTCCTGGCCTGCGTGGTTGGAAGGGAAGATGGATTTTCATGGTTGGGTGCTGGAAGACGGCGACGGCGCTTGCCGCGTATACGCTCGCCATCTGGTGAAGTTGACGGCTCCGGTGCCGATGCTCTTTCAGTTGGGATACCCCGTTTGTCAGGGACTGAGCGAGCATTTAAGCCACACCACCGATTTGGAAGTCGCTCCGGGCAAAGCGATCACGTCTTTAGTATTGAAAGCCGATGGTGCGCATCTGGATGAAAGCATCCCGCTGGATGGCATAGACAACGAGCCTGCCGCGCCCTGGTTTAATGGCATTCCGATCTTCCAACCCGTTACTGATTGGCGTACAGGGCGAAATACGGAACGCGATGTGTTGATGGTTGACGCGTCGTTTCTTTCGCCATCCCAGCTTTGGCGGCGTGTTGTGCAATTCCGCTCAGGGACCGCGTTCGGAGACATTTTGTTCTGGGTGATTGGCGGACTGGGCGTGTTCTTTTTGTTGATCGGATTGGTTGCCATCGGATCGGCTGTCTATTTGACGCGTTCCATCACCGGCGCCGTGCATTATCTCTATGAAGGCACGCAGCGGGTCGAAGCGGGCGATTTCTCGCACGAAATCAAATTGACGGGACGCGATCAGTTGAGCGCACTCAGCGCCGCATTCAACCGCATGACACGTTCGATACGAGAGCTGTTGCGCGTTTCCGCCGAAAAACAGCGGCTGGATCAGGAAATGAAAATCGCCGCGCAAGTCCAGGCGCAATTGTTTCCGCGTGCCACGCCCAAAACCGACAAACTCGATTTTGCGCCGGGCATTTGCATTCCGGCGCGTGCCGTCAGCGGCGATTACTATGATTATTTGGCTGCGGCTCCCGGCGTGCTTGGCATTGTCGTGGCCGATGTTTGCGGCAAAGGCGTTTCTGCCGCGTTGATGATGGCGAATTTGCAGGCCAATTTGCGTGGTCAGGTTCAGGCGTATCACGATGCCTACAATTTCAAAATGCAGTTGCGCGCGCAGGCAGACAGCGCGGACAGCAGCCACCGCCTTTCCGCGCAAATGGCGGATGAATTCCAGGCTTATACGCATCCGGTTCGGCGCATTGTGCAGCGCGTCAATCAACAAATCGCGGTTTCGATGGTAGATGCCAGTTACATCACGTTCTTTTACGCAGAGTTTGACGAACGCGCCAACACGTTGCGCTACACCAACGCTGGACACAATCCACCGTTGTTGCTGCGTGCAAAACACGGCGTAGAGCCGCAGGTCGAACGTCTCGAATGTGGCGGTATGGTGCTGGGATTGTTTCCCGATGCTGAGTATGATGATGCGGTCTTGCAGTTGGAACGTGGAGACCTGCTGGCCGCATTCACTGATGGATTGCTCGAAGCGCGCAATCCGCAAGGCGAGGAATTGGGCGAAGATCGTCTGATCGCTGCGCTCGCCAAATTCGCGCATTTGCCTGCGGCTGAAATCGAACGCGCGATTCTCAACGAAGTTTCAACCTGGACTGCACAGGCAGAACAGGAAGACGATCTGACATTGGTCATCTTCAAAGTCAGATAGCGCTTTTGCTGTTGATTGGTTCAGGCTAAATCGTAACAGCCGTCATCAGAACACGCGACGCTGAAACATTTCGATAAATATTGGCGTCCTGACTTTATCGTGTACCAATGTCGCGTGTTCTGATTTAGCGCCAGCGCAGTGCTTCCGTTCACGTCAAGCTTGAACTCTGCAAGAGGTCGGCATTTGTCGCAACTCCTTGCAACCATTTGATAATGCAAATTTTTGTGGAACCTTTCCCACGGCCCGGCGTGAAGATGCACGTGCGAACGGAACGGCATCGGACGCGCCAAAAGAAATCCCATTCTTCATGTTCATGCAGCAAATCAGGCAGCATCGGTTTTGCCAGAAGTTTCAAGTGGAACTGAGCATCGCGCGCGCATCTTGCGTCTGCACCCCGTCCTTGCTCTTTCTTTGGTTGGCCATCTTATCTACCGGTGCGTTGGCTCAAACAACTACATCGCAAAGTCCGCAGCCCGAACTTAAATCGGCTGGGGCAGAGATGCGCGCCAGCGGCGGCGGATATTTGGGCGTGTATCTGGGCGACGTTAACGAAGAGCGCGCTAAAGAATTGAAATTGAGCGAAGTGCGCGGCGCTGTGGTTGGCAAAGTGGAAGAAGCCAGCCCGGCAGCCAAAGCCGGTTTGCGCGAAAACGACGTGATTTTGTCGTTGAATGAACGTGCGATTTACAACCCAGCACAGCTTTACGGATTTTTGACAGACGCCACGCCCGGCAGCAGAGTAACCCTGAGCGTAACTCGCAACGGCGTGGTGCAAGCTATTTCAGTCGTGCTCGGACAGCGGCGTTCCGCAATGTTGGATGAGCGGCGACGGCTGTTTGCCGATTCAGATGCAATGGTGCAAACCGCTGATGATCGCGCCCAGCAAGCTGAAGACGCCAAACGCCGGGGCGATGAGAAAGAAGCTGCGCGTTTGTTGGATGAAGAAAAAAGTTTTCGTAAGCAGGCTGACGAGCGGCGTCAATACGTTGAGAAGCAATTGCAGGAAGGCAATCTCACCGTGCCAACAGCGACCAGACGCCCAGGATACAACGTCAGTTCCGGTCGTCATCAGTTGGGATTGCGGTTGTTACCGCTGACAGAACAACTGGCGCGCTATTTCAATGTAAAGAATGGTTTGTTGATTGCCGAAGTGCGCGCCGGAGAACCGGCAGAGCGCGCCGGAATCAAAGCGGGGGATTGTTTGGTTGCCGTCAATGGCGTACCGGTAACATCACTCGGCGATTTGAATTCTTTGGTCGAGCGCGGCGTTGAGAAAGATGCCGAACTCAGCGTGACCGTGATGCGTGACCGCACGGAACAAACGCTTAAGGTCAAGCTCGACAAACGGCTTTAAGTTATGCAGTTGTGTGTTTGGTGTTCAGGGTGAGGTGTCCGAACGTTTTCGGACCCACATTTTGGGGAGGCGAATTTCGCCTCCTCATTTTTTTTGCTTTTTGGCCAGCCGCCGACCAGCATCTATTTTCGACTCTACTTGGCCGGGGGTATACTGCCTGCGGTATCGCCGCTCATTCCTTCCCTCAAGATAAACATCACAAAGCGGTTAGCCAACGATCGGCGAACAGGATCAGGCAATATTGGAGGGTGTCGCATGGGGACGAGTTCAGGAGTTTTGCTTTACGTCTTGCTGGCTGCGGCTGCCGGTTTTCTATTGGGCTGGCTTGGTACGCGTCGGCGTGGCGCATTGCCAGACACACCACCCGCTGAATCCTGGGAGCAAAAAGCGCGAGAATGGCAGCAGGAATTGAGGGCCGCACGCGCCGAGCTGGCTTCGCAACGCGAGCAGGTTGTTTCGCTCAGCCGCGAACGCGAGGTTGCGCAACAGCAGCTTGCCGTAGCAGAGATTGAACGCCAGACGCTGCAAGAACGAATTGGCCAACAGCAGGCGCAGCTTGCTGAACTCGCAACCGCGCAAACAGAATTGGCGCAGCTCCGAACAACCGCTGCAGATTTGCAAGCGCGCCTGACCGCTGCCGAAACCGCGTTGCAACAATCCACAGAACCTTCCGCCGAATTGCTGCAACAGTTGCAACGATTGCAGGAAGACATCACCGCAAAAAACACGGAAATTTCGACCTTGCTCAATCGTGTGAAAGAGTTAGCGCCATTGGGGTTGCAGGTCAGAGAACGCGACTTGCGGCTACGCGAGTGGGAAGACAAGTACGCCGCACTGGTCACGCGCAAAGACGACGAGGTTAAGGCGCTCGAAAGTCGTTTGTCGGTATTAGCACCGTTGCCCGAACGGCTGGTCGCTGTCGAAGCGCAGTTGCAAGAAGAAGAAGCCGCCAAACAAGCTGCGCTGCAAGACAAAGAGCGTGTCTTGAGTCAATTGCGTGTCGAGTTGGCGGCGCTTGCCGCTTCGACGATTCCCAGCGTCGAGCACGAACGTCAATTGGCGCAAATGCGCGAGACAATGCAGGACGAGATTTCTGCTTTTGCCGCCTCGCACAATCAACTTTTGCAAGAAAAAGACGCATCGCTTGCCGCGCTGCGCGACGAGCTGGCGTCGTTGCGGTCGGCGGCCACTTCGTCGCCCAACCATGAACAGGCGCAAGAGCTGACGCATTTGCGCGCGCAGGTGGCAGAACTGGAAGCGTTTCAGCTTGCGATAGACACCAACACCTACGTCAATCAAGCCGTCGCCACTGCACAGGCTTCTTTGCGCACCAAAGAGGACGAATTGGGCGCGTTGCGTTTACGACTGCTCGACCTTGAAGCCGCGCACGCAGACG